>JABAAB010000043.1 GCA_014238945.1 Lysobacterales bacterium
CCGGGGCCGATATCGGCTGCGCTACGGGAATGGAGTCATTTGAGGCCAAAGGGGACGGTTTGAGGCGCACCGATGACCAGTACACCGGTGGTCCGGGGACGGCAAAGGTCAAATATGCACGGGGTCAACGGTCACTGATACTTTGCTGAATTGCAAATAAGGTGGTTTATACTTCCTATCCACTTGACCAGGTCTTCAGTCGTTTCCCACTGAATTACGATAATGTTCTTGATCGGGTTCTTTACAAGAGCCGCACACTCCTGGGATACAAACATCCGGAACTGACCACAGGAAACATGAAGAAAAAAAGCTAATACTTTCGCACCAGGAAGATTGGATACCCGCGCGATGTCGGCAAGCCCCGAAAAAATACTGAAAAGCAGTTCCGCACGGGTGTGTGTTATTGGCGGTGGCATCATTGGATCCTGGACTGCGCTGCATTTGGCAGAGGCCGGTGCACAGACCACCTTGATTGAACAGTTTCCTCTGCCGCATACGCGTGGGAGTTCACACGGCTTGTCACGTGCTTTCCGGTTTCTGGGAGAGCTTGAGATGGGTCGGCTCGACTACTCGTTGACCCGATGGCTGGCGTTGCAAAAAGCAATCGGCGAAACTTTGTTCATCAAGACCGGCTTGCTCAATTTTGGCCCACCCGGTGATCCCGAGCTTGCACGATATATGAATGTGCTGAAGGACAGCGAACGGACGGTGCAGTGGCTCGAAAACGAGACCATCGCCAGGCGTTTTCCAATGCTTGATTATTCCGAAGGCTGGGGTGCTGCGTTTGATCCGAACGGTGGCATACTCGTCGCACACCGCTGTCTTAATGCTGTCCAGTCAAGATATCTTGAGCTCGGTGGCAGAATCGTCACCGGAAGCGTGAAGTCTTTCGAATCGCCAGGCGCGAAAGGGGTTGCAATTGAAATGCGCACCCATGACAGCGACAGAATGCGGACCCGTTCCTTTGATCGCCTGGTGGTCTGTGCCGGACCCTGGACGGCAAAACTGGTGCCGCAATTGAAAAAGCATCTCAGCAGTCTGCTGACGCCGGTTACCTACTGGCACGACCCTACCGGTAGTTACAGCGCCTCATCCGGATTCCCCATTATTTTCAATGCGCGGCTAACAGGTATCTATGGAATACCAGCCTGTGAATACCCTGGCATGATGAAGATGTTGTATCACGGTGGCCCGGAGTCCGATCCTGACCGTCGTGATTTGGCCTCGTCAAAATCCTACGTCAAAAAAGTCAAACGCTACGTGAAGGAACATCTGCCATTGCTCGATCACCATAAGCCTGCGATTAGGGAAACCTGCATGTATACAATGATGTCGGACGGTAGCCCCGTGATCGACCGGCTCAACAGCAACGTCGTTGCCGGTTGCGGGTTTTCCGGCAGTGGCTTCAAGCACGCCCCGGCAACCGGATTGATGCTCGCGGCATTTGCTCTGGATCAAGATGAAGCCATACCCATTGAATTTCGTAAAGACCGCTACGCTTTGGGGCGCCTGCAACCCGCCCTTTCCGGTTAGCGAACCAGGATGACACGCCAATGAGCTCCAGTAACGACGCCATCAACCCGGTTACCGTCGAGCCACCCGATTTCGCTGTTGGGGACGTGGCCGCAGTTGTCGAGGAAAAGTTCAATCTGCGGGGCGACTACACGCAGCTCGTCAGCGAACGGGATCAAAATTTTCGACTCAGAACTGCAGATGGCCAGGAATATGTCGTCAAAGTGACCGGATTGATGGAGGATCGCATTGCGACGGACTTTCAGATAGCCGCGCTGTCTCACTTTGAAGACAATGAATTCAGCTACACCCCACGGGTGTTCAGGACAGTGTCGGGTGAAAAGCGCAGCGTCATTACTTCAGATACCGGTCAGGAATACAGCTTGCGCGTTGTTACCTGGCTTGATGGGCGTTTACTGAAAGATATTGAGCTGACCATAAGCACCGCAAACCGGTTCGGGCGACGTCTCGCTGAATTGGATCTGTCGCTGAAGAATTTTGACTTCGATGGCGATGGTGAGGCTGGACTATGGGACATGCAGGAAGCGCAACAACTGAGAAGCCTTTTACCTCACGTAGACGATGAAAAAGTCCGCAAATACGTGGGCTATGTTCTCACGCGGTTCGACGAAACCGTGATAAAAGTGCTACGTACACTGCCAAGACAAGCCATACACAACGACGCAAATCCCGAAAATATTTTGATGGATGCTGACGATGATGTGTCAGGATTTATCGATTTCGGCGACGCACTCAAGGCACCTCGAATCATTGAAGTGGCGACGGCCGCGGCCTACCTGCGTGCAGGTGGCGAGAACCCGCTGAAATTCATTGAGGCGTTCGTCAAAGGTTACCATCAGCGGAGCCCGTTATCGGAAACGGAATTGAACCTGTTGTTTGATCTCATCAGAACACGATTGGCGATGACCCTGATCATCCTGTACTGGCGATTGACTGCCCGTGATGAGGATGACCCCTATCGCCAAAAGACCCTGGACAACGAAAGCAATGCATTCGAATTTCTGGTTTTCCTCTCGGATCTCGGCCACGACGGTTTCAATCGTTGCATCAACCAGGCCAGTTGAAATCCCCTGCCATCAAGAAGCAACTCACCAATCTTTTAGCGGAAATGTCATCCGTGAAAGCGGCGGCCATTGCAAGCCGGATTCAGCGAACTTTGCTGCAAAAACCGGGGTTACTGACAGATCCCACGGCGTGCCGCATTGGCAATGCCTGGGCAGTTCTATTACCTACCGCATAGCCATCGGACCACAGCAAGGGCGTAAGGTATTCACCTTACAAACCCCACCCGATTGTTCAGATGGCCCGTTGGCATCCAGAACTGGAAATGTCGCTGGTTTCTCACTGCATGC
>JABAAB010000025.1 GCA_014238945.1 Lysobacterales bacterium
GGTGTGTGAAAACTCCACTCGCGATATAATCACACTCACCCGCTGACTCACAGGATGAGTGGATTTATCAAAGGCGAGGATCGCTTTCAAGCCACCTTATTTCCAGAACGTTTAGATGATTATGTTGCAGAAGACAGCGCGGTTCGCGTGGTTGATGTCTTCCTCGATGATTTGGACTTGTCCGGCCTGGGTTTTAGAACCCAGCCCAACGATACAGGCCGCCCAGCCTACCATCCATCAACCAGCGCGACAAATTTTGCTGTCGAACACCTGTCTGCCGGGCGAGTTGAGCCGCACTAACAGCATTCTTCCCAGTAAGTCGTTGAACCATTTTTTGCTTAAAGGCCACAGAATACGGCTTAGTCATGTCGTCCTCGAGTTATCGCTACGAAAAAACAGAATAATACGTTGATGCGACAACTATCCTGACACAGGGGGTCGGAATAAACTGTTACCTATGTGCCAAGAAAGCACCAAGTTTTAATGGTGGGCCGTGTAGGATTCGAACCTACGACCATCGGATTAAAAGTCCGGTGCTCTACCACCTGAGCTAACGGCCCCCAGAGAGTAACGCGAGGAGCGCGGCATTTTATTTGAAAACGGCTCCGCACTCAAGGAATAATACTGAAAATCAAACAGATTTGTAATGCGTAGGGTCACTGAAACCCGCGTTATCAAATCCAGCCGCCCGTATCCTGCACGAATCGCATACCCCACAGGCCCTGCCCGATTCATCTGCCTGATAGCAGGACACGGTCAAACCATAGTCAACACCGAGTCGTGACCCGTGCTGAATAATTTCTGCCTTCGTCAGATCAATCAGGGGTGTGTGAATGATCATCCTGTGGCCTTCGACACCCGCCTTCGTTGCCAGGTTTGCCATTTCCTCAAATGCATTGATGTATTCAGCACGGCAATCCGGATAACCGGAGTAGTCCACGGCGTTCACACCAATAAATATGTCACCCGCACCCAGTGTTTCCGCCCAGGCCAGGGCCAATGACAACATGATGGTATTGCGGGCCGGCACATAGGTAACCGGTATGCCATCCACCTGCTCTTCTGGTATATCAATATCGTCGGTCAATGCTGAGCCCCCAAAAGTGCGCAGATCGAGCCTGACAACTTTCAGCTTAGCTGCCATGGATTGGGCAACATTCCTTGCAGCCTCCAGTTCAGAAGCATGACGCTGACCGTAATCCACCGACAATGCATGGCAGCGATAACCACGGTTGGTGGCGATGGCAAGACAGGTTGCCGAATCCAGGCCACCGGAGAGCAATACGACGGCTGGCTTCATATTTGTAGTGTTCATGATCGTGACTTAATTTACCCGCTACATCGCCCCACAGGATTTTGTGCAACTGCAACTGCACCCTGATTTGTAACTGATCTTCCAATACCCAGCCGGAAAGCTCGGTCGCATCCTGTTGTTCCCAGGCGGGTGACATCAGGACATCGAATCTGTCTTCCAATTCCCGCGAGCGAATCTCGGCCAATGCCCAGTCATAATCACCACGCGAGCAGATGACGAATTTGAGTTGATCATGGTCGCCCAGGTGATCGAGATTCTCCCACAGGTTGCGCTCGACCTCACCTGAATCGGGTGTCTTGATATCCACCACCCGGCTGACCCTCTGGTCCACCTGGCTGACATCAACTGCACCACTGGTTACCAATGAGACCTTGTAGTCCTCATCACTCAGTCGTTCAAGCATTTCATGACAACGTTTTTGGGCCAGAGGCTCGCCACCGGTGACACAGACATGGCGTGTCCTGTGGGCAGCGACCTGGTCCATGATCTGATCAATGTGCAGCCACTGACCACCGTAGAATGCATACTCGCTGTCGCAATAGACGCACCGGAGCGGGCAACCGGTCAGACGTATGAATACGCTGGGTCGTCCGGCATCGCGTGCTTCACCCTGAAGGGAATAGAAGATCTCGGTGATTTTCAGCATTCCCTGCCGGGAGACAGGCGGTCTGTTGGTTGATTCAGATGGCACGTTTCTATTTTACAGCAGCAACGGAGTTCACCGGGGTCGTTGGTGATGATTTGATGCTCTGGTTGAGTGACGAGGTCCCGGGTTCCGCTACTCGCGGCCCCGGGATGACGGTGTCAGAACCAAACTTCATTCCCGCGAAAGGGGAAATGTTACAAAGTTTAGCTAAGGGTCAAAAATGACCCTCCAGCTTCATGCTGCGCAAACGACTGCCCGCCAGCCTGGCCAGCGTGGTGTCGGGGTA
>JABAAB010000042.1 GCA_014238945.1 Lysobacterales bacterium
CGGTAAAATATGCTGCTTGGAATCACCCCACCAATACTCATCCGGCGAGTATGAAGATGTTCATGACTTCGCTGTGAATTTGGATGCCAGACAGGCAGGAATTGATGAACATTAGAACCCGATTTGCCCCCAGCCCAACCGGATTTTTACATGTGGGCGGTGCCCGAACCGCCCTGTTTTGCTGGTTGCATGCCCGTGCCACCGGTGGGCAGTTCATACTCAGGATCGAGGATACTGATCTCGAACGCTCCACTCCCGAGTCCGTACAGGCCATACTCGATGGCATGGCTTGGCTGGGGCTGGACTACGACGAAGGACCGTTTTACCAGACCGATCACTTCGACCGTTATGCGGAAGTTATCCGGCAGCTGCTATCCCAGGACAAGGCCTACACCTGTTATTGCAGCAAGCAACGTCTCGAAGACCTGCGGGAACGGCAAATGAAAGAAGGTATCAAGCCCCGATATGACGGTAAGTGCAGTCACCTGGAGTTCAAACCCGAGGGCATAGAGCCCGTGGTGCGTTTTCGAAACCCGCGGGACGGTGACGTGGTGTTCGATGATCAGGTACGTGGCCGAATCAGTATTTCCAATAACGAACTCGACGACCTGGTTATCGCCCGGCCCGATGGTTCACCGACCTATAATTTCACCGTCGTGGTCGATGATATGGACATGAACATTACCCATGTGATCCGTGGTGATGACCACATCAACAACACACCACGGCAAATCAATATCTACCGTGCACTGGGTGCTGAACCCCCTGTTTTCGCGCATGTGCCGATGATTCTCGGAGATGATGGGGCACGTTTGTCCAAGCGCCACGGTGCCGTGGGCGTCATGCAGTACCGCGATGATGGTTATCTGCCACAGGCCCTTTTGAACTACCTCGTCAGGCTGGGATGGTCCCACGGTGACCAGGAGGTTTTCAGTATTGACGAGATGGTTGAACTGTTTGATATCAAGGACGTCAATCGCAAGGCCGGCGCCTTCAATACCGACAAACTGGATTGGCTGAATCAATACTACATGAAGGGCCTGGACCCGGACGTGGTCGCCGAACACCTGGATTGGCACTTCGATGACCTGGGTATTTCAGCTTCTGAAGGTCCGCCACTGGCAGACCTGGCTACGGTGCAGGCAGAACGGGTCAAGACACTCAGGGAAATGGCCGCGCAAAGCCGGGTGTTTTATGAAGGTTATAGCGAATTTGACCCGAAGGCTGCCAAAAAACATTTACGCCCGGTCTCGGCAATGCCATTGCATGCCATACGGACAAAGTTGCTGACCATCGAAGACTGGTCTGCCGGTCCACTTCACGGGGCGATCGACGGTGTCGCTGCGGAACTGGAAGTGGGTATGGGCAAAGTGGCGCAGCCACTACGGGTGGCCCTGACCGGTTGCGGGGTGTCACCTTCCATCGACAAGACCCTGTGGCTGATGGGCAGGGAACGCAGTCTCGAGGGAATCGACAAGGCGCTGGCTTTCATTAAGGCACGTGTCGCAGCACAGTAAATAGATGGGGTTCTGACATGTCCAAAACAGAGCGTTTGTACCACCTGCACAATATCCTGAACCAGCGGCGCACACCCATATCACGCCAGGACCTGATGGAACGCCTGGAATGTTCGCAGGCCACTCTGTACCGGTTGGTGGCCGAATTGCGTGATTACCTCGGTGCCCCACTGGAGCAGGATGCGGACAATCGCGGCTTTTACTACGACCGCAGTTACACTCAGCCCTTTGAACTGCCGGGTATCTGGATCAGCCCGGCAGAGTTGCAGGCGCTTTTGACCGCTCGCCAGGTGCTGGGCAACGTACAACCGGGTCTGCTGGAAGGCGAGCTTGAATCTCTGCAGGGCCGAATATCTGCCCTGTTGCAGACCAAGGGCGTTGAGGCAGAGCAGGGCCAGTCACGTATACACATCCAGTCCATTGCCGGAAGGCCGGTACCCGGACACCTGTTCCAGGACGTCATGGCCGCCCTGATCGGACGTCAGCAACTGCACATTTCCTATCACGGCAGACGCAGGAATGATGTCAGCGAACGCGACATCTCACCCCAAAGACTGACCCAGTATCGTAATTCCTGGTACCTGGATGCCTGGTGTCACAAGGCCGAAGGACTCAGGAGTTTCGCGTTGGAACGAATCACCAGCCAGACCCTGCTGGGTGAAGAAACCCGGGAGTTACGGGAACAGGAACTGGCCGACCATTTTGATCGCGCGTATGGCATATTTTCAGGCCCGGCCGTCAACACCGCGTGTCTTAAATTCACCGCTGAAATGTCACGCTGGGTTGCCGAGGAGCAATGGCACCCTGATCAAAAGGGATACTTTGACGGGCAGGGTTCATGGGTGCTTGAAGTCCCCTTCAGCAGTGCCCGGGAACTGATCATGGACATCATGCGCTACGGCTCCGAAGTCGTGGTCGAGTCACCTGGGTTTTTGCGTGAAGCTGTAGCAAAATCTGCACGCGAAACCTGTGCACAATACAGCCAGGATTAAAGCTGAAGTTCGAGTAAAGAACTGGTCTGAAGAGAAGACGTCGGACCCAGCGCTCCAACTCCTGTAGTTAACCCCTTTATTTTCCGCTCAAGGCTCTTCTCACGATTTGAGAACAGTTCATGTTTTGCTGTAACCCGGCAAACAGGAGTACATACAATGCAAGGGGCGAATTTCCGGAAAGTCGCGGTTATCCATTTTCAGGAACAGGCAACACGTGTACTGCCATTAACTCAACCCGGTCGGGTTACCGACGCGGTTAATGACGACCAATACCGGACCTCTCGTAATGTTGTGAAGATGGCGTTGCGGGTATTCGCCAATACACTTGGTGGGGCCGTGTTTCTATCGGGCTTGCTGCTATTGCCTTACCTGATCAGCATGCTGATGAATTAATTTGCGCAATCCACGGACGGGCACCCCCTCTCCAGCCTGTTCGTGGGTTTTTTTGGACCCCCGTCATTCCGGGGCCGCGAATAGCGGAACCGGGGATCTGCCCTCGCTCTTGCACTCGCTCTTTTGGCCCCGTTCAAGGGTGTCGAGGAAAGAGGCACGACTGGCATGAATGGCCAGGGATGGCCATTCAAGGGCCGCACGGGTCAGGATGACCCGTCGAACTGTTGCCAAAAAGTAACGACTGACGAGAGCAGTCGCGCAGCGACCACCCACCGGGGGTGCACTTTCTTTTGGTTACTTTTCTTTGTGCACGCAAAGAAAAGTGACTGGCGAAGCAACGGAACATCGTCAGGAGATTCCCGCTTTCGCGGGAATGACGGAGGTCGAGAGATTTCCGCTATCGCGGGAATGACGTAGGTTGAGAGATTCTCGCTATCGCGAGAATGACGAGAGTCATATCAAACGTGCTTGCCACCCGTCCAGCCACCCTGGCTCAAAACCCGCTCACCCATCTGACGTGGCCCGTCTTCCAGGTCAGTGGCCATTGAGTCATTCCAGCGGTTCAGGAAACCATACAGGCAAACCACACCGAGAATTTGCACGATTTGATCCTCGGACCAGTGTTCACGCAGATGCGAGAACAATTCGGCATCCACCGCGTTGGGAACCGAACCTGCCGCCAGAGCAAAGTCCAGTGCAACCCGTTCAGCATCGGTATACAGAGGACTGGATTTATATTCCCAGATGGCATCCAGTTTCTGTTGTGAAGCACCGTGGATTTTTGCCGCGACCAGTGAATGCGCTTCGCAATACTGGCAGCCCGCGGCCCGACTGGCGAAATGGGCCAGCAAACGCATGAAACCCAGGTCGACCCCTCCTGCAGGATCCATCAGGGATTGCGTCAGCGCACCGAAACCCCTGACCAGTTCGGGCCTTCGTTGCATGGTCAGCAGACTGTTGGGTACAAAGCCGAGGATATCTTCGAATACCGAAAATACCCCCTGGAGCTCAGGCGTGGTTTCCGCCGGAAGCGGTTTCATATGTGACATGGTTTTTTCCCGGCAGATTAAGCCGTTATTGAATAGCCGGTATCAGGCGGCCTCACTGGTTGCATGGTCTATGGATTCGAGCTGCTTGGATGGGCCATTGATGATGGCATCCCGGGTGGCCGCGATAATCAGGTCGATCTCTTCACTGGTGATATCAAATGGCGGTGTATAACGCAGTGCGTTTGAGCCACCGTGAATGACATTGATGCCATTGAACCGCATGTACTCCTCGCTGGAATTGGCACCGTAACTCTTGAAGCGGGCAGGTTCCAACTCTGCGCTTGCAAGCAATCCTGTGCCTTGAACCAGGGTAATGGTTCCGGGCAGCTCCTGCTGCAACGCGGTGAGTTTTTCTACCAGTTCACGACCACGTTCAACGATGTTGGTGCGCAGTTCCGGTGTAACGGAATTGAGTACCGCGACCGCAACATCCAGTGCCCTGGGGTTGGTGGTCATGGTATTGCCATAGACACCCGCCCGGTAGAGCTTCGCAGTCCTGGCATTAAGGGCCAGCACGGAAAGGGGATACTGGCCGCCGTTGAGTGACTTGGAATAGGTTTCCATGTCCGGTGCCTCTGGCTGTTCAAAACCCGGGTAATCGCAAATGGACAATACACCCTGTGCCCGCAACCCGGCCTGTATAGAATCCACCATCAACAGGGTTCCATTATTCCGGGTCAGTTCCCGGGCCCGTGCATAGAACTCCGGTGTAATCGCCTGGCCGGGGTTGCCTTCGCCCATGACCGGCTCTATGAAAAAAGCTTCGATAAATAACTTGTTGCGGTCCGCATATTCAAACACCTGTTCCAGTTGCTCGATATTGTTGGGTTCTACGGTCAGCAAGTTGTCTCGATCACGGAAACTCGCCAGATGCTTGCAATAATTGGATCTGGTCGAGTCGGAGAAACGTGCCGGTCTGTCCGTACGTCCGTGAAATGCACCTTTCAAACCCATGATTCGGATCGGTTTATGATCGTGTGCTCCACCGGGATCGGTCATGATGCGGGCATTGATATCAGAGATTCTGGCCGCCAGTGTAACGGCTTCCGAACCACTGTTCAGACAGAAAAACCGTTCAAAGGGGCAACCCTCCCGGGTATGACCGATTTCCTTGCGCAATGCGTCGGCCAGACGTTTTTGGCTGAAGGTCGGAGTCATGATATTCGCCATCACGTGGGGTTTGTTCATGGCCTCGAGCAGCTGTTCAGGTGCATGACCAAAACCCAGCATGCCGTAACCACCACATTCGTACATTACCGCACCCCGGGAACTCACAACCCACGGTCCGTTGGCAGCCAGTGTCACGTAAGGATTGACGGCATCCGTTGGATAAAAATTGATATAACCCTGTTGCAGGTTCTTGACCAGTTCACTTTCAGGTAAGGCCATCAGGTCAGGCCATTCTTCCAGCAGTGCTTTGAACTCGTTGTAGCCGGCATCAACGGCCGCATTCAGTCGTTGGTCCTCAACTGCAAACCGGAGCAGGGTTTCATCATCCAGTCCACGAGTGCTGACCGGTCCGCCATGACCGCGCATTTCATTGAGTTTTTCGAGCATTGTCATCGAATGGAATTCCTTAAATTCAGAGTTGCTTTTGAACCCTGCAAGAATATCACAAGTTCGAACTGTCGCACCGCCAGAATGCAGGAATTTTCAGGACAAATGTTGTGCCAGTGCCCATTCAACATGTTCCCGTACCATCGCCGATGGGTGGTGAAGTTGTTCTTCCAGTGCACGGCTTACCTCGGTAGTCGCAGGGGCGTTACCCAGCGCAACGGC
Source organism: Lysobacterales bacterium (assembly GCA_014238945.1). Lineage (GTDB taxonomy): Bacteria > Pseudomonadota > Gammaproteobacteria > Xanthomonadales > SZUA-36 > SZUA-36. The sequence continues at coordinate 5,731 of JABAAB010000042.1, forward strand.
CAGGTTGCGTAACCAGCACTCGTAGCCGATGCGACGTATGGCGCTGCCCTCGGTTCGCCGCAGAAATTGTTTTTCACTCCACCGGAACAGTTGAATCAGTTCGGGCGAGTCAAGACCATGGCGTGGAGCAAAGTCCGGTTCGGTGGTTGAGCGGGCAAACCGGTTCCAGGGACATACCAATTGACAGTCATCACAACCAAAAATCCGGTTGCCCATCAGTGGCCGCAGTGGCTCCGGTATGCTGCTGCGCAGTTCAATGGTCAGATAGGATATACAACGCCTGGCATCAACCCGGTAGGGTGCAATGATTGCCTGGGTTGGACAGACATCGATACAACGCACACAATCTCCGCAGTGCTCGTTGACCGGTTGATCTGTCGGTAAAGGCAGGTCGGTGTAAATTTCACCCAGGAAAAACCAGCTGCCAGCAGTTTTGTTGAGCAGATTGGAATGTTTACCAATCCAACCCAGTCCGGCCTTTTCAGCCAGGGCCTTTTCAAGTACCGGGGCGGAATCCACGAATACCCGGTAACCGAACTGACCGGTCTGCTGTTCAATTCGAGCGGCCAGTTTTTGCAATCTTTTGCGCATCAGTTTGTGGTAATCACGACCCAGTGCATAGCGGGATACCACCGCCCGGACGGGGTCTTTGAGTAATGCTTCAACATCAACTTCGGACTCAGGCAGGTAGTCCAGTCTCACAGAAATAACCCGGATGGTGCCCGGGATTAATTCGTCCGGCCGGCTGCGAAGTGTTCCATGACGCTGCATGTAACCCATTTCACCGTGAAAACCCTTGGCCAGCCATTCCTCCAGGTGGGTTTCGTGTTCGGACAGATCGATATCGCAAAAACCAAGCTGCTGGAAGCCGAGTTGCATGCCCCATTCACGGATGTTCTCTGCAAGGGTCTCCATCGGAATTAATGTTTGTCCTCCCACATCATTGCTACCCGCTTGATTTTCCGTCACGGTGCACCTTTGTTTTGAAGTATGTGAAGATTCACTGATTGATTCACCGTTATAATGACGTCATGCCGAATATCAGGAACAAATTGTATACCGCCCGGCAGGTACGTGGGCTGGATCATGCCGCAATTCACGAATTCGGCGTGGCGGGATATGAGTTGATGTGCCGGGCAGGGCGGGCGGTGGTTGATGTGGCACGTTCTAATTACCCCTCCTCTGCGAATTGGCTGGTCATGTGCGGGCCGGGGAATAATGGGGGTGATGGTTATGTCGTTGCAAGGCTGGTGGCAGAATCCGGAATCAAGGTTACGGTGTGTTCGCTGGTCGACGTCAAGCGCTTAAGTGGTGATGCTGCGCTGGCCTTCGAGGCCTGGCAGGAAGAGGGTGGGGAAGTCCTCGAGTGGCCACCCGACAGGGAGCAATCCTACGATCTGGCACTGGATGCCCTGCTTGGCACCGGCATCAGAGGTGATGTGGAGGGTAATTATGCAACGGCGATCGATTATCTGAACCGGCTGACCTGTCCCAGGGTGGCCATCGATATACCTTCCGGGCTTAATGCAGATACCGGTTGCGTTTTGGGTCGTGCGATACAGGCCCAGTGCACGGTCACTTTCGTGGGGCAGAAACAAGGCATGTACACCGCCAGCGGACCGGATTTCTGTGGAGAAATATCCTTTGATGATCTGGGCATCCCTTTACCGTCCTATGCGAGTGTCCACGAGTTGCTGGGTCTTCCCGGCATCCTCCTGGATCGTAGTTTTCTTGCCAAGGCCATCACGCCCAGGCTGAAAAATTCACACAAGGGCAGCTTCGGGCATGTATTGGCGGTTGGGGGAATCGAGGGTATGGGTGGTGCCATACGTCTGTGCGGGGAGGCGGCGCTACGCAGTGGGGCAGGACGGGTCACACTGGCAACCAGTCCGGTCCATGCCGGTATGTTGAACCTGTCGCGTCCGGAATTGATGGTCAAGGGAATCACTGACGATGAAGACCTGGCGCCGGAACTTAAACACGTAACCGTATTGGCAGTGGGCCCCGGGTTGGGCCGCAGTTCCTGGTCCATGTCGCTGATGGAAAGTTGTCTCAACACGGATTTGCCAACGGTTGTTGATGCCGATGGTCTGAACCTGTTGAAAGAATTTTGGCAGCCGGACAGCCATTCTCGCGATAACTGGGTGCTGACACCCCATCCCGCCGAGGCCGCCCGACTGCTGGACTGCACCGTGGCTGAGATCCAGCTTGATCGTGTCAGGGCTGCGCTAAAGCTTGCTGAACGATACCGGGCATCTGTGGTGCTAAAAGGCTGTGGAACCATCATTGCCTCGCCGCAGGGAGAATATGCAATCTGCCCGTTGGGAAATCCTGGTATGGCGACAGCAGGCAGTGGTGATGTGTTAACAGGTATCATCGCCGCATTGATGGGCCAGGGCTTGTCCTGCTACACAGCCGCACGGGCCGGTGTCATTGCACATGCGGATGCGGGAGACCGGGCGGCTGAAATCCAGGCCGAAATCGCAATGCTTGCGGGGGATATAACCGCTCAGTTACCCGTGGTCTGGAAGAATGCTGAGGCCGGAAATGTGCGGGTTGGAGAACAGGCTGTTTAAATGGCAGATCGTGGAGTGTGCAGATTTGCGGATGAACAGCAATTGGGGAATTTTGCGACCAGCTTGGCGTCAAATCTGACGGTACCCATGGTTATTTGGCTGCAGGGTGATCTTGGAACCGGCAAAACCGCGTTTGCCCGGGCCCTGATCCAGGCGATGGGTTATACCGCCAGGGTTAAAAGTCCTACTTATGGCTTGCTGGAGCAATACCCGCTGGCTACATGCAAAGTACTGCACATGGACCTGTACCGAATCGGTGAACCGGAAGAGATTGAATTTCTCGGATTACCAGACTTGATGGATGATCAGACACTGGTGCTGATTGAGTGGCCGGAAAAAGGCGGCAGATGGCTTCCGGAACCGGATTTCGTATTTGATTTCAATTACGCCAGTCCGGGGCGTGATCTGCACTGGACGGCCTGTTCTGAATCAGCACAGGCACTTGATATTCAAAAGAATTAGAAGCTGATCTGGTTGAATCCTGGCCTGTTGATCTGGACGATTTTGAGTGAGTGACCATGAATGCACCTAAACAGTCGCATTAGCTAAGCTCTATATCTTACGGTTTTTAATCATAAACTCTTGCTTTTTCGCGAAAAGCAATTCATCATTATATCTACGATAATGAGGTTTTTAATGAGACCATGAGCAATCGCCCTGTTATTGCAGCCCTGCTTTTGCTGACCTCACTACAGTCGCTGGCTGCTGAGGTGAGTGGCTTTCGTGTGTGGGCTGATCCCGCCAAAACACGTGCTGTTCTGGATCTTGACCGCAAAACGGTCTACAAACTGTTCACCCTGAAAAACCCCCACCGGGTGGTGATCGATTTGCAGGGTTCCACAATCGATATCCCCCTGGATCTGGATGCGGATCACGCCGGTGTGATTACGGGCGTACGCTACGGACAGCCAGACACCAATACCCTGCGGGTGGTGTTTGATCTCAGTGAAGCAACCGAAATAAGTAGTTTTCTGCTGGAACCTACAGCCCAGTACGGTCATCGTCTGGTGGTTGACCTGTTTTCGAAATCACAGAGTAAAAAGGCATCCCTGGTCAAGCACGTTACCGATATCCAGATTCCTGACCGGGATGTGGTCATAGCCATTGATGCGGGTCATGGTGGTGAAGACCCGGGAGCCATAGGCAAGAAAAGAACGCGTGAGAAAGACGTGGTTTTGCGGATTGCCCGCGAGTTGAAATGGGCCATTGACAAGCAACCCGGTATGCGCGGTGTGCTGACCCGTGATGGCGATTACTATATACCGTTGCGTGGACGATATGAGAAAGCCCGTAAGGAACGGGCAGACCTGTTTGTTTCAATTCATGCAGATGCATTCAGAAAAAGCAGTGTACGGGGCAGCTCCGTTTTTGTACTTTCTGCCAAGGGTGCCAGCAGTGAATTCGCACGTTTATTGGCCGACAGTGAAAATTCATCGGACCTGGTCGGTGGTGTAACCCTGAGCGACAAGGACGATATGCTGGCCTCGGTGTTACTGGACCTCTCCCAGAGTGCGACCCGTGAGGCCAGCAACAAGGTGGCCGCCGATATCTTGAATTCACTCAAAAGCACCGGCAAAACCCACAAAAATCATGTGGGCCATGCAAACTTCATGGTGCTGAAGTCCCCCGATGTCCCCTCCGTTCTGGTCGAGACTGCATTTATCAGCAACCCCAGTGAAGAAAAACGGCTCACGGAGAAAGAGTTCCAACAACGCATGGCAGCCGCAATTTCCCGTGGGATTGGTAATTATTTTTATGCCAGCCCGCCACCGGGTACCTGGATCGCCAACAACCGCAACGCGGCAAGACATATAGTGGCACGTGGCGATACGCTGGGTGGAATTGCCACCCGCTACCGCGTCAGCCTGACTTCACTGCGTCGTGTTAATAACATCGACGGTGACGTCATCCACGTGGGTCGTGAACTCATCATTCCCACAGGTTAGGCGGCAATGATGCAACGCTGTTGCGTAGCAGTTGAACCAATCCGGCAGCTAATTTGACCAACTGATTGCCAATGGGTCCAACTCCAATCACTACCCTCGGGACGTTCTTGAAGACCGTGATGGCCTGGCGTGCATCGTATCCTGAGCAAAGACCCTTAATTCAGTTTCCCACCCCTACCCGGGGTGATCCGCACATTGTGTTTCATGGTTCTTGTCTGACAACGACCACTGGCCTGTTGCTATTGAACTGGAGGGGAAAGCGGAGTCCCGGGGATACTGAAACACAAGATTATTGACCCTGTATTGAATAATCTCTTGATGCGATCAGAGAAACCAGCTAAAAGTGTGTCTATGCCCATCCGTCAGTTACCAGAATTGCTGATTAACCAGATCGCCGCCGGTGAGGTTGTGGAGCGGCCGTCCTCGGTGGTCAAGGAACTGGTGGAAAATAGCCTGGATGCGGGTGCAGGTTCGATCCAGGTTGTACTGGAGCAGGGTGGCAAACGGCTGGTACGTGTGATCGATGATGGACACGGTATACCCCGCAAAGAGCTGGTCCTGGCGCTGGCCCGTCATGCAACCAGCAAAATCAGCTCGCTGGAGGAACTGGAGGAGGTGAACTCCATGGGTTTCAGGGGTGAGGCGCTGCCCAGCATGGCCTCTGTGAGCAGGATGACGATACGCTCACGTGGTGGAGATGCAGATCACGGGTGGCAGGTGGGGGTAGTCAATGGGGAAGCACAGGATGCAATCCCTGCCCCGGGAGCGGTGGGAACCCAGGTGGATGTACGTGACCTGTTTTATAACGTACCTGCCAGACGCAAGTTCCTGCGTACCGACCGCACGGAGTTCAGCCACGCGGATGAATTATTGAAACGGTTTGCTCTGGCTCGCCCACAGGTCGGTATCCAGTTACAGCACAACGGTCGAATGGTTCGGCGTTTCCCGCCGGTAACATCCGAATCACAAATGGATGCACGCCTGGAGGGTGTGATGGGCCGGGAGTTCCTGGACCATGTAATACAAATCGATGAGCAACGTGGTTCCTTCGGCCTACATGGCTGGGTGGCAGAGCCACGTTACAATCGTGCCCAGGCGGACCGGCAGTTCTTCTTTGTCAATGGCAGGGTGGTACGTGATCGCCTGGTTGCACACGCCATACGCCAGGCGTTTCGTGATGTGTTGTTCCACGGTCGGCATCCGGCCTACGTGTTGTTCCTTGAAATGCCCGCGGCTGGAATTGATGTCAACGTTCATCCACAGAAACATGAGGTACGTTTCAGGGATTCGCGTGCGGTGCACAATTTCATATTTTCCACCCTGAATCATGCTTTGGCCGGAGCGGGTGTGGGCAGTGGTGCCATGCGACCGGGCAGCGGCGTAGACGAGACCGCAGGCCCTGGTCAAAGTGAGGCAAGCGGCGCTGAGAAGCTCGCTGACTGGAAGGCAAGACAGACGGGGATACCCATGAGTGTGGGTGAGCAGATACGCAGTTATGCCCAACTGATTTCCTCACCACGCGACAACGTGGGTGCCGGTGCAAATGCGGCTCAATCCGAATCGATTGAGAACACGGAAGAATACCCGCCATTGGGATTTGCCCTGGCACAGCTACATGGAGTCTATGTACTGGCCCAGAATCAGCACGGCCTGGTGCTGGTCGATATGCATGCTGCTCATGAGCGAATAACCTATGAACGGTTAAAGACCGGCTTACAGGAGGATGGTGTTCGCAGTCAGAACCTGCTGGTACCGGTGACGGTGCACGTCAGTGAGCGTGAAGCCGACATGGTGGAAAAATATTCCTCCAGTCTCGAGACCCTCGGTATCGGCTGTGACCGTTCAGGGCCGGAAAACGTGCTGGTGAGAAAGGTACCAACTTTATTGCAAAGCGCCGACATGGGCCGTCTGCTGCGGGATGTTTTGTCCGAGCTGGCAGCTGATGGTGAGAGCCGGAGAATTGAATCTGAAATGGATGAGGTCCTTTCTTCCATGGCCTGTCACGGTTCTGTGCGTGCCAACCGGATCCTGAATATTGCAGAGATGAACAGCCTGCTGCGTGATATGGAGAGAACCGAACGGTCAGCACAATGCAATCATGGCCGGCCAACCTGGGTGCAACTGGACATGCAAAACCTGGACCGATTATTCCTCCGTGGACGCTAGGGTTTGACCTCCAACCTGAACACTGGTGAACTTCCTCCAGCCGTCTTTTTGATGGGACCCACCGCATCCGGAAAAACCGGCTTGGCGGTGGAGTGGTGCCAGTGTTTTCCGTTGGAAATCATCAGTGTGGATTCTGCACTGGTATATCGTGGCATGGACATTGGCACGGCCAAACCCGATGCAAAGATCCTTGAACAGGCGCCGCACCGTCTGATAGACATACTTGATCCGTCACAGAGTTATTCTGCCGCTGACTTCCGCGCCGATGCACTGCGTGAAATGAATGAAATAACCGGCCGGGGAAAGGTGCCATTGCTGGTGGGTGGAACGATGCTCTATTTCCGCGCGCTTGAACACGGGTTGTCAAAACTGCCCCCGGCTGATGCCCGGGTGCGAACCAAACTGGAGCGTCAGGCGGCAGACATCGGCTGGCCGGCAATGCATGAATTACTCAGGCAACGGGACCCTTTGGCTGCCACGCGTATCCATCCGAATGACCCGCAGCGTATTCAGCGGGCTCTGGAAGTCATTGCCGTCAGCGGTGAGCGTCTCTCTGACCTGCAGTCACGGTCAGAAGTGGAGTCAATACCTTATCGATTGCTCAAGATCATCATCTCCCCCGAAGATCGCAGCGTGTTGCACCAGCGCATCGAACGACGATTTGAACAGATGCTCGAACAGGGCTTTATCAAGGAAATGCAATCCCTGTATGCCCGTCCTGACCTGCACCTGGACCTGCCATCCATGCGTGCTGTCGGTTACCGGCAGGCCTGGGAGTGGCTGGATGGCAATGGAACACAGCAACAGATGCGTGATAAAACCTGTGCGGCTACCAGACAACTTGCGAAAAGACAGTTAACCTGGTTACGGCGTGAAAGTGATTGTTTATGGTATGATTTGGAGTCAGATGGGGTACGGGAAAAAGCCAATCGCATACTGGGGAAATTCCTTGAAGTGTAAAAGCGCCGTACCCATGTCTGTAAATGACCAGTCGATGATTATAAAAATACAGGAGGAACGACCATGTCAAAGGGTCAATCACTACAGGAACCATTCCTGAACGCTTTGCGGCGCGAACGCGTACCGGTATCCATCTATCTAGTCAATGGCATCAAGCTTCAAGGCCAGGTCGAATCATTTGACCAGTTTGTTGTGTTACTGAAGAATTCAGTCAGTCAGATGATCTACAAACACGCAATCTCCACTGTCGTGCCAGCCAGAAACGTCAGTGTTTATGAAGAGGGCGAAGGGTAATAGTTTTTGTTTGAACGCGCCGGGCGGGGAAACCGCGCTGTTATTTTACATCCGGTTTTTGCGGACACAGGTCCGGAAAGCCTCGACGAATTTCAGGAGTTGTGCCGCTCAGCCGGTGCTGAAATCCTAACGATACTAACCGCACCGCGCGACCGTCCGGACGCGCGGTTTTTTGTTGGCAGTGGGAAAATTGATGAACTTGCGGCACAGGTTTCTGCAAACGGAGCAGATCTGGTGTTGGTAAGTTGTCCACTGAGTGCCGTCCAGGAGCGCAATATTGAAAAGCAAAGTGAGTGTCGTGTATTGGACCGGACCACACTGATCCTGGATATTTTTGCGCAACGCGCACGTTCACACGAAGGCAAATTACAGGTGGAACTGGCGCAACTCAGACATATTTCCACCCGCCTGGTCAGGGGCTGGACTCACCTCGAACGTCAGAAAGGCGGAATCGGGTTAAGAGGGCCGGGTGAAACCCAACTTGAAACCGATCGACGTTTGATCGGTCATCGTATTGGCCACCTGAAACAGCGTCTCGACAAAGTTCGGGCGCAAAGGGCACAAAGCCGCCGCAGACGGGAGCGCGCACAGGTGTTTACCGTGGCGCTGGTGGGTTATACCAATGCTGGAAAATCGACCCTGTTCAATGCTTTGACCGACTCGGATGTAAATACCCAGGATATGCAATTCGCCACCCTGGACCCTACCGTGCGACAGTTACCCAATGTACCGACCGGCAACGTTTTGCTGGCCGATACGGTGGGTTTCGTCAGTGATCTGCCACATGAGCTGGTGGCCGCCTTTCATGCCACCCTGAAGGAAACACGGGAAGCGGATTTATTGCTGCATGTCATAGATGCATCTGACCCCTATCACCAGCAGCGTGAGCAGGATGTCGGGGCTGTGCTGGAGAGTGTGGAGGCCGACGGTATACCCATCATTCGTGTGTTCAACAAAATAGACCGAATTGATAGAGTGCATTCAATTCATGTCGACAGCGAAGGCCGGGTAGACCGTATTGACGTGTCCGCGTTGACAAAAGACGGACTGGGCGAGCTTAAGGAAGCGATTGCACAACGGCTCAAAGGAAGGAGAATACGTACCTGGATTTGTCTGACCGGGCAGCATGCAAAACTGCGTTCACAGTTGTTTGACCTGGGTGCGGTAGCCGAGGAAAAAGTCTCGGATGACGGACAATGGTTGCTGCGGGTCGATCTTTCCGAACGGGATGCGGAACAACTGGCTCGTATGCCCGGAGTAGGGGGCCTTTTGGTTCGTGAGTCCATTTTGTCACCTTCAGCACTTGCCGCCCGACAAGCTGACGCATAAAATACGCTAATTACCTGCCAACGGATTTGAAACCCGCCTTGCAGAAATCAAAAGTTACTGAATTTGAGCGCGTGTATGCGTTCGAAACTGGAGAAGTTAATGCCCTGGAAAGAGCCCGGTAAAGGGGATAAAGACCCTTGGAAATCGGACGGTCAACAGCCGCCTGACCTGGAAGATATATTCCGCAACATGAGTAAACGCCTGCAGTCCCTGTTTGGGGGCAACGGAGGCGGCAACTCCGAGTCTTCACGCAGCGACAGCGGTGGCAGTGGCAGTGGCAGCATCGTTTCATTGATGTTGCTGCTTGTCGTCTTTTGGGTGGGCTGGGATTCGGTCCACATTATTGACGAGGCCGAGCAGGGTGTGGTGCTGCGATTCGGTAAATACGTCAGAACCCTGGAGCCGGGTTTTAATGTGACCTTGCCGAGGCCGTTTGAATTGCTCAGCAAGGTCAATATCAATAACGTCAGGGTGGTCGAAGACCGTGGACACATGTTGACCGAGGATGAAAATCTGGTGGAATTCACTTACAAGGTTCAGTATCGCATCAACGATGCGCAGTTTTTTCTGTTCAATGTGAGAGATCCGGAACTGACACTTCGACAGGCGGCAGAGAGCGCCCTTCGTGAGTCTGTGGGTACCAACAGCCTGGACGCCATCCTTGAGGGTAATGCACGTACCCAGGTACGCCTGGAAACCCAGCGTGTGCTGCAGGAAACCCTGGATCTCTACGCAGCGGGTTTGGCGGTTACAGAATTCAACCTGGTTGATGTCAATGTACCCATGCAGGTCAGGGAGTCCTACTCGGATGTCATCCGGGCAAGGGAAGATCGTGAGCGATTCAAGGAAGAGGCACGGGTGCACGCCAACAGTGTGATTCCCGAAGCTCGTGGTGCCGCCGCACGTATAGAACAGGAGGCTGCCGGTTACAAGGCCGCAACCGTTGCCCTGGCCGAAGGTGAGGCCAGCCGTTTTACATCGGTGCTGACAGAGTACCGGATGGCGCCACAAGTGACGCGAAAACGCCTCTACCTTGAAACCATGGAAAGTGTACTCTCAAGGAACAAGAAGGTGTTCCTTGATGTGGAATCGAGTGGCAATATCCTGTATCTGCCACTGGACCAAACCGCTGTTGATTCTGGTGCTTCGCGTATCATACCCCCATTGCAGGGACAGAACTCAGGAATACAGGGGAACAATGATCGTAACAAACCCCGTGGCAAGGCCCGGGAGGCAAGACAATGAACAGATCCATTGCCATCATAATATTGGTCATTCTGGGCGGACTTGGTTTGGCCAGTGTGTTTACGGTCACCGAAACGGAATATGCACTGCGTTTTCAGTTGGGTCGTATTGTAAGGGTAGATTACCAACCCGGGTTGCATATGAAGTGGCCATTTGTGAACAATATCCGCAAATTCGACAAGCGCATCCTGACCCTGGATACATCGCCGGAACTGATGCTGACTTCTGAACAGAAGTATGTAAACGTTGATTCATTCGTCAAGTGGCGTATAGCCGATGTTGCCCGTTTTTACACCTCGACACAGGGCAATGAGTCGATCGCCTTGAACCGGCTGCACGGTATTGTCAGTGACAGGATACGCAACCAGATCGCCAGTCGAACATTGGTTGAAGTCGTATCGGAGCAACGGGTGACCACCATGAAGGCCGTTGCAGGCGCTGCCAATGACGCTGCGGAAGAATTTGGAATCGAGGTCGTTGATGTGCGCATCAAGAGCATCGAATTACCGGATGATGTGCGTGAATCCGTTTTCCGCCGGATGGCAGCTGATCGCCAGAAAGCTGCCAACCTGTACCGTTTTGAAGGCAGGGAAGAAGCTGAGAGAATTCGCTCGGATGCCGACCGCCAGGTACAGGTGATACTGGCAGAGGCTGAACGCGAGGGGCAACGGGTACGGGGTGAAGGTGATGCCGTTGCCACCAAGACCTATGCAGAGTCCTATGGACAAGACGAGGAATTCTATGGGTTTTACCGCAGCCTGCAGGCCTATCGGTCGGCGTTTGGCAGTAACCTGGATACCCTGGTACTTGATCCGGGATCCGAGTTCTTCGATTACTTTGGCCAGGACGGAAGAACCGACTAATAAATTAGCGACAAACACAGCAAGGCATTTATATGGCTCAGGATCTGTTGACGGCGCTCGCTCTTGTACTGATCATCGAAGGCCTGCTGCCTGGACTGGCACCCACAGCCTGGATGAAAGTGATGCGTGATGCTGCGAAACTGGGTCCCTCCGGCATCCGGATTGCGGGCATCGTCAGCATGCTTGCGGGTGCATTGTTGCTCTACCTATTGACTTGATTGAAGATAAATAAATGAACAGGAGTGTGGTCGTGCTCGGCACCCAGTGGGGTGACGAGGGCAAGGGTAAGATTGTGGACCTGCTGGCCCATAATGCCGATGCAGTGGTGCGTTACCAGGGTGGGCACAATGCGGGCCATACACTGGTAATTGACGGCAACAAAACGGTGTTGCACCTGATCCCCTCAGGAATACTGAATGCAGGCTCGCAGTGTCTGATCGCCAATGGCGTGGTGGTGTCCCTCGAGGCCCTCAAGAGCGAAACGGAATCGCTGCAGGCCTGGGGGGTCGATGTGCGTTCACGTTTGCGGATTTCCCCTGCCTGTCCGGTGATCATGCCCTACCACGAATTGCTGGACCAGCAACGCGAAAAAGCCCGTGGTGACAAAGCCATTGGCACCACCGGTCGGGGGATTGGTCCGGCATACGAGGACAAGGTTTCCCGCCGCGGTATCAGGATATCCGACCTGTACAACCACGCACTTTTGTCTGAGAAGCTGGAGGGGACTCTCGACTATCATAATTTCGTACTGGAAAAATATTTCGGTGCGCGGCGTCTGTCATTTGACCGGGTAGTGGATGATGCCATGCAACTGGGAGCCTGTTTCAGCGACCTGGTAATGGATGTCAGTGGTGCTTTGCACCGCTTTCGTGAGCAGGGCAAACGCATCCTGTTTGAGGGAGCCCAGGGCAGTTTGCTGGATATAGACCACGGCACCTACCCCTTTGTCACTTCTTCAAATACCACCGTGGGCGCTGTGTGTACCGGTTCCGGTGTAGGGCCTGACGCCATTGATTATGTACTGGGAATTACCAAAGCTTATACAACGCGGGTGGGGGCAGGGCCTTTTCCGACCGAGTTATTTGACGAGGTGGGTGCCGGTATTGCGAAACGGGGTGATGAATTTGGCGCCACCACCGGTCGTCCACGACGATGTGGCTGGCTGGATGCCGTGGCCCTGCGCAGGGCGACAAGGACCAATGGAATTAGCGGTTATTGTGTCACCAAGCTGGATGTGCTCGATGGCATTGAAACCATCAAGGTGGCCACCGCCTACCGGTATCAAGGTGAGCTATTGACCATTCCCCCTCAAACCCCCGAAGCCTGGGAGCATATGGAAGTAGAATATGAATCATTTCCCGGTTGGCAGGAAAACACCCGTGGTGTTACGGATTTCGAAG
>JABAAB010000058.1 GCA_014238945.1 Lysobacterales bacterium
AGCGATCACCAACTTTTTCGCAAAAGACTGGCATTCAGTGGTAATGCCTAACAGGGAGACAGGACGGGATGATAGCAGCCGGTAAGCGCCAGTCCACGAGGAGAGGGAAGCTCTCGCCTGCCCGTACTTTCTCCAGTTTAGCCTGTTAACCGCAGGTTTTGTACTTTCCTTTGCGTCAACGTCCTGATTTTGATCATTGATCGTCGATCCAGAATATCGTTTCTTCTGCCTTTGTAAACATCCTTCAGTTAGACGCACTGTAAATTGCCGTTACTGGCCGTTAGCTGTCTATCAGCTTCCCATTACGTGACAGTCCGCTCCTGAGCGCAAAGCAGCCGTTCAGAAAGCATCATTTCAAGAATTACGAACTTTTGCTAACGGCCAGAAGGAGTCATTCCGCTTCAGGTTGATAGATCTGGATCAGGTTGCCGCACGTGTCCACAAAGACCGCCAAAGCCACGTCCCCAGCATTCACCGGCTCCGTCGTAAATGCTACGCCGAGATCGGAGAGTTTTCGAAATTCAGACTCTAAATCATCAACTTCAAATGCTGTGATCGGTATTCCTTGCTCGAATAGAGCCTCTTGGTATGCCTTCGCAGCGGGATTTACATTTGGCTCCAGCGAAAGCTCCGCATCTCCCCCCTCCGGTGACGCGAGCTGAATCCAACGATATTCTCCGACAGGAATATCCTGGCTTTTTTTGAATCCCAAGACGTTCGTGTAGAAATCTAAAGCCTTTTGTTGGTCGTCTACAAAAATACTATTCAGTTTGATTTTCACAAGAGATTCCAGTGTTGTTTGCTGAGGGTCTCATTATCCTAGATCGACGACTCCGAGCTTCTCAGAAGTTGCGATTCGCCCTCCCAATCGGCACGTAGGAGCGCCATTCAACTCTAGTATAGCCCAATGGCAACTCCTGGCCGTTTCCGGACCTATAGAGTGTTCAAATCTATACAAGAAGAGCGACAGCTTATCACCGCAAAGCAGACGTTATCCAAGTTCAAATATCAGCGATGCAAATGATTGCACCCAGCCAAGAGCGGAAGAGTAGGGCACTCTCAAAATCTACAGTCGCAATTTTTACTCTGGCCCCGTTTCTCCAGCCCAGGGCGGCAAATTGTAACCGCAAGTGGGCGTTGGCTGTTGTGCGCACCTTCGAGTGAAACTGGCGTCACCTGGAAAAGAAGCGGGTACTTCTCGGCCGACGAATTCAGTTGACCAGATCAATTTATAAAAGAACCGATAGTCCCAGCCAATAGCTCCAGAGTTGTACCAAACCAATCCGGCTGGGATTGGGCTAATTCGCGCCCCGGCATCGATGAAAGCCCAGTCGAGATCGAAGCGGGCGACGGCATTCTCGGGTGGAGCAGGTTCAAATGCGGAAGAGTAGTACTCATAAATTCCACGAAATCTTCGATAGAACGTACTTTTGGATTCTGGATCGTTCAACCAGGTTATCTCACTCATATTTGAAAACGTATCGTCTCCTGTTACATAGATGGCCACACAATAGAACGGATAATCAACCTTGGAACAATAATTGTTGTCGTTTGCGAAAACTGAAATCCAAATTTGTCCAGTCGCCCCGGGTTGGTATTGCGCGAGCGGTCCTGCAGGTCTGGAAGGGTCTTCAACCACTGAATAGCTACCTGCATACCACCCAACAAGCAGGTCTGTTCCCACAGAAAACCGGCCAGGTGACATTGATGCATAAGGAAGTTTGGCACTTAATGCATCCGTTTGCAGTCTCGCAGAAACCTCGTAAGTACCTTCCGGATCATTTTCTGACGGGCTCCAGCTAGTTGAAGAGGCGCCTTGCGAGAGCGCGGCCGATGTCAATGGTTGCAAATTAGTGGCGGCATCAATTGAAACCAGGTACTCAATACTTCCATCCTCATCATTATCAGTATCAAAATTGAGAGTGACCTCATGAGTTGCGATATCTGCATTTAATGTACAGTTTCGTGGCATGCATTCCAGGGTCTGGCTGACCCGGGGTGAGTGAGCAAGATCTTCACTAATGGGACTAAAAATATCGTCGCCAAACGGCAATGTGGTAGGAACATCGAGTGTTTCGAGCAGTTGCTGCAAAGCGCCCCCACTGAGTTCGGACTTGTACAAGCCCTTAATATTCCCTTTTACATCCCAGTTGGGCCCTGTGTACGCTCTGAGTGACGGATCAAACGGACTGCTGATCTCGCTGTGCATGGTGACATCACTGTTGACTTCGGCAAACTCGACCGTTGCCAACTCATAAGACAGGATGCCTTTGCCCAGGTTTGCAATCATCTCGAATCCAACACCACCGTAGGCACTGGCATCTAAATTTATCTCGGTATTTGTATCAAACATTGCGCTGATGGGAACGTTTTCAACGCTATTGCTAATTGCACCAATTGGTACCCAGCCACTACCCGGTGTGTATTTTATGCCTTCAGTGGCACTGTCTTTCAGCTTGCCTTTTGGGCCTTCAATGGTAAAGGATGGGCCACTGATGCTGCCGCTGACTGTTAAGCCTACCTTGGGCTGCACGCCCAGACCGAATGAGAAAACGGAAATTGGTAGCGTTGGAGTTTCAAATTTGGGCAAGGGCAATTCACAGGTGACTTTGCCGGCGAGCACTGAGGAAAATTCAAGTGAGCCAGTGGCGGCTGTGAGTACCAGGGATTGTGTGGCTGAGAACGAAAATTCCTGCACAATACTGTTGGTAATAATCAGTGCGGCCTGGAGTTCGTTTTCAATTTCCCAATCTATGCTGCCACCTTTAAGCGTCAATCCAAAATCAGATTGATCCTCAGCGTTGCATTTCAGCCCATCGATTGAAAAACTCTGTATCCTTGCAACCCCGTCTTTTGTGCTGCTTTTAACTTTAACGGAGTTTGTCACTGCATTAAATTGGACCGACAGGCTCTGCACTGCCGAAGATCCGTCGATATCCAGGTTCTGAAATGCATCGGTAATTTTCGCTGGCTCAAAGGTGAGGATGACCTGATCCGCGGTAATCGTGACCGTCAGTACACGCACCAACAATCCTGCTCTGTCACCGGAAACCAATACGTTACCCACCTGGATAAGTTCGGTCTCTGCATTGCGTACCAGGACGACCTCGCCGCTGACATAACCGTTATCAATAACAACATTGCTGTCAATATAGTTTGCATCCACCGCCAGATCAGCCAGTAGAATCTGTGCTTCATTGGTCAACTGAAGTGACGGCACACTCGCCCTCAGAGTGATGCTATCTACGCCAAGTGCATTAGCCTGCACGGTGGCCGAACCGGCATCACTGGCCGTCAGGGAGACCAGTGCGTTGGGCTCAATAGACCAATTCAATTCAATTCCGGGGACATCTTCTCCCAATGAATTGATGACATGTGCGGCAAATTGGTAAGTCTGTCCGATACTCTCCAGGAGAACTGATTGGTCGGATGTAAACTCAATCTGCATTGTGCTTACGTTCTTACCCCAAATCCGTATACGGTCAAAACGTGTTGAAGTGCCGTGTCCCTGCAAACCAACCACACCCCTTGCCGGCGGCGTCGCACCGGCATCAATGATATCGGTATGGCTCAGGGTGGTGGCAAGATTGCCATCGACATACGCTGCGTAGATCGCTCCTTCAACCACGACCTTGATAATGTGCTTACCGGTGCTCGGTGTAATCACGCCGTTGGCTGACGGGCTTAATGCTGGCCCCAGGACATCTGCTTCCAATACCTGCCAGTAAAGAAAATCATCATTACTGGTAGACCCGATTTGAAGTATCACACCACTGCCATCAGCAAGTCGCATCCACAAGCCACCTCCCTGGATGTCGCTCATCTCAAGCTCAACGGTGAAATTATTGGGTTCCAGAGGTAACCAGTTGGAATTGGAAAATTCGCTGGTGTGATAGGCACCGTCGGTAACTTGCCAGTTGCCATTAAACTCGCGCCACAATGGGCTGCGGCAGCCTTCAAAGGTATCCTCGAACAAAAGCGGCAGTTCGTTCTCAAAGCCGGATACCAGGATGTTATCCGGCTTGCATTGCGTGTCAACGGCCAGGGCTGTACCACTCAAAAAGAACAATGCGATAACCACCGCATTGAACAATGAAAATAAATTATGGTTTGGATTGATGAGCGACTTCTTCTTATTATTTACTCGCAAACTGGATACCCCTTCGGAGCGAACACATCTAATCTGCCACCGGCATCCGTTTCAGTTGGCGCAAATTAACCTATTGTTTTGAAACTCGCGGACCTCATGATTCTGAATTTTCTTTAATCTTAAGATACTTTTATATATTAGCACATATGAATTTAAGTACAGATTGGAGGTTGATTTGGTAATGACCCGAAGGGCAACTTCTGGTCGTTAGTCGAAGTTCACATTACTGAGATTCCCACGAAATGAATGGCTGCTATACGCTTGTGATCTCAACCGGACGGTTACCCCTGGCTAATGCGAGGGGTGGCTAGCGGATAGGAAGTATAAACCACCTTTTTCGGAATTCAGGCTCGCTTGCAGCCGCGGCGTCACCGGTGACGAGTACGTACGCAAGTCGCTCCTGCGTACCGTGAGCAAGGCTGTTGTCCTCGCATACTGTTTTATGGGCAAGTTGTTGGCGCAAACCTTTGACAGGCCGGAATGGCCTGAGTTAGAGCCGGAGACTTTCGCCAAAAAGGTTAACGGTTTGTTGGAGTCATTTTGGCAAGTTGGTACGCTTGAGAGAATGCTCGACTTTGTGGCCCACTTGGCGAAGGAATTACAAATACCGAATGACATAAAACGTCTAAACCGCGGTATTCAACGCAAAGTTTATCTCGAACCGGACAGTGGCCTGATTAAATATAGTCAGGAACAGAATCAGGTCGATGCCTTGATTTACGAGTATTGGAAAAAAAGGTCGATCCGGTACGAGCAACATCATAGTTAATTTTAATCGTACCAGGTCCACCGGCTGGATCTAATCACCGATTGACCGCGATTTTACAGGAAATCTTTCCCGCCAAGACCCCAAATATTCAAATAAGAGTTTTTACTCTGACCTCAAATATTCCGCGTATAATCAGTACCCGATTCTCTCTACCAGTCGGCTCATGGACACTTTCACACGCGCACTCAGCTCTCTGCGTCAAGGTTGCTACGACGATGCGGCCCAGTTTTGCAGTGAAGTCCTGGAAAATGAACCGGCACATGCGCAGGCCCTCCACGTCCTCGGCGTCATCGCCGTCCAGCAGGGCCGCTTAAACGAGGCCGAGGAAATGTTCCGACAAGCCGCCGAGATCTGCCCTTCCGATGCGAGGCATCACCTCAACCTCGCCAACGTCTTACGTGCGCGCGATAATGTCGAGAAAGCAGGTGCAGCATATCGTGCAGCAGCTGAAGCGCAACCTGGCGCGTTGGCCGCCTGGGCCGGCTGGGCCTACTCGGCCATGCCGGGGGATCACTATCGTGATCTTCTGCGCAGCTTCCACGGCTGGCTTGAGCCCGACGTGTACCTGGAGATAGGAATAGAGTCTGGACGAGCTCTTTCGCTGGCCAGGCCACCAACCCAGGCCATCGGAATCGACCCAAAACCGATGCTGCAATACACGTTTCAGGCACCGACGCGGATATTCCGGGTGACCAGCGACGAGTTCTTTTCCGCGCAGGAAGTGCGCGAGCAGTTCGGCCCTGTCAACATGGCGTTCCTTGACGGTCTCCATCTTTTTGAACAGACATTGCGCGATTTCATTAATATCGAGCGCCAGGCCCACCAGGACGGCGTCGTACTCATCCACGACTGCCTTCCGCTGCATCCCCGTGTTGCACAGCGCAACCGGCAAACGGAATTCTGGACTGGCGATACCTGGAAGGTGATACCCATCCTCAAACAGTTCCGCCCGGATCTTGAAGTGCTGACGATCGCTTCCGCGCCCACGGGGCTGGGCGTCGTCACTCGCCTAGATCCGGGATCAACGGTGCTGGAAGAGTTATGGGAAGAGATAATGGATCAGTGGTTACGCCGTCAGCTTCCCGAGGATGATGCCGCGCGAAGGAAAGAATTGTCCGCCGTTGAAAGTGACTTTGCTTCCATCCGGAAGCACATCGAGAAAGCTTTGAACCGGGCTCGTGCAGGAGTACGGGCCTGAGTTTCAGGCCGAGTTGGCCAGCAATAAAGAAAACCTGCCTGCATACGTCACACAAAAATTTTATGAGTATTTCAACCGCACCCCGGATCAAGCGATCACCAACTTTTTCGCAAAAGACTGGCATTCAGTGGTAATGCCTAACAGGGAGACAGGACGGGATGATAGCAGCCGGTAAGCGCCAGTCCACGAGGAGAGGGAAGCTCTCGCCTCCACCGATTTTTTCCTGACAAAGCCATGCTGACAAATATAGGGCGACTGAATTCGCACCAAGGGATGGCGTAATCGATCCGGCAATCCTGACAAATGGAGCCTAACGCGGGTCTTCATTCAACTGCCGTTGGGCGGCAGCCAGCGCCTCGCACAAGGATTCCTGTAATACGGGCCGGGCAAGAAATATGTTCTGTCGACCAATCTGCTCTATCAGACCCGCCTTCTCGAGTTCCTTGCGGATCGGAAGTATAAACCACCTTTTTCGGAATTCAGGCAAGTATCCGAGACAGCAAACTGAGCCGAAATCGGATCTTGCCTGCTACTGAAACCGCAATGGAGTTGCCTGGAAATCCACTGAACGCATCCCGTTGGCCGAAAACGACCCAATTGCCGTATCGCAGCCGAACAAATTCTCGGGCTGACCTCCCCTGTCACATCAAACCAGCCTCAATTCCCCTGCCCGGTGTGCCGGTGGGGCCCGCGCATCAGG
>JABAAB010000047.1 GCA_014238945.1 Lysobacterales bacterium
ACCATGTGCGGAAAAGCAGCAGTCTCCCATCTCTCCTGGAAAGACATATACGCCTGGTCAACCAGCCTGACGTCACCGTCAACTCTGCCGGCGGAACCCAAAAATCGTATCAATGTTTCCCCTTCGAGACTACGGCGTGTAAAGGAACCGGACTCGATGGTCTGGGAAACTCTTCCAGTCATTTATGTTGATGGGGACATAGACCGGCCCACCGAAGCTTCCTGGCCATTTTTACCCAACTGGTCCAGAGGGCAATTACCCCGCAACAAAAATGGCAGGATAATCTCGACCGCCAATGCCAGGTTGCGTCATGAAAATCGCCCTTTCGCACCGACCTATATGGGGGCCTGGGCCAATGATTTTCGCGTGTTGGTGGCCGTTTCATGGTTTTATGAGTTTGACAGCCGTGTGCGCCCCCAGATTCCCTATGCAGTGTTTCCTTTACATGCGCCATTTTGGTTACTGTGTGGACTGGCCAGTAAATTTACAACCCCAGACGGCAACCAGTCTCTGAGTGTCAGCATCATTACAGTCGAACCCAATGACGTACTACTATCAGTGGGTCACCACCGCTCACCGGCCATCATCGAAAACCCAACTGATGCACGCAACTGGTTGAGAGCACCCAAAGCGGATGCTTTGAATTTACTGCGTCCATTCCCCAATGAGAACATGGGTGTCGAAGAAGCACCCATGGGCATCAAGATCCCTGGCAATGAGAACCTGTCCTTGCCACAAAAGTTACTTAATATTAGAAAGTAGATTAATTGTGAATAATCAAGAGTTGTTTGGTTGGCATCACCAACCCCAGGGCTTGCACTCTGCTTTGCGTAGATTTCTTCTGATTTGGTCCCGTCTGTCAGCACTCTCTTTGTTTTGTGAACCAAGATCGTTGCTGGCAAAACTGACATGTTCATCACTGAATGGCCAACCGGATAGTGTAGCAGATTTCATTCTCAGACCCTGGGCAACGGGCTTTGCCATTCCTGCCGCGGAGTTAGACCCAGTGTCCTGTGCTGAACCAAATGGTGATCCGGTCGGGGTATAACCTCCACCGTTCTGATGCGTTTCACGGTTGCTGGAAGTCCATGCTGGTGAAGCAGCTGTTGGTGCTGTGGTTGCACGTTTGGGTGACGCAGGACCATTGTTACCCCCCCAGCCCCAGGGAGTGGATGCATTATTCACAGTGGTTTGGGTTTTTATATGACCGGTGAGCGGGTATTTCTGTTGCGTGTTGCCTTTTGAACTGGGTAGGATTGCCTGATAAATGGCGGTGCCGATACCTGAGATTGCCCGATAGAGCCAGAGCAGTATGACTGCTAAGATTATGCTGGCGACCAGTAATGCTGCGTAGAATAGCACTGTGTTTCCATTTTTTAGGCCGCGGTTGACACGCATGTTTGCGCGACAACCCAGCCAACAATGATCCCAGGATCACGGTCGGGTCACTTCAGTTTTCCGGTGCAGACAACTTTTACCTGTCTGACAGCCTGACGATTGCTATCCCTGTCTTCCTTGTCACTTTCTGGCAACTGAACACATCATGTTGCCAGAAATATTGCCATTTGTGGCCTTACTGCTTTGCACCGAACGCGCTGCGCCCGAGCCAAGCCTTAATCTATATTTCCGTGTGCGGTTCGCGATCTAGCAATACTTCTTTGCCGCACGTTATAGACTGTTTCGGGGAGTATATCACAACACCAGTAGTTTTGTTCGTGCTTTGTTGATTTTATTGCCCACGGTCTACCAGGCCGAATCGGCTTCAATGTTGCGACTGAAAATCTCCAGTTCTCGGATTAATTGCGCATCAATTGCACGGCCGAAGTTGGTGTTGGAACTGCGATTCCAGACCGACCCATCCGGTGGGCCCAGTGGAAACTCAGCCGATGGAAAATCCGTTTCGCTCCAGTGGGAGCCATTTCTGATACCCACAAGGAATTGATGTCCTTCAAAGACCGCCAAAATCCCACCCCCGGACGCACCTCCCCTGGAATCACAATCATCCAATAATTGTCCTTTCCAGGTTCCACCACCCAGGTCACCATTGACACTTTCAAAGACGTTGCAATCCTTGCTCACGCTGATGACATCCGCTGAAGAATCATATGCAACCAGCCTGAGTTCACCACCCGATTGCCTGAATGAATCCATATCTGCAAACACAAAGCTTCTGACCTTCAGCGCCTCATCCTCTTTGAATCCTTTCCACACTCTGGGTACATACAAAAAGGCCCAGTCACCCCGGCCGAATTCCGGGCCGCTCACCGGTGTCCGTGGATCGAATCCACCCAACTTCAGTTTCCCTAGGTCGATCTTTACCCCGTATCTTGCCAATTCATCCAGGGCAAGGAAGTGAAATTTACAGCGCCTGAACCTTCTTTTTCGCTCAAGATCAAAAAGTACATGCGCAGCACTGGCAAGTACAACACCTTTCAGGTTGGGTGCAAATTCCCGGGTATCTATCACCATTGCCGTACCGCGTATTTTCCCATCACATTCGATGGTCCCTGCATTCATTTGCTGGTCAGACAAACTGCCGCCATCGGAGCTTCCCCCCAGCATTTGTTGACGATTGTCTTCTATTCCGTTTGCCGGGTCGCCATCGCCAAAGATATTGACCGGTGTCACTACCCCCGGTGTGTGTGCTATGGAAAAACCACAACACAGCATTCCCATCACAATTAACAATCCTGAATTTGGCAACGGGTATTTTCCAGACACTTCTCTACTTCCAGCAGGCAGGTTTAAATTGTGAAAACGGCATCAATGTAGTATTGACGGAAACCCTTGTCAAAACCTGTATTATGAACACACTCAGCTTTGAACCGGCGATTTACAGGTGTACCGAATTCGACTTCATGGAGAATTTAAATTGACAGATGATCTCAAACAATTAATCCGGCGGCTTCCAAAGGCAGAGCTGCACATTCACATAGAGGGTAGCCTCGAACCCGCCATGATGTTTGAACTGGCTGGGCGCAATGGTATTGAATTGCCATATCCCGATGTAGAATCCATCGCTCAGGCCTACAATTTTAACTGCTTGCAGGATTTTCTTGACCTGTATTACCAGGGAATGTCGGTGTTGCAGACCCGGCAGGATTTTTATGACCTGACCTGGGCCTACCTGCGACGTTGTAAGCAACAGAATGTCATGCATTGCGAAATATTTTTTGACCCACAGGGCCATACCGAAAGAGGCATCCCGTTCGAGACGGTAATAAACGGTATTGGTACAGCCCTGGAGGATGCGACAACTGAACTGGGCATCAGCAGCAGGATCATCATGTGTTTTCTGCGTCACCTTGATGAGAAAAGCGCATTTGATACGCTTGAGGCGAGCAAACCCCACCTGGACCGGATCACAGGTGTGGGCCTGGATTCCTCAGAACTTGGTTTTCCGCCTTCCCTGTTCCAAAGAGTGTTTGACGATGCCGCTGCTTTAGGTCTCAAACGGGTAGCTCACGCCGGCGAAGAAGGACCGCCTGACTATGTTTATCAGGCACTGGATCTGCTGGGCGTTGATCGCATCGACCATGGCAACCGGTCCCTTGAGGATACCGAGCTGATTGAACGCCTGGTTCAGGAGCGCATGCCATTGACGGTTTGCCCGCAATCAAACCTGCGTCTTGCGGTTGTTGACAGCATGTCCGATCACCCCATTCGTACCATGTTGGCAAAAGGTCTCAATGTCTGCATTAATTCTGACGACCCGGCATATTTTGGTGGCTATGTAAACGAGAACTTTGATGCCCTGGTTGATGCCACTGGGCTGACCGGGGACGAAATAGTACAACTGGTTGTGAACGGATTTGAATCATCTTTTCTGGACGGACCAGACAAACGGAAATATCTGGATCAAATCAATGAACTGCGTTAATTCCCCAAGGAGAAACAACATCAATGACGGATTCTGATTACTCCCGCCAGCGATTTTCCATGGCAGACGTGGCCGCCAAACCGGTGACTCGCCGTGTGGCATTGGCCGCAGGCCGCATCACCGTGGGCCAGCGGGCATTTGAAATGCTAAGAGACGGGACCTTGCCGAAAGGCGACGCACTGGCGATGGCTGAAATTGCCGGGATTCAGGCTGCCAAGCGAACACCCTCACTGATACCACTGTGCCATCCCATCTCCCTGAATCGTGTTGCCATTCATTCCACATTGAGACGACAGGGACATGCGGTTGAGGTCTTTGCCCTGGCTGAAATTAACGAACGGACCGGGGTTGAAATGGAAGCATTGTGCGGTCTCAATATTGCCTTGCTAACCATCTGGGACCTGGTCAAACCGATCAATGCGGCACTGGAGATCAGCGATGTCAGGTTATTGTACAAATCCGGTGGGAAAAGCGGTGACTGGGTTCATCCCGAGGGTCTGAGTCAGTCAGCGCAAGCAGTGTTGGATGGTCACTGAGGTCCTGGGCAAGCGATACGCTTCACATATCCCTCTGGATGGAGTTGGGGAAGCAGGACAGCGTCGTATTCGGGATGCCCGTGTCCTGGTTGCAGGCGTTGGAGGGCTTGGTTGTGCAGCCGCCCAGTACCTGGTCTCCAGTGGCATCGGGAAGTTGACCCTTTGCGACTTTGATACCGTTGCTGAAAGCAACCTGGGACGACAAATTCTTTATCGCGTCAGGGACCTGGGCAGGCTGAAAGTCGATGCCGCTGTTGAGGCACTGCAGGAATTGAATCCTGATACAGAACTGCAATCGATTCCCAGGCGTCTGGACGACAGAAAAATGCAGCTCCTGTTTCCGGATTACGATCTGATCATCGATGCCAGTGACAACTACGGTACCCGACTTGCGGTTAATCGAAACTGCCTGGTACTTGGACTACCCTGGGTTATGGGTTCATGTATTCGCATGGAGGCCCAGATCATGTTGCTGAAAGCGAACCAACCTGAACAAGCCTGCTACCGTTGCGTTTATGGGGAAGCACCAGAAACCCTGGAAGATTGTCCAGGGGCGGGCATTTTCGCCCCAGTGGCTGGTATCGCAGGAACATCAGCAGCACACTTTGCATTGGCCAGCCTCGCTGGCATTTCCGTTCCTCATGGACTGCACCTGCTGGATGCTTCCAACTGGGACTGGCGTACATTAAAAATCAGCCGGAATCCCGACTGTGAAGCATGTCAACCAAGCTAGCACTCCCGGTTACTGACCTCACTCGGTAGTGACTGACTCCGTATTGCCCTTGAGTGCGTGTTTCAGTACATGCCATGGCAACGTGGCGCACTTGACCCGCGACGGATAACGCCGCGCAAATGCAAGTGCGGCCAGTTCTCCCAATTCCTCGTCCTGTTCCGGTAAGAGGCCGGTGGTAATAGCAACCCGAATACAGTCAAATAATTCCTCCGCCTGCTCCAAACTGAGGCCATGTAAATGGGACGCCAGCAATGACCCCGACGCAATCGAAATAGCGCAGCCCACACTTTCAACAGCAGCTTGATTGATAAAACCATCAGCATCAACGGAGAACTGCAACTTGATTCGATCGCCACAAAAAGGGTTCTCACCATGGCCCTCATGCGTCGGTGTGTCCAGGCTGCCGTGATGGCGGGGGAATTGGCTGTGCTCGATTATGATTTCGCTGAATCGCTGCATCCGGTCATCGATCATGGTCGCTTTCCCGATGCGCCTCGCCCTGTACATGTGCAGCGGAGGCACAGTGCTGGCAATTGACCCATTCACTGGTTCCCGAAACGTAGTGCTCCTTTTTCCAGATGGGTAATCGGGATTTGGTCTGATCGATGATATACCGGCAGGCATCAAAGGCTGCTGCACGATGGGGTGAAGACACACAGACAATCACGGCTATATCACCCACTTCGAGCAGGCCCTCACGATGTATGCATACTGCATTAGGGACCAGAAACCGGGTGCGCGCTTCATCAAGAATCCTGGCACCTTCTTTTTCAGCCAATGGCTTGTACACTTCGTATTCCAATCGCTGTACGGCGCGGCCATCATTGTGGTCCCTGACCCATCCTTCAAAGACCACCAAGGCACCGCTACTGTCATCTGCCACAGTCATCCTTGCTGCCATCAAATCAATCGCAGAATCGCTGACCTCGAATCTCATCCGCCCGCCACCGGTGGAAAAAACAACACTTCGTCATGATCTTCCAGCACTTGATCCCAACCGGACATTTCATCATTTACCGCCACCAGTGCTGCTGCCTCGGCCCTCAGATTCGCATGTTTCCCAGTCAGCAGGCTGAACAGTTCGGAAGTCGTACCACCCGACCACTCAACGCATTCTGATGCGCAGCCTGTTTGCTCCCGAAACAGTGCAAAGTAGCGTACTTTATGTTTCATTCAGCACTCTGATCCAACTCATCCGCCCATCCGGAACATCTCGACATGCGGCAAATTACCAGGCAGACGGTTTCGAAGTTCACTGTAGCGATCAGCGCGTTTCGACCACAATCCACAGATAATCTCCGTAAGCTCTTCCACAGATATTCCATCGCGTATTTTATCGCGTAATCCGGTTCCATGTGCGGAAAACAGACAGCTGTAGAATTCCCCATCAGCGGTGATTCGTGCCCGTGAACAATCTCCGCAAAATGGTTCCGAAATTGAGTTGATAAATCCGATCTCACCAGCGCCATCCGTAAACTCATACCGGCGTGCCGTCTCTGCTGCTACCTGAGTTTTCACCGGCCGCAATGCCCATCGGTCATGTATCAGCTTCAGTAACTCCGATCCTGGTACCACCAGCGCTTTATTCCAATGATTGACATTTCCCACATCCATGAATTCGATCAGTCTAATGGTGTGGCCACTGTGTCTGAAATGGTCAACGAGATGCATGACGGTATGATCGTTGATGTTTCGTTGTACCACTGTGTTTATTTTCAGGTTCGTAAAGCCGGCACGCTCCGCCGCCTCGATACCCAGCAACACTTCCTTGACTGACCCCCTGCCCCCCGCCATCAGACGGAAGACTGAATCGTCAAGACTGTCCAGGCTTACGGTAACCCTGCCAAGTCCAGCTGCTTTCAAGGCATTGGCATGACGTGGCATGAGAACCGCATTGGTTGTCAGTGCCAAATCGGTTAATCCTTCAATGGTTGCAATACGGGTAACCAGTTCTGTGAAACCCGGCCGCAACAGAGGTTCACCCCCCGTCAATCGAACTTTGTTAACACCAAGCTTGACAAATACACGCACCAAAAACTCCAATTCACCATCACTTAACAAATGTTGCGGTGGCAGGAACATACCTCGTCCGTGCATCGACTCTTCTGGCATACAGTAAGTGCATCTCAGATTGCAGCGATCAAGCACGGAAATCCTCAGGTCCTTCAAAGGCCGGGATAATGAATCTGTTAGTGGTGTCACAAAAATTTTTCCATACAAAAAGGAGTACTGATTTTAACCCAATAAGCCCAAAACACCTGTATTTTAGTTAAGTATCCGGATTCAACTTAAAGTCATCTCAAGCCATCGCCAGGTCAACCTCAGCGCAACATACAGTATCAGTACCGCCGTCAGCCGCTTGATCCAGGTTTCCGGCAACCGATAGGCTCCCAAGTGACTCCCTATCTGCCCACCAATGACGACGAAAACAAACAATGGCCATGCTTCCACCCACCCATCATAGGCCGAATAATTTCCGGACTTCATCAATTGTCCCAGCAAACCAGCCATTGAATTTACAAGGATAAATCCACTGGTAATACCGGCAACTGAGCGCGCCGGGGCAAGTTTCATCAAGTAAATCACCGGTGCAAGGAAAATCCCACCGCCAATTCCGGTAATGCCTGCAAGCAAACCGATTACCCCCCCAATTGGAGCAGCTGTCAACCAATAACGCAGGGTACTGATGTTATGCATGGTCGCAGGTACCCGAGGTTCTGCCAACATTTGTGTGGCCGCTACCAACAAACTGAAACCAAGCAAACCAATAAACAGTTGCTCGTCCACATGAAGCAAACCGCCCAGCAGGGCGAGCGGAACGGATAAAATGATAAAAGGCAGCAATCCGGCGATCGAAAGATGGCCTGCCCTGGCGTGGTGATAAACACCACCGGTAACAACCAGGACATTGCAACTCAGGGCAATGGCGGGTACCAGGCGAAAATCCATTCCGGACAAAATGAGAACTGCATTGTAGGTGGATCCGCCACCAAATCCCACAGACGAATACGCCACGGCCACCAGGAAAAACAATCCAATCAGGATCAGCAGTGACATATCGCCTCCTCATTTCCAATAGTGACAGTTTCCATATCTCATCGCAGAATTACACACAACTTCAGCGTTTTAGCACACCGGCCCCATTTATCAAGGTTTTTCTTGAGCACAAGCTCATATCATCGTGTCCGTGAAGTTGGTTCTGCGACACCGGAAGTCCCAGGTATCGAAATTCAGTCACCAGAGAATAGTTAACCCCATTTGGGAAGGATGTGAAATTGGTCATAGATCTGTTGATGCGCCCGTATTCTGTTTGCGTTCAGACCGGCCGATCGGTGAAATAACTTTGCTTTGAAGATTCACGAATTCTTGTGATATGCTTTTTTTATGGTTTCATTCAAGCAAAGGCATGGCTGGTTTTTACGACCAAAACTCAAGAGACTGCAAGACATGCAGGCTGAGATCTATCGCCAACTGTTGTTACTGATTCCCGATCAGGTCGCACACTACGACTCATTCAAGTCCCGCGTATCAGGTTCACCGCTGTTGCGGATGGATATCCTGGAGCGTCATGCGTACACCCAGTTTCTTCGACTTACCTACCACTTTGAAAACAGTGAAGAGAAAGAGGGACATTGTGAAATTTCGCCTGATGCTCATATCCGTTTGTACCGGGATGCGCGCCTGGCCGAAGTGACTTCCTTTAACCCTCAGCAGGGCTGTACCCGGCTCGCCCACCC
Source organism: Lysobacterales bacterium (assembly GCA_014238945.1). Classification (GTDB taxonomy): domain Bacteria; phylum Pseudomonadota; class Gammaproteobacteria; order Xanthomonadales; family SZUA-36; genus SZUA-36. The sequence continues at coordinate 8,887 of JABAAB010000047.1, forward strand.
TGCTTTTCCGCAGCAACAGTTGTTTCAACGCAGCTGGCGGCAAAACCTTGCACTGGACAAGTGGCTGGGGTATCTGATCCACCAGGGTCACAACGTCATCACGATGCGACCGGCCAATAACATGATCAGCAACAATCAGTCACAATCAGTGATTGCGACCATGGCTTCAAAATCCGTTTGACACTTAAGCCTTAACTGAGTAAGATTGCGCGCCTTGCGGGGCTATAGCTCAGCTGGGAGAGCGCTACAATGGCATTGTAGAGGTCGACGGTTCGATCCCGTCTAGCTCCACCAATGTCCCCATCGTCTAGAGGCCTAGGACACTGCCCTTTCACGGCGGCAACAGGGGTTCGAATCCCCTTGGGGACGCCACATACAAGGCGTTGATTGTGAAAGAGTTAACGCGGAAAAGGTCACTCGATTGAGTGGCCTTTTTTTATTCTGCAGGTCCCAGACCTGGTATACAAATGGCAGATTCCCTGATGATGCTGATCTTTGTGTCAGTCATTCATATTTACGAAAATCTGTGCTGCAGGTATAGACCTAAATGGTCCGACACTGTCAAATTTTTTTGCAGATTACTTTCCGTGCGACGCGTTCCCCGAATGGGATTACGCTGACTTTTGAACTGTTCACCCCCCGCCCAGTTACAGCAAATCCCAAATTGTGACCCATTCATTGAATTCAGCGGACCTGTAATAATTAACACAGACAGGAACAATATCCTGATTCATTTTTCTTACGATTTCCCAGACCCTGGCCGTTTCCTGATTCAGCAGCAATTCATCATTACACCCATAAACTACATGCCAGGTTTCGATCCAATCTGGAGATTCAAGATGAGTAAAAAGCTTCTGGTCATGTTGTTCACAACCGCATTGGTTTTCATGCCCGGTGTGAGCCAGGCCGGACATAATAAACATGGCCATCACGGCGGTCATTTCAATGGGCACGTTTCCCATCATTCCAACAAACACTCGCGGCGTCACCACCGGTATCGCAACCGCCATCAAGGTCATCACGGCCACCTCGCATTTCGAGATGGGGTTCGCTTTGCCGCTGGAGTCATGCTTCTGGGTTCAATAGTTCACACGATCAATACCCATAATCATAGGGAAGTGGTGTATAGGCCTGCTCGGAACACTGCTGAAGTGAATTATGGATACCAATTTGATCCAGACGGGCAATGTGTAGAAGTAAGCATAAATCAACATGGTCAGGAAGTCTGGACCAATGTCGATGCCTCATACTGTCATTAATGCCAGAAGCACCGTTCCCATTCGATAAAGCGGGCACATACTAGGAAATAAATAGCTGGATGTCCCGTATGGTCATGAATTGGTGCGGAATGCAGGTGAACTTTCGCGGTTGTTGAAGTGGCACGGATATTCGTTCTTGAGTTGTTTTCGACTTGCTGTGTTGATCTGACCTGACCGCTTCTGCGTCCTCTGTTGGATTGCCTGTGTAGCTGGTTAGAACATTTCTTTTTGTAGTCCCAATTCCATTAGCACACGACTGGATATTTCCTCAATGGAACTGTGGGTGGTATGCAGGACTGGTATACCTTCGCTGCGCAGCAGCGTATCCGCCAGGTCGACTTCCTTGTGACACTGCTTTAAGGAGGCATAACGACTGTTGGGTCTGCGGGTTTCCCGGATCTGCGCCAACCGGTCCGGTTCAATCATGAAACCAACAATTTTTCTTTTGTGCCGACGCAGAAAATGCGGCAAACGCAACTCATCCAGATCATCCTCAGTCAATGGATAATTTGCCGCTTTGACCCCGTAGTGCAATGCCATATACAGACAGGTAGGGGTCTTGCCAGAGCGTGAAACACCCACGATTATCAAATCGGCCTTACCAAACTCCAGGCTGATACCGTCATCATGATTCAATGCGAAATTTGTCGCATCCATGCGGTCTTCATAGCGGTCAATGTCTTTCAGACCATGGGTCTGTCCAACAGAAGGCTGAGCCTTGATACCCAGGGTATCCTCCAATGTACCCAGAAAAGCCAGAAACAGGTCCAGTACGACCCCCTTGCTGTCATGTATCAGGGCTGATATTTGCCCATCGACTATCGTATTAATAACGATCGGGGGAGCCTGATCCTTTTCAAAGGCTTCATTAATTTTCAGAACCGCATCCATAGCAGCTTCTTCATCGTTCACAAAGGGTATACGCACCTGTGCAAACTCAATTTCAGCAAACTGGATCAACAAACTGTGTCCGAGCGCCTCCCCCGTTATCGCGGTTCCGTCGGATACAATAAATACCGTGCGTGACATTCAAACGTCCTTTGTATTAGTCATGACATGTAATACGTGGTAAAAACAGATTGATGAATAGTAAGTGATTACGCGCACTTGTAAAATGCCAAGTGTGCACAACTTTCCTCTGGAGGGATTCTGATTTGAATCGATATATTGCTTGGCTGAACGAAACCGGAATGGACGATCTCGACCAGGTTGGTGGCAAAAACGCATCACTCGGGGAGATGATCAGTCAGTTGGACGGTTTGGGTGTTCGTGTACCCGGTGGTTTCGCAACCACTGCTTATGCCTACCAGGAGTTTCTCAATCAGTCGGGTTTGAAACAAAAGATTGATAAGCAGCTTGACGCCCTGGACGTGGATGATATCCAACAACTGACCAGGGTGGGTCAAGATATCCGCCAGTGGGTTCTTAAGACGCCCTTTGTCAAGGAATTTGATCTGGCCGTTACCGATGCCTGGGAACAGCTCAAGTCAGTCATTGGTGATGATCCTTCGGTTGCGGTGCGTTCTTCAGCGACAGCAGAAGACCTGCCCGATGCCTCCTTTGCCGGTCAACAGGAAACATTTCTCAATGTTCGGGGCCTGACGGAGGTAAAAAGTAAAATCCGGGAAGTCTTTGCTTCTTTGTATAACGACCGGGCCATAGCCTACAGGGTTCACCAGGGTTTCGATCATGCTGCGGTGTCTTTGTCAGCAGGGATCCAGACTATGGTTCGTTCTGACCTTGCATCCAGTGGCGTCATGTTCACGCTGGATACTGAATCTGGCTTTGACGACGTAGTATTCATCACCTCATCCTGGGGATTGGGTGAAATGGTAGTCCAGGGCGCGGTAAATCCTGATGAATTTTATGCCTACAAACCCAACCTGAAACAACAAAAACCAGCCGTATTGCGCCGCACTCTCGGTAGCAAGGCGATCAAGATGGTCTACAGCCCCGACGCTGAAAACTCAGGGGGCGGTGTGCATACCGTTGATGTGCCCATGGAAGACCAACGGCGATTTAGTCTCGTGGACGACGAGGTAGAAGAATTGTCCCGTCAGGCATTGATCATCGAGCAACACTACGGTCGCGCGATGGATATCGAATGGGCCAAGGACGGTCAGAATAATAGACTGTACATTGTCCAGGCCCGACCGGAAACGGTTAAAAGCCGAACAAGAGGACAGGCCATTGAACGCTACCGCCTGGCCGAGCGTGGCAAGGTTCTGTGTGAAGGCCGCAGTATTGGCCAAAGGATCGGGGCAGGTAAAACCCGTGTCATCGATTCCATTGAGGATATGTTCGAAGTACGCGAAGGCGATGTCCTGGTAACCGACATGACCGACCCTGACTGGGAACCGGTAATGAAACGTTCGGCCGCCATCGTTACCAATCGTGGGGGAAGAACCTGTCACGCCGCGATCATTGCCCGGGAACTCGGAATACCCGCAGTGGTGGGTTGTGGTGACGCGACGAGGTTTGTACCCGATAACACCGACGTCACAGTTTCCTGTGCCGAGGGTGAAACCGGTTATGTTTATGCTGGCAAGTTGGACTTCAAGATCCAGCGGGATGACCTGCAGGCCATGCCGGAAGCACCGCTCAAGATCATGATGAATGTGGGCAATCCGGACCGGGCTTTCGATTTTTCGCGAATTCCCAATGCGGGTGTTGGCCTCGCACGTCTGGAATTCATTATCAACCGCATGATCGGAGTCCACCCCAAGGCGTTGTTGGAATACCAGTCACAGCGTGGTGATGTTCGTGAACTTATTGACAAGAGAATTGCAGGCTACGATGGACCGGTCGAGTTTTACGTGGACCGGCTTTGCGAGGGAATATCAACCATTGCAGCCGCGTTTTTCCCGGCTCCCGTGATCGTACGGCTGTCAGATTTCAAGTCAAATGAATATGCCAACCTGGTCGGCGGTCGAAATTACGAGCCACACGAAGACAACCCAATGCTGGGGTTTCGTGGCGCCAGCAGGTACGTATCCGAAGAGTTCCGCGATTGCTTTGAACTGGAATGTCGCGCATTGAGAAAAGTCCGTGAAGTCATGGGGCTGAAAAATATCTGGGCGATGATACCGTTTGTGCGCACCACCGGGGAAGCCCGTGCAGTCATCGACGTGATGCACGAATTCGGTCTGGAACAGGGCAAGCATGATCTGAAGATCATCATGATGTGTGAATTGCCATCCAATGCGCTGTTGGCCGACGAATTCCTCGATATCTTTGACGGTTTCTCTATCGGTTCCAATGATATGACCCAACTTACACTGGGGCTGGACAGGGATTCAGCCGATATAGCTCATTTGTTTGATGAACGGGATGAAGCCGTCAAGGCTATGCTGTCACTGGCGATCCAGGCCTGTGTGGCACGTGATAAATACATCGGTATCTGTGGACAGGGGCCATCGGACCACCCTGATCTGGCCGAATGGCTTCTGGATCAAGGTATCCAGAGCATGTCGCTGAATCCAGATACCGTTGTCGAGACCTGGTTGAGACTGGCGCAATATAAATCCTAGGATCTTTCTGTTTTATCCTGTCCGCCGAATTCCCCCATGAATTGCCGGTAATAACGTAATTCACCAATGGATTCCCTGATGTCCGACAAGGCTTCATGGCGGTTTTCTTTTTTGTACCGGCACTTGATTGCCGGCATCCAGTGAGTCGCCAGCACTTTGATGGTGCTTACATCCAGATGCCGGTAATGAAACCAAGCTTCCAGTTCCGGCATCAATCGGGCCATGAACCTGCGATCCTGGCAAATGCTGTTCCCACACATGGGTGACGTTCCCGGATTTACCCAGGGTTTCAGAAACTCAAGGGTTTTGGTTTCCGCACTGCGCAATGTGTCTTTACTGTTGATGACACGCTGCCACAGACCGGTATCAGTATGGTGGCTGCGGTTCCAGTGATCCATTGCCTTTAACACACGCTCATCGTGGTAGATGGCACACACAGGGCCTTCCGCAAGCTCATTCAATTCAAAGTCAGTGACAACCGTGGCAATCTCCAGGATGCTATCGGTAACGGTGTTCAGACCGGTCATTTCAAGATCCAACCAGATCAGGCGTTCATTTTTTACTTCAGACATGTATCTTTCCCTGTTTCGGGCACTATACCGACCGATTTGCCCCAATGCCATGCCCGGATCTGCTACTGCGGTTACAATGTCCCGATGAACACGACTCAAAACACCAAGTGACAAACCCCTCCCGGTTACGGGCACTGGTGTTGGTATCTTATGGCAGCCAGGGTGTCGTGTTACTGGAGGATGGGGTACGCAAGAAATGTAAATTCAGGCGCGGAGTCGGTCGCCCTTATTGCGGAGACCGGGTACTGGTCGGCAACGCAGATGATAATTCACTGGTGGTCGAATCAATTTTGCCACGCAAGAATTATTTTGTTCGGGCTGACGAGCGTCAGCGGAAACACGTCATCGCAGCCAACCTGGACCAGGTGGTCATCGTGATTGCATCCCGGCCCCTGCCCTCGCGTGACCTGATGGAACGCTACCTGCTGGCAGTCCATAGCCTTGGAATTGAACCCATCATCGTATTGAACAAGACCGACCTGGACGTGGCTGCGGGAGAAACTGCGGCCGGTGCTTCTGTTATCGCCCATCTGCCCGAGTACCAGTCACTGGGTTATACCGTCATTCGCACCAGTTGCAAGGCCCCACCTGGCATCGAAGGGTTACGGCCTGAACTACAGGATCGCACCAGCGTGCTCGTGGGGCAGTCGGGTGTCGGTAAATCGTCTTTGATCAACCAGTTGTTGCCCGATATTGACATCCAGACCGGTGCTCTTTCGAAAGCAACAGGCAAGGGAACGCATACAACGACAGCGACCACGCTGTACGAGTTTACGGCGGGTGGTTACCTCATCGATTCACCCGGTGTGTGGGAATATGGTATCTGGAAACTGGAGCGAGATGAGCTTGCCGCCGGTTTTATAGAATTCAACTCCTGGCTTGGCGGTTGTCGTTTTAACAACTGTGTACACAGCAGTGAGCCGGATTGTGCGATCAAGCAGGCGGTGATCGATGGTCAAATCCAGGAGTGGCGTTATCAATCCTATTTGCGTCTGTTATCCCAGAACAGTAAGACGTTTAACTGATTTCTCACGCCAACAGGACGCCCGAATCGATGATTCTAGACAGAAGCGGTTTATGGTATTCTGAATTCTCCTTAAGCAAAGATACAAAGTGGAGAAAGACGATGACAAGGATTGTTCTGGCTTTCATGCTGACTTTGACCTTCAACTCCGTTAGCGCGGACGTGCTGATTATTGACGAAGTGCGCCAGGCAGGCCGTATGCAGTTACCTCAGAACGGCCAAAGCAAATCAGATATCGAGGCAAAATTCGGAACACCGACAACAAAGAATACGGCGGTGGGTGACCCACCTATTTCCAGTTGGCGATACGCGACCTACAGCGTCTATTTCGAGCACGACCTGGTACTGTTTACCGTACTGCATTCGGGTGCAGTCATAGAAAAATAGGCACAAGGTTTGCTTCTGCGCTATCCTTGCGCCTTTTTCGCAGAATCGGATTTTCATGCCTGAAGCAGACACCATCGCTACACAGCAACCGCAACGGAATATCGTCCGGGGCGGTGTCAACTATGTACTGCTCGGAACCGCCCACGTTTCACGTGCCAGCGTCGATGCTGTAATTGAAATGGCCGATAGCGGTGAATTCGATGCCATCGCAGTAGAACTTTGTCCGGCAAGACACCACGCACTGACCCGAAAGCAGCAGTGGAAGGACATGGATCTGTATCGAATTATTCGCGAGAAAAAAGCGGGCCTGGTGATGGCCAACCTGGCTCTGGGTGCCTATCAGCGACGAATTGCAGAGCAATTCGGAATCGAACCGGGTGCGGAACTTAAAGCTGCTGTTGAAGCAGCCTCCAGACATGACCTGCCCTTGCAGTTGGTCGATCGCGATCTTGCCACCACATTGAAGCGCAGTTACCGGGCAATCCCCTGGTACAAACGCATGATGTTAACCGCTGGCCTGGCCATGAGTACGGTTAGCTCCGAGGAAATAGATGAAGAGCAGATCGAAAAATTAAAGGAGGGCGACATACTCGAATCAACGTTCACTGAGTTTGCACAGCAATCCCCCGAGTTGTACGAGGCATTGATTGAAGAACGTGACCGCTTCATGGCAGCACGCTTACGCCAGGAAAACCAGGACAATACCGGCTCAAATGTGCTGGTGGTGGTGGGCGCGGGTCATCTGGATGGACTGGCCAAATTCCTTGAATCAGATCAGCGGGACCCTCAGACTGAAGTCGAGAATTTGTCCCAACAACCATCGCCACGAAGCTGGCTCAAGTTCATTCCCTGGATTATTGCCGCGCTGGTTCTAACCGGATTCTGGCTTGGTTTTTCCCGCAGCCCCGAACTTGGCTGGCAATTGGTTACCCTGTGGGTGGTTATTAACGGCGGTCTGGCCGCGCTGGGGGCGATGCTCGCACGTGGGCACCCGCTGACCATTTTGAGTGCAATGCTGGCTGCGCCACTGACATCACTCAACCCGGCCATTGCTGCCGGAATGGTCACAGGCGTGGTGGAATCATGGCTGCGAAAGCCAAAAATATCCGATCTTGAACGTCTGCGTGATGATACGACGACAGTCAAAGGCTGGTTCAAAAACCCGGCAACACGCATTTTACTGGTATTCTTTTTCTCCAATTTGGGTTCTGCAATTGGCACCTGGGTTGCAGGTTTCCGGATATTTGATGCGTTAAGCTGAATCAATGACTGGTTATTATCACTAACAGTATGAAAATCGGATCGTACAAGCTCAGTAACCCAATCGCGCTGGCTCCCATGGCCGGGGTGACTGACCGCCCATTTCGACAACTTTGCCGGAAGCTGGGCGCAGGATATGTGGTCACCGAAATGGTTACCTCAAATCCAACCCTCCGGAACACCCGCAAGACCACTTTGCGGAGTAACTTCAATGGTGAGGCCACACCGGTTGCGGTACAGATAGTGGGAACCTGCCCGGAAAGACTGGCTCAGGCAGCACATTACAATGTTGGATTAGGCGCACAGGTCATTGATATCAACATGGGCTGTCCGGCAAAAAAGGTCTGTAATAAACTGGCGGGTTCCGCCCTGCTTGACGATCCTCCCCTGGTCAAACGGATACTGGATTCCGTCATTGCCGCAGTTGATGTGCCCGTGACACTGAAAATCCGCACCGGACAGACTCCATCGGACAGGAATGGAGTTGAAATTGCACGTATCGCAGAACAATGTGGCATCAGCGCCTTGGCTGTACATGGTCGCACGCGTTCAGAACGGTTTCGCGGACAGGCGGAATACGAAACCATAAGGCAAATTTGTAAGGATATTTCCATACCGGTGTTTGCCAACGGGGATGTGACCACTGCGCAGCAGGCAAGGTATGTGCTGGAATACACCGGTGCCAGCGGTTTGATGATCGGCCGGGCTGCGCAGGGGAATCCATGGATATTCCGAGAATTGAATCACTTTCTGGAACAAGGTCGGACACTGGCACCGCCAACACCCGCAGAGATAAGACGGGTCATGCGTGATCACCTGCAACGACTGTACCAGCATTATGGCACCACCCTCGGTGTGCGCGTTGCACGCAAACACATCGCTTGGTATCTCAAAGGACGTAAGGGAACAAAATCCGTGGTGTATGATTTAATGCGTGTACAAACCGCAAATGAACAACTTCATTTGCTGGAACAACATTTTTCAACCCAGTCCAGACTGGCAGCCTGATAAGAAACGAACCGGACCCCAATGAACTGGAAACAACATCTGTTCAAGCCTAAATGGCAAAACAAGAGTGCGGACGTCCGTCTCGAAGCAGTAAAAGCAGGGCAGGATCCTCAACTGTTCAACGAACTGGTTGAAATCGCTTCTTCGGATGTGGATAGCAGAGTTCGGAGTGCGGCCATCAGGCGGTTGCATCAATTGGAAAACATTCTGAAGCTGTATCCCCACGAGACAGATCCGCAGGTAAAGTTGCTGCTGGAAGACCGAATACGTCACCTGACAACCTCGACCGGTGACACACCTCCTGCCCTGAAACTACGTCTGCAGGTTGTCAGCAACACAACAGACAGGGTCATGATCGAGCATCTTGCCCAACAGGCGCCAGAGGCTGAATTGCGGCGCGCGGCGTTGGCAAAAATAGAACGTCAGGGTCTCTTGGGCGACTGTTGCATCGCCGATTCCGATGCTGAAAACCGCCGCTACGCTGCCAGTCGGATAAACCAGCACACGACCCTGAAACGGGTCATAGAAACACTCAGGAAAAAGGACAAGGCGCTTTATATCGAATTACGTCAACGAATGCACAGGGAATTGCTGAAAAAGGCTGACCCCGGTGCCATTCACACCGAGGCCGTCAACCTATGCGTTGCCCTGGAAAAACATGCGCTTGGCAATGAGCAAGAAATAAAATCAGAGACAGCATCACTGCACAAGGCCTGGCAGCACATTGCCCCGAATGTCACGGAGGACCTCGCACAACGCTATCTCAGGGTCGCTGACCGTCTTAGCGGGCAGACCACCAGAGCCAAACCAGCAGCAAAAGTCGAAATTGCAAAGCCAACCGAGTCAACAGAACAACCGCAGTCATCACCGGACATTCCCGTTACAGCCCCGGTCAGTGAGGCCAACCGTGAACTTGTGGAACACGTCGGGGCAATAAAGAACTATGCCGAGGAGAATTCCGATAGTCCCAGGAAGGGAGATGTCGGTCGTTTGCGGCATCGACTGGATAGAATTTGGTCACAATGCAGAGCGCCACATAGTGAAGATCAGGATCATTGGCATCAGGCCGGTGAAATACTCACAAAACTGGACGTGCAGCTTGATAAACAGAGACAACAAAAAGAAGAGTTACTGCAGCGTGCACAAGCATTGCTTGCCGAATACCTGACACAACTGGAAAATGGGGCGCTTCACAAAGCGCTCGAAAGCCGTGCGGGTTTGCAGCGACTGGGCAAGGAAATTGACCAGCACGATGCCTTGCAGGAGATTCGTAAGAAATTGTCGGGAACCCAGGGGCGCCTGCGAGAGTTGAGGGAGTGGCATCACTGGTCAAACAACAAGATACGCAAACGCCTGATCGCGGAAATGGAGATTTTACCGGCAGCAGACCTGCACCCCGATGCCCTGATTGATCGAGTCAAAAGTCTGCAGGCTGAATGGAAAGTTCTGGAAAAAAGTGAACAGATCCCCGGGGACAAGCATTTCTCTGCAGCGCCCCGAATGTGGAGAGAATTCAGCACCGCCGGAAATGCGGCTTTTGATACAGTACGCCCCTTCCTGGACAAGCGCAGTGAGATACAGTCACGTCACGCCCAGTCACTGGCCACATTCTGTGTAGAGTTGGAACAAATATCGGAAACCGACCCCACCGACTGGGTGGACCTGCAAAAAGCCATCACCCGCGGGCGCAGAAAGCTCCGAAAACTGGATAAAGTACCGGCAAAACAGCGACAGAAGCTTGCCCGGCGGTTAAAGACAGCGCTGGATAAGGCAAACTCAGCCATGCAGGGTCACTACCAACTGGTAGAGAGGGAAAAAATGAAATTGATCCGGGCAGCCAGTCAACTGGTTTATTTGCCCGAGCGCTCCGACGCCATCGCCCAGGCAAAATCACTACAGTCAGACTGGAAGAGAGCCGGCAGAGTATGGCGCAGTCTGGATCAAAAATTGTGGAGCCAGTTTCGCGAACATCTGGACCCACTGTTTAATGAATTAAAGGAGCAACAGGCTTCCATCAAGACGGCCGATGAGGAAAACCTAAACGCTCAGAAATTGCTGTGCAAAAACTTGAAAGCCATACTCAACGAGGGTGAAGATTTGCCTTCCCAGCAGGGCAAAATACAGGGGTTGCAGGATGCCTGGAAAGAATTGGCCCATCCCGACCGCAGACTGGCTGATGAATTTCAATCCATGGTGGAAAATTATCAGCAGTTGGTAAATCAACAGAACCAAAAGCAGGCCGAGGCCGATCGGCAACGTTGGTGGAACAAATCTGCCCTGTTGCATGAAATTTCAATAAAACTTCGCGATAACACTGATATTGGGCCACTTACAACAGGATTGAAGAAATCCTGGCCAGAGACCGGTTCAAAAGATGGACTCGAAGTGGCTTTGGACGGCGATTATGAAGACCTGCTTGCTGGAAATCCTGGCAATCAGAAGTTATCCGAAACAAAAATGATCGAGCAAGCCAGGGAGCTTTGTATCCGCATGGAGTTCGTTGCCGGACTGCCTTCTCCAAATGAGGACCAGGAACAACGCATGAAATACCAGGTGGATCGATTGGCAGAGTCCATGTCAGGGGAAAGTGTGCGTATCTCAGCGATCGACGAAGCCCTTGCAGCAGAGAAGAACTGGCTGGGAATGTATGCCCTGCCGGAGAAAGAATTCAAGCTCTATGGTGAACGGGTTAAGCAGGCTTTACTATCCATTCTTGAGAATAATTAAATGAGTATTTACAAATATATAAGAGTAATACTTTGTGTTATTTGTACTTTATCTTTGAGCACTTTTTCGCATGCTTCAGAGACCAGCCCCGACGTGGCTGGTAGTTGGTATTCTGTGCTGCCGCCATTGGTCACCATTGGTTTTGCACTGCTTTGGAAGCGTGTTGTTCCTGCCTTGTTTATGGGCATATGGCTGGGAGCATGGGTGGTCAATGGTTTCGGTATCGTGGGTGTGTGGACGGGTTTACTGGATACATTTGAAGTTTATATTCTCAATGCGCTTGCCGACCGGGAAAGGGCCTCCATCGTGCTGTTCTCAATGATGGTGGGAGGCATGGTCGGTATCATTTCACGCAACGGCGGCATGCAGGGGATCGTCAACTACATAGTGCGCTGGGCAAACAACGCAAAACATGCATGCCTGGCGACATTTGCTCTGGGTTTGGCCATTTTCTTCGACGACTACTCCAACACCCTGGTGGTTGGCAATACCATGCGGTCAGTAACCGATTCCATGCGTGTATCGCGGGCCAAGCTGGCATACATAGTCGATTCCACTGCTGCCCCCGTCGCCTGTATCGCACTGGTGACCACCTGGATAGGCTACGAAATCGGCCTGATCGGGGATGCAGTCAACAAGTTGCCCGACCTCAACCAAGAGGCGTACCTGTTGTTCCTCAATACCATCCCCTACAGCTTCTACCCGGTACTGGCCATCCTCTTTGTTCTGATGATTTCAGCCAGCGGCCGGGATTTCGGACCCATGCTGAGGGCGGAAACCCGAGCTCGTCAACACGGTATCTCGGAGCGGGAGGCCAATGCCGGCGGCGCCCAGGAAAGCGAGGGATTGAAGCCCATTCCGGGTAAACCACAACGCGCTTTCAATGCCTACATCCCGGTCATAGTGATGCTGCTGGGAGTGATTGTGGGTTTATACGTTACCGGCAAAAATACGATCGGCGATGTCGCTGATCCCTCATTGAGGGAAATTATCGGTAATGCAAGTTCTACCACGGCCCTGATGTGGGCCTCGTTGATATCGATGATGACTGCTGCGCTATTGTCACTCGGTCAAGGCATTATGGACCTCGAAGAGGTCGTTAATGCCTGGTACCACGGTGTCAAGTCGATGCTCTTTGCCCTGATCATCCTGATGCTCGCCTGGTCGCTGGGCGAAATTACCGATGTCCTTAAGACTGCCGATTACCTGGTCGGCATACTGGGTGATTCTCTGCCTCCATATACCCTGCCTTTTATCGTTTTTATCCTTGCGGCAGCCACGGCTTTTGCTACCGGTTCCAGTTGGGGAACCATGGGTATTTTGCTTCCGTTGGGAATTCCACTGACCTGGGCAGTTATGCAGACCCACGGTCAGACCGGCCCGGAACATATGCACATTTTGTATTCCTCGATTGCCGCAGTCCTGGCGGGCAGTGTCTGGGGTGATCATTGTTCACCTATATCCGATACCACAATCCTCTCCTCTCTGGCGTCTGGATGTGATCATATCGAACACGTGCGCACCCAACTCCCCTATGCCATGGTGGTCGGCATCACTTCTCTGTTTGCAGGTAGTCTACCTGTAGCTTTGGGCATGCCCTGGTGGCTGGGGATGTTGCTTGGCCTGGGTATCCTGATGCTGGTTCTGAAGCTGTTCGGTCGGGAGCCAGGCAATATGAATGCCTGATGATGGTTATGGATAGCCCGTTCCAGGCACAATTTACAACGGGCAAACAAAAGAATGTCGTCTGGTCGGGCCTGTATGGCAGTAGTGTTGCGTTGGCGTTGTTGTCTGCGGCAAGACGCCATGACGGCATTGTGCTGGTGGTTACAAGATCAAGCCACCAGGCCCACTTACTGGAACAGGACATGCGTCTGTTTGCGACTGGCGAACTGCCAGTGCTGCATTTTCCGGACCACGAAACACTGCCCTATGATCCGTTTTCTCCCCACCCGGATATCATAGCGGACCGTCTTGCTACGCTTTGTGAGCTGGCCGGACTGCGCCGGGGTATCGTGTTGGTTCCGATGTCCACACTGATGCAACGGCTACCACCTCGAAGTCATACCCTGGGCCGCAATTTCACCCTCGTCAGGGGGCAAAAACTGGTCATCGATGATTTTCGTCAAAGACTGCTCCAGGCCGGATACAATTCGTCCGACCCGGTTTACCAGGCCGGACAGTTTGCTGTACGAGGTTCGGTAGTAGACCTTTTTCCCACTGGCAGAAAGCAACCCTTGCGTATTGATCTGTTCGACGAGGAAATTGACACCCTGAAAGAGTTTGACCCTGAAAGTCAGCGATCGACGACGGCTCTGCATCAATTTGAAATGCTACCGGCACGAGAATATCCATGCGACGAGGAATCATTTGAAGAATTCCGCCAGGCCTTCAGGTTCCGGTTTGTGGTCGACACCCGAAATGTTGCACTGTACCAGGATCTGCGCAACGGGCTGCATCCGCAGGGTCTGGAACAATACCTGCCACTGTTTTACGAGCAAACAGAGAGTCTGCTGGATTATCTTCCTTCCAATCCACTAACGGTCGTCCAGCAGGCCAGTGAGGAAGCAGCAGTCAATTTCTGGTCATCGATGAACCAGCGCTGGGAGCAGAGACGACATGACATAGAACGGCCGGTGCTTGACCCCACTGAATTGTACTTCAGTGCCAGGGAAATGCAGGATCAACTGACTGACTTTTGTCGTGTGGGTTTGGTTGAGGCGGAGGACACAATTCGTGGTGCGGTCAAATTTGACACAGAACCTGCACCTGACCTGCACATCCATGAACGTGGCAATGAACCCGCACGCGCCTTGCTGGGCTTCATCAAGTCATACCCGGGTCGAACCTTGTTTGCCGCAGATACTCCCGGGCGACGTGAGGTCCTCGAAGAAACCCTCAGGGCGTTTGAAGTCCGTCCTCAACGATTTGAATCATGGAGTGACTTTGAAGCGTCTTCCACGAGCCTGGGACTTGCGGTCCTGCCCGTGGAGGAAGGCTTTGTTGCGGGTAATAAAATTGCAGTACTTACCGAGAGTCAGTTGTTTGGAGGCAGGGCAAGACCCGGGAGCAGTCGCCGTGTATCAGAACGCGACCCCGAAGCGATCATACGCAGCCTCTCCGACCTTGAATTGGGTGACCCGGTGGTACATGAGGACCATGGCATAGGCCGTTATCGTGGCTTGCAGTCGCTGGAGATCGATGGACGCGCGGCTGAATTCCTGATGTTGGAGTACGCCGGTGAAGACAAGCTCTACGTTCCGGTAGCTTCCATGCACCTGATCAGTCGCTATACCGGGGGTTCCGCTGAAAATGCACCATTGCACCGACTGGGAAGTGAGCAATGGTCCAGGGCACGCAAACGGGCAGCCAGGAAAATTCGTGATGTGGCTGCCGAATTGCTGGAATTGTACGCCCGCCGGCAAGCACGGCAAGGGTTTGAGTTTCAGATTGATAAGCCAATGTATGCCGATTTCAGTTCCGGATTCCCCTACGAGGAAACACCAGACCAGCAACGGGCGATTGAATCGGTGATGGAAGATATGGTCTCCAGCCAACCCATGGATCGGGTGGTGTGTGGCGACGTGGGTTTTGGTAAAACCGAGGTCGCCTTGCGTGCCGCATTTACCGCGGTACAGGCCCAGAAGCAGGTGGCAATACTGGTGCCGACCACGCTGTTGGCCCAGCAGCACTTTTCATCGTTCAGTGATCGCTTTGCAGACTGGCCTGTGCGCATTGAGCTCCTGTCACGTTTTCGCAGTGGGAAACAACTCGATTCTGCTCTCAGCGGCCTGACTGAAGGCCAGGTGGACATAGTTATCGGAACCCACAAGTTGCTGCAACGGGATATCCGCTTCAAGCGCCTGGGCCTGGTCATTGTCGACGAGGAACAACGCTTTGGTGTACGCCAGAAAGAGCGCTTGAAACAGTTGCGGGCAGAAGTGGACATGCTGACACTGACCGCCACACCGATTCCACGCACGCTGAATATGGCCATGTCGGGTATACGTGACCTGTCCATCATCGCCACCCCGCCTGCTCGTCGCATGGCGATAAAGACGCTGGTTTCTCAATGGGACAGCGCCCTGTTGCGGGAGGCTTTGGAACGTGAGATTCAACGCGGTGGACAGGCTTTCTTCCTGCACAACCAGGTTCGAAATATTGAGCAGATCGCCCGAGAAATCTCCGAACTGGTACCGGCCGCACGCATCCGTGTTGCCCATGGACAGATGCCCAAGCATGAACTGGAATCTGTGATGCTGGATTTTTACCGGCAGCGCTTTCATGTTCTGGTTTGTACCACCATTATTGAAAATGGCATAGATGTACCAACCGCCAATACCATCATCGTTAACCGTGCGGACAAATTTGGACTCGCCCAACTACATCAACTCAGGGGTCGTGTCGGCCGCTCACATCACCAGGCCTATGCCTACCTCGTGGTGCCACACAGACGAAGCATGACCCGTGACGCGCACAAACGACTGGAAGCCATCGCCTCGCTGGAGGAGCTGGGGGCAGGATTTACCCTGGCTACACATGACCTGGAAATACGCGGGGCAGGTGAATTGCTGGGCGAAGAGCAAAGTGGTGAAATACATTCGGTCGGATTCAGCCTGTACAGTGAGTTGCTTGCCCGGGCTGTGCAGGCCATGCGCGATGGTGAAGAGATAGATCTTGAGGGCACGTTACGTGATGAAACCGAAATAGAACTATACCTTACGGCTTTGATTCCGGAAGACTGGATCGGCGATATTCACTTGCGTATGACCTTGTACAAACGTATCGCCAGCGCTGTGGATGAAACAGCATTGAGAGATTTGCAGGTTGAGATGATTGATCGATTTGGCTTATTGCCAGAGGCCACAAAAAACCTGTTCCAGGTGGCCGCATTACGTCAGAAAGCACGTAAAATTGGTGTCAGCCGTCTGGATTTTGGTGCAACCGGTGGCCGTGTGGAGTTTACCGAGGACACCAGTGCGGATCCGGCAGCTTTGCTTGAAATGATTCAGCAACGGTCTTTTGAATTCAAATTGCAAGGACCGCACAAGCTGCGCATACTGATCGATGAAGTATCTGCTGACCGGCGCATACGCATCAGTGAAGAAATACTGGAAAAACTAAGTCCATGAAGCAACAAAATATTGCCAGCCTGATGGCCGAACTCAAGCATCATTTTGACGATGGACGCACATACGGGCTGAAATGGCGACGCAGACAACTTGATGGTCTGACGCAAATGCTCAAAACACATCAGCGAGACTTTGAACAGGCACTGGGCGAGGACATGGGCAAGCCTTCCAGTGAAGCCATGCTGACGGAACTGTCGTTTGCTGAAGGCGTCATCTCCCACACCCGGAGACACTTGAAAAAATGGGCAAGACCAAGACGCGTCCACACCCCCGCCGTGCTGCAACCCGGACGCAGTTATATTTTTAACGAACCACTGGGGACTGTTCTTATCATCAGCCCCTGGAATTATCCCGTACAGCTGTGTCTGTCCCCCCTGGCTGCAGCAATCAGTGCCGGTAACTGCGCCGTGATTAAACCCTCGGAACTGGCACCGGCGAGTTCCGCATTGCTCGCTCGCCTGATTCCGCAATTTATCGAGCAGGATTGTTACCGTGTGGTTGAAGGCGGCATCCCGGAAGCCACCGCGTTACTCGAACAACGATTTGACCACATCATCTATACCGGTGGTGAACGCGTCGCACGTATCGTGATGATGGCTGCTGCGCAACACCTGACACCGGTAACGCTGGAACTCGGTGGCAAAAGCCCCTGTATTGTACTGCCGGACGCTGACTTGGAAGTTACGGCGCGGCGTATCGTTTGGGGAAAATTTACCAACGCCGGGCAGACCTGTATTGCACCTTATTATATTCTCACCGACAAGCAGACCGAGGCGCGTCTATTGCCTGCTCTGGCAGCTGAAATTCAAGCCATGTACGGCAGTAACCCGCAACAATCGAACGACTATGGACGCATTGTCAATACAGGTCACTTCGACCGACTGGCGCGTTTGTTTACTGGACACAATATTGCCATCGGTGGTGATTCTGATCGTAATGACCGGTATATATCACCCACCGTACTCACCGAGGTTTCTACGAATTCGGCCCTCATGTCAGAGGAGATTTTCGGACCTTTATTGCCGATAGTCACGATTACCGATCTGGATTCTGCGGTTGATTTTGTCCGCCAACGACCAGCACCGCTTGCAGCGTACCTGTTCACAGCAAACCGGGATGCACAAAAGACCTTCAGCAGAAGCGTCAGTTGTGGAAATCAGTGTATAAACGACGTCGTTGTCTTCATGGCCAATCATGACCTGCCCTTCGGGGGCGTGGGAGCCAGCGGCATGGGCACCTACAAGGGCAAACTTGGTTTTGAAAACTTAACCAACCCGAAATCCGTACTTATTCGCTCACGCCGACCTGATGTGGCAATCCGCTATGCACCTTATACGAAACAGAAATTACGCTGGATGCGGCGACTCGCGTGAAGCTCTTCCGCCGCTGTCACCCACTATATTTGCTGCTGTTATTGGCTACGACAGATGCATGGCCAGAATCAGGTTCTTACCAGGTGGAAGTCATTATTTTTCAAAATTTGCAGGGGGTGGGTGAATCAGAACCGGTGTTGGAGTTGAAGAGCTACTCCCGGTTCCCGTCACTGGTACCGGACCAGTTGCCTGATTTTCAACTTGAAGAACCTGGTGTAGAACTGATGGAAATTCCTTCGGACAGATTTCCGCTCGAAATGATCGAAACATTGCCTGAAAATTTATCCGGTGTCACACCAGGAATATTACCAGGAGAAAAGACCGATGATCCATCTACGGTAATGCCGGTGCCAATACCCGACGATCTGCCGGATGACTTGCTGGTGCAGGAAAACAAGAGTATGCGTATGGACGATGTCTGGAGACGTCTGCGGTCCAGCGCGGAATATCGTCCACTGGTGTTTGGTGCATGGCAACAGAATCGTACGGATTATTACCCGCCAATTCGCATTCATGATCAACAAATTGTTGAAACTCAACTTCGCCCACCCACAGCGGTCATGATTGCCGATCTTAGCAGCGCTGACCCCTACGCAGCCTACCGCAGTGTGTTCTACGGTATTGACGGCACCGTTCAACTGCGACGCAGCCGTTTCCTTCATCTCTATCTGGACCTCAAGTTCCGACAGATCGATGACGAAACCGACCTGCAGTCAGATGAGTTCCAGGTCTTTTCACTTCAACAGAACCGACAAATTCGAACCGGACGCATGCAGTACTTTGATACGCCCCACTTTGGGGTGCTGGTGTTTGTATCGGCCATCAAGGCTCCGTAATACGGGAACCATATAATGCTCAAGGCATCGACACTCGGACACCATGAACTGCACCAGACAATACAGGACGGTACTCTGGATGGAGATAGTTTCGATCATGAATCTCATGTTCGACTTGCCTGGTATTATCTTGTGAATTGGCCTTATCAACAGGCGATTGAAAAATTCAATGTCGATTTCCTGCACTTTATCAGTGATGCGGGCGCTGCTGGAAAATATCACAGGACGATAACAGACGCGCTCCTGCAATTGATTGCATCCCACCTGGATGATCCGCAATGCAGATCGGACTGGAACTACTTCAAACGGGATGCCAGACCCTTGTTCGAAGATGCATCCGGGTTGTTGCAGCGGTTTTATTCAAGCCGTTTGCTGGCCAGTGATGAGGCCCGGAATTCTTTCCAGACGGCGGATTTGAAAGATCTTCCTGAGCCCTACCCCGGACTGATTCCCGATGGCCGGGAATGAGACCTCTCACACCTGGCAAAGACAAATATCATATAATGACAAAAGATAAATCAAATTCCCGGCAAACGGGATGGGCTGATGTTAAATGCAAGTCATCAATCCATGGCAATCAACAGGGAGAATGTTTTCCGTGAAATTTGAAAAGGTGATATTCGCTTTTTTCATCGTGCTGGCGCTGACACTCAATTTCGTTTTTTTTATTGGTGATATAGACAACCCGGAACACCACGACGGCATGATTCTCGGTGCAGCGCTGGCGGTGAGCATCATTGCGACCATCATGAAGCTCGGCGACCGCTCACAAATGGGCGCCGTGCTCCTGGCGACCAGCCTGGTGGCAGACTTACAGTTATTGATCGCTGCCGGTATCTGGACCTGGGCAGTCAATATCTCCGAACTCGGCAGTGCGGTGGAAATGATGCCAATCATCGTATCTTCATCGGGTGGTGCCCTGTTGGCCAACCTGGTATCCGTAACCCTGCTGATTGCAGAAACCATCAGTATCCGGCGCTAGATGCCGCGGAACCCATCCACTGATGCCATAGTCTTTCTGACCATGCGGCGTATGCGAACGCCGCTGATCGTGCTGATTCTGGTTTATTGTTTCTCGACCCTGGTCATGATGCAGGTTCCGGGTCTGGATGATGCCGGCAACCCCTATTACCTCGGGTTTCTTGATGCCGCCTATTTTGTAGCCATCCTGCAGACCACCATAGGGCTTGGTGAGGTTCCCTATAGGTTTACCGATGCCCAGCGACTGGCGGTGTACTTATTGTTAGTGCCCAACGTGGTGGCCTGGTTGTATTCATTTGCGACCTTGCTGAGTCTGTTCCTGGACGCGCAATTCCAGGCGGTCCTGCACCACAGCCGGTTCCGTCGTAAAGTGAATCGTATCCGGGAACCCTTTTATATTGTATGTGGCTTTGGAAGCACCGGCTCCATGACCGTTTCCGGATTGCTGGCGCGGGGATTGCAGGCCGTGGTGATCGAGAAAGAAGACGAGAAAGTACGTCGAATGGCACTGGTGGAAGAATATTCACATGTACCGGCGCTGATCGGTCCCGCCCGGGACCGGAATATGCTGGAACTGGCCGGTTTGGAAAATGACAACTGCATGGGTGTAATTGCCACCACCAACGATGATCACATCAATTTGACCATTGCCATCACGGTCAAATTGCTGCGCCCCGGCCTGGTGGTCATTGCCCGCAGTGAAACGCAACGCGTGTGTGCCAACATGGCTTCATTTGAAACCGACCATGTGGTTGATCCTTACAGGATATTTTCCGAACGTTTTGAACTCGCACTGAGTTCACCGACCAAGTACCTGGTGCAGGACTGGCTGATCAGTGTGCCCGGCACGCGTCTGCGCGAAGTCCTGAAACCACCTACGGGACACTGGATCGTATGTGGTGGTGGACGGTTTGGTTCACGAATTATTGAACAATTACAAAATGCAGATTTGCCGTTTACCGTGGTGGATGTGCACCCGGACAGGTTGACGGAAGTTGAAAATTCAGTACTGGGACGCGGAACCGAAGCCAGCACCCTGTGCGAAGCCGGTGTTGAAACTGCCGCAGGTATCGTCGCCGCCACAGGGGATGACATTGATAACCTGTCCATTATCATGACGGCACACCAGTTGAATTCCCGCTTGTTTACCATCGCCCGCCAGGAAACGCAGGAAAATGACGCCCTGTTTGATGCCTCGGAAACACAACTGATTGCCCGCCGCAGCCATATCGTCACACGCCGGATATTGTTGCTGGTGACCACGCCATTGCTTCAGTCATTTCTGCAGCATCTGATCAGGAGTGATTCCGGATTTGCCAAACGCGTGGCCAGTAAGCTGGAAAGGGTCCTCGATAATCGTTCTCCGGTTATTTGGGTGACTGATCTCAGTGACGAAATTGCAGCCAATATTCGCTATGCCCTGACAAAAACCAACAGTGTGCGACTCGAGGATATTACCCTTTCCAGTCGTACCGAAATGAAGCAACCCCTGCCCTGTGTCTGTCTGAGTCTTGAGCGCGGTGCACAAAGGGTGTTTCTGCCGGGTGCTGACACTGAACTACACGAGGGTGACCGTTTGTTGTTTGCCGGTCGCGATGATGCCCGCCAGCAAATGTCATGGACCCTGCAAGACACGCACGCGTTATTGACCAACATAACCGGTAAGGAACTGCCTCGAGGTTCCTTGTGGCGCTGGTTGTCGGAGCGCTAATCAGACCGTATATCAAATTCATCCGCGTCCTGCAGAAACGGCAACTCGCTGCGGATGCCCAGGATCTTTTCCATATCCAGGCTGGCCAGGGCATTTTTTTCCTCTGAGCCCAACTCGAGCAGCGCTTCACCCAACGGGTCGTAGACTGCACTCCCCCCGGAATACTTCAACCCCCGTCGATCCTCACCAATGCGGTTCACTCCGATCACATAGCATTGATTTTCTATGGCCCGGGCACGCAACAGGGTATCCCAGGCTGCCATTCGGGGAACGGGCCAGTTGGCTACAAATATCATGGCGTCATAGTCTCCCCGGTTTCGACACCAGACTGGAAATCTCAGGTCATAACAGGTTTGCAGACAGATTCGCCAGCCACGGTAGTGCACAATCTTTCGTTCAGAACCGGCCACGTATCGTTTGTCCTCGCCTCCATAGGAAAACAGATGACGCTTATCGTAGTATTGCAGTTCACCATCCGGACACACCCACAGGAACCGGTTTACTGTACCGCGTGGTGTATTGATGGCCACGCTGCCACCAAGTACGCAATCAAACTCCGCGGAGAGTTTCTTCATCCAGTGCAGTGTTTCCCCATCCATGGACTCCCGGTTTGCCTGTGTATCGCCAAGAAAGCCGTGGGTAAAAGTCTCCGGAAAAAGGATCACATCGCTGGACCCACCATGCTCACGGACGATGACTTCCAGGTAACTGCGATTCGCTTGTGCATCAGCCCAGTACAGGCGAGACTGGACCAGCAGGCATTTCAGATTATCCAATGTAAACTCCTCCAGGTGAGCACTTATCTTATCAGGCCACAAAAAGGTAATCGCTACCTTCTACCTTGTTATTTGTCTGCATAAAAGTGGCAATTTCGCTGCGTGCCCCCGCGGAGCCAACCGCGACCAGCACCATGGGCAGTGGGTCTTGCTGAATCTTGTCTACCGCCCATACCGGCAAGCCACGTTTGCGGCCACCGATGCGACGGGGGTGAACCTCGATAAACCCTTCAACCTCACCACCCTCTTCAAGCAGAAGATCATGTATCCGTTTCCCCGACTCCCCCGCACCCCAGATGATCACGGGATCACCTTTTAACCGGTGTTGTACCAGAAAATGGGATTTGGCCTGCATGAAACGGTCCCTTTTGTAACGCGCATCGGTATGCGTTAAACGGTCAGCGTGTTCCCGCCACCGAAACAAAACCAAGTCGGGTTTGGCCATCTTCATTGCTGCGGTATCTGCACGCAGGAAAAGGTCATAATCCTCCGGCCAACTGGTATCCCGGTATCCTTCAAGTCGCTCAAATGCTGTACGCCGGAACATCGTTGCAGGGTTTGGCATGGGACACTCTATGAATATCTGATTGTGTACCTGGTCCGGTTCAAGCACGGAATTCAACCAGTCCTGGTAGCGTCTGAAGCCACCCATGACACCGGAATCTGAAAATATCTCTACACAACATCCGGCAATATCAATCTGCGGATTTTTTTGCAGGTATTGCAGTTGTATTTCCAGACGTCGTGGCAGGGAAATATCATCGGCGTCCATACGCGCAATGAAGTCACCCCGGCACCGGTCAAATCCGGTGTTGCTGGCACTGACCACACCACGGCCCTTGCTCTTGAAAATATGTAACCGGGAATCTGAACGATCCAGTTCCGCAATGGCATCATCCGTGCTGTGATCATCGACCAGCAACAATTCAAGCCGTGTATGGGTCTGGGTCAGAATGCTGTGCACCGCCGTCGCCAGGTACTCACCACCGTTGTGCACGGGCATCACCACCGAGACCAGAAATTCGGACCCGGAATGTAACACGGCTGCGTGTCTCTTGTTCATAATTCGACCACAGCTGTGGCCATCATGGACCCGGTCTCATATTTGCAGCAATACTTCTTCGTCCAGTCTGCAATCCTGATAATTGTCACCGTCGCCCTGCCGGTCGATCACCAGGTAGTCTGATATCTGATCCAGCGTCAGTTGATAGTGGTGCCATATCCCGTGTGCAATATTTACCCCCTGTTTTCCGTTACTTATAAACGCCTTTATTTCATTACCTGCGGGTACGCCACTGGTATTTGAAACCACAATTGGAAACGGTCGCTGATGCAAAGGGAAAAATGCCTGGCTACCCAGTGGATGGCGTTCCATCTCTTCAATTCTGAATGGCAGTTCAACGGGATGACTGCGGTAAATACTTAAATTTGTCTGTCCACCCTCAATGAACTGTATATCCGCCAGCTGAGCAAATTTCTGGGTATGACCACGATTGATCCATTCCGCTTCATCTCCCCTGGTTTCCAGTACCTGGCCAAAGGGTAGGAATGCGGTCGCAGTTAACGGTAAAGCCCGGATGATCATCTCAATTCTCCACGGTCGGGTCTGAGGTGGTTCCCAACAGACGCAGACGTGCAACCCCCCCGTCCGGGTAAATGTCCAGACGGACATGAGTCACGTTACCCACATCCCTGAGTTGGCTTTCAAATATATGCAACTGGTCGGGTCCCAGTGCCAGCGGTGGTAAAATTTCTGCCCAGTTCAGCGAATCTTCCGCCAGGTCGGCTGCCTTACCCGGTCTACCGCCCTTCAGTGAGCACTTTGCCGGGTAGTTTCCCCTGAAGAACGCCGTATCCAGTTCGATACGGAAAATTTTCCCTTCCCGACCCAACTCCAAAATGACCCAGTCATTACCCGGATGACGTCTTCTGCGTGTCTCCCAACCGTCACCCATATTGGCCATCGGGCGTGTTGACAACAGCTTTTGCATGTCACCAAAATGCATATTATTGCAATTCAGTGCCCGGCCACCTGCATCCTCGGATCCCAGGTCCACCCAACGCCTGGTAGCGGTTTCATTAAGGGACAGGGCCTTTCCATGGACCCTGAGCCGGGCGATTCCACCATCCGGATAGATATTCAATCGCAGATGTGTCCAGACCGCGTCACTGGCAATATCAAAGTGCCTGCAACTGTCTCCCTCGAGTTCCGACCTGGGAATCAACTCCGTCCAACGGGTGGTATCACCAGGATCGCCTTCAATACGACAGGCTTCGAGCGATGCAGCGGGTGGGAAGTTGCCGGTAAAGAAACTGGTGTCGATGTCCACGCTGCGGATCACACCGGGACATATGCGAATCACGCAATCATCGTGCCCCTGAATACGTTTGCGGCGGCTCTCCCAACCATCCATCCACTTGCCGTGTTGATCGTAACGGTCCGGTATAAAAACCGGATCTTGCGGGGCAAGCATTCGTTTGGCCGGCGCAAAAAAATCATCGCTGACCGAACAGATGGCGGCCCCGTTTTCCGGTAGAGCCAGGTTGATAAACCCGGTACTCCGATGTTCATTCTCCTGCATTGAGAATTCCTTCAATCCTGAACTGCGCTATACGGCAAACCTGGCTCACGGCAGTTTTAAATTCCGTTTCGGCATCATTGGCGATACGTTTGCGAAAGTTATCCAAAATCGCACTGCGGTCCAGACCCTTGACGGCGATTATAAAGGGAAAATCAAACTTGTTCCGGTAAGCCAAATTGAGTCGTGCAAATTCTTCAAATTCCGACTCGGAGCACTGGTCAAGACCCGCCCCCCGCTGTTCAGAAACAGAATCGGCGGTCAATTTCCGTTGTTTCGAACGTGCGCAGGCCAATTCCGGATGTGCTCTCAGTGTCTCCAGTTGACGTTCATTTCCAGAAGCCGTAAATACGGACTCAAACCGCCCACAAAGATAATCAGCGTATTGCTCCCGATTGCATGGACTGGTGTCCAAACGCGATTCATAGACTTCATCGGCCACCCAGGGTGAATGCTCATAGACCGAGCCAAAAGCAGTTTGGAAGCTTTTTCTGTCCATTCAGTAAACAGTCAAACTGGTGGATGCCGCTGATGCCAGTGACGGGCGATGTCTACCCGGCGGCAAAACCACACATCATCGTGTGACCTGGCATAACGGAGGAAGCCCTCAAGTGCGGCAACACGTCCCGGCCGACCGGAAATCCGGCAATGCAATCCGACCGACATCATGCGGGGTGAATGGGCGCCCTCGGCATAAAGCACGTCAAAGCTGTCCTTGAGATACTGCAGGAACTGTGTACCGCAGTTAAATCCCTGTGCCGTGGCAAAGCGCATATCATTGGCATCAAGGGTGTAGGGGATGATCAAGTGGGGTTTGCCATGGGCATGGTTCCAAAATGGCAATTCATCGCTGTAATCGTCTGCATCGTAAAGGAACCCCCCTTCTGCAACGACCAGTGACCGGGTGTTGGGACTGGTGCGTCCCGTGTACCAACCCAGGGGTCGTTCACCGGTGACATCTGTGATGGCTCTGATGGCCCGTTCCATGTGCTCACGTTCGGTTTCCTCGTCCACGTATTGGTAATCAACCCAGCGATATCCATGGCTGCAAATTTCGTGACCGGCAGCAAAAAGCGCCTGCACCGGTTCGGGATTGCGTTCCACTGCCATGCCAACGGCAAACACGGTTACCGGTACCTTGTATCGGTCAAAGAGTCGCTTGAGCCGCCACACACCCACACGTGAGCCATATTCGTACAGGGACTCCATCGACATGTGGCGCACACCTTCGCGTGGTGTGGCATTGACAATCTCCGACAGAAAGGCCTCCGATGCACTGTCACCATGCAGAACACAGTTCTCTCCGCCCTCTTCATAATTGAGCACAATTTGCAAGGCAAGACGTGCATCACCCGGCCAGTGTGGATCGGGTGGTTTTGATGCATAGCCACGTAAATCCCTGCTGTATGTTCTGTTACCCATGAATTGCGTGTGCCCTGCTGAATTATTTTCCGGTCTTTAAGAATCCGTCGAACTGGTATACTTTGAAATAGACCATGGCTAACCATAGTCCATTACCGACTGCCTCTACAAGAAGCAGCTCAAAGACCAGGCGAGCACAGGTTCGGGGAGAGCAGGAAACGCAATGGCACAGCTGACCACACATGTACTCGACACCACCAGCGGAGGTCCCGGACAGGGAATCCGAATTGAATTGTTCAGTACGGAATCCAGCGGCGTCCCACTGGCAATCTCCGAGACCAACGCGGACGGACGTTGTGATTCACCCCTGTTGGCGGGCAAGGAATTTTCAACCGGCGAGTATGAGCTGGTTTTCCATGTGGGTGCTTACTTCAGGAACAGGGGATATGAAGATGGTGAACCCCGTTTCCTGGACCGTGTAGTCATCCGGTTTGGCATCAATGATGCAAATCAGCATTACCACGTCCCGTTGCTGGTCTCACCCTTCGGCTACAGTACCTACCGTGGTAGTTGAAACAACCCATGCACCATAAAATCCGTTTCATAAGGGCTGGCCAGGTCGAGGAAATCGACAACTGTAATCCAACCCAAACGGTGTTGGAGTACCTGCGTGAAGAAAAAGGTTTAACCGGGACCAAGGAGGGCTGCGCCGAGGGTGACTGCGGTGCCTGTACCGTGGTAGTCGGTGAACTGTACAGCGATGGAATCCGTTATCGTGCCGTCAATTCCTGTATCCAGTTTCTTGCAACGCTCGACGGCAGACAATTGATCACCGTGGAAGATCTTGCCACGCCTGAATCCGGTTTACACCCTGTACAACAAGCCATGGTTGACCAGCACGGCTCTCAATGCGGGTTCTGCACACCGGGTTTCGTCATGTCTTTGTTCGCCATGTTTCACCACGAACGGGAGAGCGCAGTCAAAGCTGTGGATATTGACCTTGAACTGGCCGGAAACCTGTGTCGCTGCACTGGTTATGCGCCCATCGTACGCGCGGCCGAGCAGGCTCTGACGCCCGGACGTTCTGACCTTTTGTCGGACAATATCACACAACAACTCAGGCAACTGAAAGCCATTCAACCCATCAACAGTTTGGAAACAGGCGCTGGTGACAGACTTTTTTTTACGCCGCGAACCCTGGACGAATTGTGTACTACCCTGCAAAAACATCCACGGGCCACCCTGGTTGCCGGGGCCACAGATGTGGGTCTCTGGGTGACCAAACAAATGCGTCGGCTGGATTCGATCATCTACCTGGGGGGCGTAGGTGAACTCGGGAGAATCAGGGACGATGGCCATGGCCTGGAACTGGGAGCCGCGGTGTCCTATACGGATGCTATCGAGCCCATTTCAAAATACTATCCGGCGTTTCGATCACTGATGGAACGCATCGGAGCGAAGCAGGTACGCAACGTGGGAACGGTGGGTGGGAACATTGCCAATGGCTCCCCCATCGGTGACATGCCTCCGGGTCTGATTGCCGCAGGGGCCAGATTGACCCTGTGCAGCAAAGCGGGTCGTCGGGTCATGGACCTGGAAGATTTTTTCATCCGCTATGGCGTGCAGGACCTGCAACAGGGTGAGTTTGTAGAATGTTTGTATCTGCCCGCTCCTGAACCTGACCAGGTATTTGCCACCTACAAGATATCCAAACGCATTGAGCAGGATATATCCGCTGTCTGTGCCGCATTCGCCTTGAAGATCAAGGGAGGGAGAATAAAGGATGCGCGGGTCTGTTTTGGCGGAATGGCAGAAATTCCAAAACGCGCCAGCCATTGTGAACGGTCCCTGGAGGGCCGTACCTGGAATCAACAGAGCATCGAAATGGCAATGACCGCTTTGGCAGATGACTTTACCCCAATCAATGATATGCGTGCCTCGCGGACATACCGAATGCGCGTGGCTCAAAATCTGCTGCAACGCTTTTATCTCGAACAACTCGACCTGCAATACCCCGTGCGGCTTACCTCGAAATTTGGGCAGGCTGTCTCAGATGGATGAGTCTGTGGCGAACTACGTGCATACCCCAACGGCCCATGACAGTGCCGCCAAGCATGTGTCCGGCCAGGCCCGTTATGTCGATGACATGCCGGAACCAAAGGACCTGTTACATTGCTATATCGGCACCAGCACTTGTGCTCACGCCCGCATTAAAGCACTGAATCTGAGTGCTGTACGACGTGCACCGGGGGTGGTTGATGTCCTCACAGCCGGAGACATACCCGGAAGTAATGATATCAGTCCGGTTCATATGCACGATGAACCGGTGCTGGCCCAAGATCTGGCCCAGTTTGCTGGTCAACCACTGTTTGCCGTGGTTGCGGAAACCCGCAAGCAGGCCAGACGGGCGGCACGACTGGCAGAGATAGATTACAGCGAGCTTCCAGTCGCACTGGATATCGAATCGGACCCGGAACATCAGTCTCATGTTCTGGATTCCCGAATATTGCAGCGGGGTGAACCCGACACCGCACTGCCAGCGGCACCCAACAGGTTGACAGGTGAATTCCGGATCGGTGGACAGGATCACTTCTATCTCGAAGGACAGGTATCCATGGCCGTGCCGGGAGAAGACGGGGATATGCTGATACTGACCTCTTCCCAACACCCTTCTGAAGTCCAGCAATTGGTCGCGCGAAACCTTGGCCTACAGGACAATGATGTTACTGTCGAGGTGCGTCGGATGGGCGGAGCGTTTGGTGGCAAGGAAACCCAGGCTGCGCAGTGGGCGATCATTGCCGCACTGATGGCGAATGTCACCGGCAGACCGGTCAAACTGCGTCTGGACCGGGATGACGATATGCTCAGCACCGGCAAACGACATGATTTTCTGATCCGTTATGACGTGGGCTTCGATGACCAGGGGCGGATAGTCGCGGTCCTGTTTGACCACGCTGTACGGTGCGGGATTTCCGCGGATCTGTCCGGGCCGATAGCAGATCGTGCCATGTTCCACAGTGACAACGCCTATTACCTGTCTGATCTGCGCATCAATTCCTACCGCTGCAAGACCAACACGGTCTCAAATACTGCCTTTCGTGGATTTGGAGGCCCCCAGGGCATGCTCGGTATTGAACGGGTTATTGACGCCATAGCATGGCAGCTGGGTAAGGATCCGTTGTCTGTGCGTCTTGCCAATCTTTATGGCTTGAAACAGCGCAATGTCACGCCCTACGGAATGGTTGTCCGCGACAATGTCATCAAAGAGTTGATCGCAGATTTATTGGTCACGTCCGATTATGAACGGAGACGACGGCAGATAGACCGCTTCAACCGTGACAGCCCGGTGATCCGCAGGGGTATTGCATTGACACCGGCAAAATTCGGTATCTCATTTACCACCACCTTTCTGAACCAGGCAGCTGCGTTGGTACACGTGTACAAGGATGGCAGTATTCACCTGAACCATGGCGGTACCGAGATGGGACAGGGACTGATGATCAAGGTGGCACAAATTGTGGCGCAGGAATTCCAGGTTGATCTTGAGCGTATCAAGATTTCTGCAACCAACACCGGGAAAGTACCCAATACCACCGCCACTGCGGCTTCGGCGGGTACCGACATGAATGGCATGGCAGCCCGTGCCGCGGCGAGAAAAATCAAAAAGCGGTTGACCAGATTCGCAGCCGGTAAATTTGACGTCCCGGAGTCAGAAGTGACCTTTGGCAACAACCAGGTCATGGCGGGGGAACATACACTGGGTTTTGCCGAACTGGTTGCACAGGCCTGGCTGGGAAGGATTTCACTATCTGCAACCGGTTTCTATCGCACCCCGAAGATCCATTATGACCCCGAAACATTCAAAGGCCGCCCCTTTCTGTATTTTGCCTACGGTGCCGCGGTCACCGAGGTGGAGGTGGATTGCCTGACCGGCGAACACCGCATTCGCCAGGTCGATATCCTCTATGATGCCGGCCGGTCACTGAACCAGGCCATTGATTTGGGTCAGATTGAAGGCGGGTTCATACAAGGCGCGGGGTGGCTTACCACGGAAGAACTCTGGTGGGACGCCCAGGGCCATCTGCGTACCCACGCACCTTCAACCTACAAGATCCCGACCTGTGGTGATATGCCAGGGTCGTTCAATGTCCGCATCTGGGACAAAGGCAGAAACCGGGAAAAGACCATCCACCGTTCCAAGGCCGTCGGTGAACCGCCACTGATGCTGGCCATATCGGTACACAGCGCCCTGAACCAGGCCATCGCTGGAAAACTGGCTGGAGACGCGCTGCCCGAGCTTGACTCGCCGGCCACGCCGGAAGCCATCCTCAACTGTCTGCACCAACACGGGAACCCGGAACAATAGTCGTGGAAGCGCATCTGCACATGTGGCTGGAGCTGCTGGTACGCTGGGCCCATTTTATTGTCGGTATCGCATGGATTGGCGCTTCATTCTATTTCAATTGGCTGGAAAATCACCTGCAGCGCGAGCAGCGTCCGGATGGTGTCGCCGGTGACCTTTGGGCGGTGCATGGCGGTGGTTTCTATTACCTGAAGAAGTTCGCCGTGGCCCCGGGCGAACTTCCTCCCACCTTGCACTGGTTCAAATGGGAGGCCTATGCCACCTGGATCAGTGGTATGACCTTGTTAATCATCATGTTCTACTGGAATGCACAGACCTATATGCTCAAACCCGGGTCGGGCGGGATATCAGCAGGGGCAGCCATCGCCATCGGTGCCGGTTCACTACTGGCCAGCTGGGTATTCTATGACCTGTTGTGCCGATCTGCCCTGGCACAGCGTGAATGGTTGACCGGTCTGCTGTTGCTGACCTGGTTCGCGCTGCTGGCCTGGATCCTCAGTTCCTGGTTAAGTGACCGTGCAGCGTACATACACGTTGGTGCGGCCATCGGCACCGTCATGGTCGCCAACGTATTCCGGGTCATAATTCCCGCGCATAGAGAACTGGTTGACGCGGTCAGCGAACAACGCACACCGGATGCGAGCAAGGGCCTTAACGCACTGCAACGCTCCCGGCACAACAATTATTTCACTCTGCCGGTGTTATTCATCATGCTCAGTGCACACTACCCCGCCACCTACGGACACCCGTACAACTGGCTGGTACTGCTGGTCTTTTCACTGGCGGCGGTTGCCATCAGGCATTTCTTCAACATCCGCCATCTGCCGGGCTTCACCGCCTGGCCGCTGATACCTGCTGCCCTGTTGCTTGTAGGATTGATTCTGTTCACTGCGCCGGGAACACGCAGCTTAGAAAGCAGCGTGGACGTGGACACGGTAATTGATACCGACACCGTGTTGGAAATAGTCCATCAGCGTTGCAGCAACTGCCATGCAGCTGTTCCGGAGTTTGCAGGTCTTGCCACCGCACCACTCGGTGTGGAACTGGATACTTCCCAAAAACTGGAACTGCACGCGCAACGGGTATTTCATACCACGGTTACCGTACGCACCATGCCGTTGGGCAACCTGACCCGGATGACGGAGGAGGAACGGCAGATCATTGCCGACTGGTATGGTAGCCGCACAGCGGGTGAACCCTGAATTGAGTTGAACGGTTACTTACACGCCACGGACTCAGGGGCAACGGCCACCCATTCTCACTATAATCAGCTCCGACAATCAACAAGCCGGCCGGAGCGCAACAGTGAAATTCACTCGCAATACCCGCACCACATTCCTGACCTTTCTATTTTCAGTTCAGCCGCCTGGGCTGGTAACGGCGGTATACCCGTGGCCGGCAATGAAGCCTGCATGCAGGGTACGTTGGCCGAATTGGGACAGTATCTCGGTAACTGGGATATCGAAGATTCCACTTTGAGCCAGGAGGAAGGTGGCTGGGTAGCGGGCCCCGGTGCGCGCTGGAATTTCATTTGTCTGGGCAGTGGTAAAGAAAACGGCACGGCCATACAGGACTTCTGGTTACCACCGGACGGTAAAGTTGGAACCAATCTGCGCACCTACAATACCGAGACACAGTCCTGGGATATTGCCTGGACCATCACCGGCATGAGTGGCTTTGCCCATTTCCAGGCAAAAAAAGATGACTCCGGAAACATCGTCATGCACTACAAGTCACCACTCCCGGATCCGAACCGGCGTATTACCTTTTTTCCACCCGACGCCAATGGCTGGAAGTGGAAACTTGAATTCGCCATCGGCGAAGACGGTGCATGGGTGGAGGTTTACAGGATCAGCGCAACCCCGTCCGTTCAGTAACCCGGATATTATTTCCGTGGTGTCATAGCAAAATAATAATACGGGCAAACTCGCCCGCCCGGCATGATCTCTTGCTCAGGCTTCCGGACGCATATGCGGAAACAGCAGCACATCACGGATGGATGCGGCATCGGTCATCAACATGACCAGGCGGTCGATACCGATACCTTCGCCCGCGGTTGGCGGCATACCGTACTCCAAAGCCCGGATATAGTCCGAATCGTAATGCATGGCTTCGAGATCACCCTGGTCTTTTTGCGCCACCTGAGCGCGGAACCGGTCTGCCTGGTCCTCCGGATCGTTCAATTCCGAAAATCCGTTGGCAATCTCACGGCCACATATAAATAATTCAAATCGATCGGTAACCCGGTGATCATTATCATTTCGTCGTGACAGAGGTGATACTTCCGTGGGGTAGTGGGTAATAAACACCGGGTCGGTGAGTTTCGATTCTACCGTCGCTTCAAACAACTCCATTAACAGCTTACCGCCACCCCAGTTGTCTTCAGTGTGGATATCCCGGGTCTTGCATGCGCCAAGCAGTGTCTCAATGTCCCACAAGTCAGTATCGGCGAGGTCCGGATTGTATCCCCGTACGGCATCTTCGACACTCAGCCGTGCAAATTCCGCCCCAAAATCAAGGTTCTGTCCCTGGTACTCGATCCGGGCGCCACCATGGACCGCTATCGCCATGTCACGCAGCATGGTTTCGGTCAGATCCATCAGGTCATTGTAATCAGCGTAGGCCCAGTAAAATTCAAGCATGGTGAATTCGGGGTTATGACGTGTGGACATGCCCTCATTCCGAAAATTGCGATTGACCTCGTAGACCCGTTCCAGACCACCTACGGTCAGACGTTTCAGATACAGTTCCGGTGCGATGCGCAGATACATATCGAGGTCCAGCGCGTTGTGGTGGGTTACGAATGGACGTGCTGCCGCACCACCGGGAATCGGGTGCATCATGGGTGTTTCGACCTCCAGAAATTCACGACCTGGGGCTTCCATAAAATCCCGCACAAAGCGGATGATCTTTGAGCGGGTGCGAAAAACCTGCTTTGATTCTTCATTGATGATCAAGTCGACGTAACGCTGGCGATAGCGGGTTTCGGTATCTGTCAGGCCATGCCACTTTTCAGGTAGTGGCCGCAACGATTTGGACAATAGCCTGAGTTGTGAAGGCTTGATCGACAGTTCACCTTTCTGGGTTCGAAAAATTGCCCCACTGCCACCGATGATGTCACCGATATCCCATTGCTTGAACTGTTGATACAGCCCCTCAGGCAGGTTGTCACGCTGCACCACGAACTGCATGGTACCCGCGCCATCGCGCACATTGACAAAGGCGATTTTTCCCATCACGCGTTTGGCCATCATACGACCTGCCAGGCTGAATGATTCATCAACACCCGCCAGGGTCTCGGTGTCATCCTCTCCAAAACGCCGCTGCAACTCTACTGAACTGGTATTGGGATGAAAATCATTCGGGTAGGCATTGCCCCGCTCCCGGAGTGCGCTCAGCTTATCCCGGCGCTCGGCGATCAAGCGGTTTTCATCGGGGATCTTCACAGCGCCCTGGTTTTGTTTTTTGTTGCTCAACTATTCATACCTTTTCTATTCGGGTCTGTTGGCAGGACCTCGCCCGACAATCCCTGTTTCAGGGATGCCTCAACAAACTGATCCAGGTCTCCGTCCAGCACGGCCTGGGTGTTGCCGGTTTCGACATTTGTTCTCAGGTCCTTGATACGGGACTGATCCAGAACATAGGACCGAATCTGGCTACCCCAGCCAATATCTGACTTGGAGTCTTCCAGTTGCTGGCTTTCGGCACTCCGCTTCAGCAACTCAAGTTCGTATAACTTGGCACGCAATTGCTTCATCGCGTGATCCTTGTTCTTGTGTTGTGAGCGATCATTTTGACACTGTACTACGGTATTCGTCGGAATATGTGTAATCCGTACCGCGGATTCGGTGCGGTTGACGTGCTGGCCACCGGCGCCGGAAGCCCGGTAGACATCGATTCGCAAATCAGCCGGATTGATATCTATTTCGATGTCGTCATCAACCTCGGGTGAAACAAATACCGCTGCAAATGAGGTATGTCGGCGATTCCCTGAATCAAATGGTGACTTTCTGACCAGGCGGTGGACGCCGATTTCGGTCCTGCACCAGCCATACGCGTAATCACCGGTTACGTGAATGGTGGCACTTTTTATACCCGCAACTTCGCCCGAAGAAACTTCGATCAGGTCGGATTTCCAACCACGGCGTTCCACCCAGCGCAGATACATACGCAATAGCATCTCGGCCCAGTCCTGGGCCTCGGTGCCACCGGAACCGGCCTGGATTTCGAGATAACAGGGGTTGGCATCCATTTCGCCACTGAACATACGCTGGAACTCCAGTTTTCCGACTTGAGTTCCAATTTCTTTAAGTTCTGCAAGCACCGAATCAACAATATCCTCATCGGCCTCCTCGATGGCCATTTCCAACATCTCGGTATTTTCAGAAAGTCCCAGCGCCACCTGGTCCAGGGTATTGACTATGCCCTCGAGTCGCGCCCGCTCACGCCCCATATCCTGTGCCTTTGCAGGTTGGTTCCAGATTTCGGGATTCTCCAACTCACGACTTACTTCTTCCAACCGGTCCCTTTTGCCGGCATAGTCAAAGGTACCCCCTAAGCGCAACAGAGCGGCGCTGCAGGTCTTCTAGCTGAATGCTTATCTGGTTGGTTTCCACGCAAATTAACCTGGCTTGATGTCGGTAAAATTAACAGCGGTGCATTTTACACCAAGGCGGCCTTGACGAGTGACATTTATGCAAGAATCTGGTCAATCATCAACTGGCATGTTTTGCGGCCACGGAAATGATTCACATCCAGTTTGTAAACCAGACTGGTCATATTCGGGTCCGGCAGATCTTCAGGCAGTCGCCCAAAGGCAATCGCATCAATGGCCACTTGTCCACCCACCGGTCTCAATTGCATTTTCAGGTGTGCCCCGCCAACCACCCTTCGGTTTTCAATGTGAAACCGCCCCTCGAACACCGGTTCAGGAAATAGTTGTCCCCAGGGTCCCAGGTCACGTAATTCTTCGGCAAAATCCAGGTTGATGTCCTGCGGTTGCAGTTCACCGTCGGTCAATATCACGTTGTCCAGAGTTCTGCCGGCAAGAAAATGTTTGACCGACTCGGTCAGCGCCTGTTTGAAACTCTGCAGCCCATCGGCCGGCAGGGTCAGCCCGGCAGCCATTGCATGACCGCCAAAGGCCAGGATCAAGCCGGGATGTAATGCATCAACACGGGCCAGCACATCACGGATGTGCAGACCACTCACCGATCGAGCCGAGCCCTTTAATACCCCGGAGCCTGTAGTTTCCGGGGCAAACGCAATGACCGGCCGGTGTATTGCGTCCTTAATTCGGGATGCCACCAGACCCACGATGCCCTGGTGCCAACCGTCGTCATACAGGCACAGGGCTGCGGGCGGGTCTGCCTTGTCCAGTTTGTTGAGTATGGAACTTAACTGATCGAGGGCATCGCGTTGCATCTGTTCCTGCCTGGCCCGTCGCTGATGATTCAGTGTATCGAGTTCACCTGCCAGTTCCATGGCCTCTTCGCGGTCATCGGTGAGCAGGCAGCGGATACCTATTCCCATGTCTTGCATACGACCCGCCGCATTGAGCCGGGGAGCAACCGCAAAGGCCAGGTCAGATGCGACGATGTGGCGGTAATCTCTCTTGCCCAGCCTCAACAGGGCCAGCAAACCCGGGCTGCACAGACCATGGCGGATTCGTTCCATACCCTGGCGAACCAGGATGCGGTTATTGCCGTCGAGCGGTACCAGGTCAGCGACCGTACCCAGCGCCACCAGGTCCAGAAGCTGCGCGAGGTTGGGCTCGGATCTCGGCAGAGTAAACCAGTCGCGTTCGCGCAATGCACCCCGCACTACCCCCATCAGGTAGAAGACCACTCCCACACCGGCCAGCGCCTTGCTGGGGAACTGGTCCCCATGGCAATTCGGATTGACGATGGCATGCGCGTTGGGCAGAACCTCACCGGGTAAGTGGTGGTCAGTAACAATTACCGTACATCCAAATTTACGTGCCAGTGCAACACCATTGTTTGAACTGATGCCGGAGTCCACCGTCACCAGCACATCGGGCGGGTTGTCTTTAAAGGTTTCTACCAGGGCGGTAGTGAGTCCATAACCAAACTCAAAACGATTGGGTACCCGGAAATCAACTTTTTTCGCAGCCATCAATTGCAACGCACGTACGGCGACGGCCGTACCGGTTGCACCATCCGCGTCAAAATCCCCGACAATCAGTATCTTCTGTCCATTGACAATGGCATCGGCAAGTATGGTGGCTGCCCGTTTGACACCGGACAAATTTGCAGGTGATTGCAAACGACTCAAGACCAGGTCCAGTGACTCTTCTGAGGTGATATTGCGTGCCAGCAGGATTCGGCGAACAACCGGGTGCATGGATTGTGGAAGATGGTCGTTGTCTAGCGTGATTTCCCGGGGTCGGACCGCTCGGTTTGTGTGCATGCCCTAAAGGTACTCAACACGGATGATCTCGTAGATCATTTCACCACCCGGCGCCTTGACCACAATTTCATCGCCC
Source organism: Lysobacterales bacterium (assembly GCA_014238945.1). Taxonomy (GTDB): domain Bacteria; phylum Pseudomonadota; class Gammaproteobacteria; order Xanthomonadales; family SZUA-36; genus SZUA-36. Next base: position 46,272 of record JABAAB010000047.1, read on the forward strand.
TCCAGACGTCCAATCATGGCCCGGGCAATGGGTGACGTAATCGCGATACGTCTTTCCTTGATATCTGCCTCCAGGTCGCCGACGACCTGGTAGGTAATCTCGGCTTCCGTTTCGATATCATACAAAGTCACGGTTGCACCAAATACCACCTTGCCGGCCGCATTGAGCTTGGACACTTCGATGATCCTGGCAGTTGACAAGCCCGACTCGATACGCTGAATTCGGCCTTCGATAAATCCTTGTTGCTCCCTGGCCGCATGGTATTCCGCGTTTTCTTTCAGATCACCGTGAGCACGGGCTTCTGCGATTGCGGCGATGACTCGCGGGCGGTCCACTTTTTTCAGCTGCGTAACTTCGGTACGCAGCCGGTCGGCACCGCGGTCTGTTAAAGGTGGTCTGTTCATGTCTTTCTATCCTTGCCGCAATGCATTGCCACCGGCATCGTGTAGCTGTTGTAAACTGCGAACTTCCAGGTCATGTTCGTGATCAATGGCCTGTAAAGTCGCCCAACCCCTAGAGATGGTTGTCGTATAGCTTACCTTGTACTGCAATGCTTCACGACGGATGGAAAAAGAGTCGTGGATTGCCTGCCTGCCCTCGGTGGTATTGACAATAAACGATATTTCACCATTTTTGATTGCATCTACGATATGAGGACGACCTTCGAGGACCTTGTTGATTCGTTCACAGTTATATCCATTGTCACGCAAATACTGGCAGGTACCCCCCGTTGCAACCAGTGTATAGCCCCGGTCAACCAGGTCCTCAGCGATTGGCAGCAGCGGCTCCTTGTCTGCATCACGAACACTGAGCAACGCCTTGCCTGGTTTGGGTATACCGTACTGTGCTGCCTTCATGGCGCGCGCACAGGCACCACCAAAACTGCGGCCAACCCCCATGACCTCACCGGTGGAGCGCATCTCAGGACCAAGAATTGGATCGACGCCAGGAAACTTAATGAACGGCAAAATGGCTTCTTTTACAGAATAGAAATTAGGTATTATTTCATGTGTAACATCTTGTTCTTTCAATGTTTTACCAACCATACACAGCGCAGCAATAGACGCCAATGGTCGTCCGGTAGCCTTGGAAACAAAGGGTACAGTACGAGAAGCACGCGGATTGACTTCCAATATGTAAATATCGTCACCACGCAGTGCGAACTGGGCATTCATCAAACCCACCACACCCAACTCGAGTCCCATCATGGCCATTTGCTTACGCATTTCGTCCTGGATGGCGGTGGAAAGGGAGTGCGGCGGAATGGAACAGGCTGAATCGCCTGAATGTACACCGGCCTGTTCGATATGTTCCATGATGCCACCGATCAACACGTCCCTGCCATCGCAGATTGCATCAATATCAACCTCTATGGCATGGTCGAGGAAGCGGTCCAGCAATACCGGGGAATCGTTGGAAACCTTGACCGCGTCATGCATGTAGCGACGCAATTCATGTTCGCCATGAACCACGTCCATGGCTCGCCCACCCAGAACGTAGGACGGGCGCACCACCAGTGGATAGCCTATTTCCTCGGCCAGGGAAATCGCCTGGTCCACGCTGGTGGCGGTCCGGTTGGGTGGTTGCTTCAAACCCAGTTTCTTGAGCATTTGCTGAAAACGTTCGCGGTCTTCGGCCAGATCAATGGAATCGGGTGAAGTACCGATAATCGGCACGCCCGCCGCCTCCAGGGCGCGGGCCAGGTTTAACGGAGTCTGACCTCCATATTGGACGATGACGCCTTCCGGATTTTCCCGGTGAACCACTTCAAGCACGTCTTCCAGTGTCAGTGGTTCAAAATATAGCCGGTCGGAAGTGTCGTAATCAGTTGATACTGTCTCCGGATTACAATTGACCATGATGGTTTCAAAGCCATCTTCACGCAGTGCCAGGGCCGCATGTACACAACAGTAATCAAATTCTATCCCCTGACCTATCCGATTTGGGCCACCACCGAGCACCATGATCTTACGTCGCTCAGTGGGCTCCGCTTCGCACTCTTCCTCGTAGCTTGAATAAAGATAGGCGGTCGTTGTGGCAAACTCTGCGGCACAGGTATCTACCCGCTTGAACACCGGTCTCACTTCGAGCGCGTAACGATGCTCGCGTACTTGTTTTTCCTGACAATTCATTAGTTTTGCCAGACGCCCATCTGAAAAACCCTGCTGTTTGAGAGCAAATAACTGCTGCCGGTCCAACGCCTCCAGAGAAATCCGCGCAAGCCTGGATTCGGTACCTACCAGGTCTTCGATCTGGGCCAGAAACCAGGGATCGATACGTGTCAGCTTATGGATCTGATCAATATCCAGGCCCTCCCTGAAAGCATCTGCCACATACCAGATACGTTCGGCACCCGCTTCACGCAGTTCGCGGGTCAATTCCGCCATCCGCTCAACGGGATCATCCCGTTGTAAAACCGGATCCAGACCGTCGTGTCCAGTCTCGAGGCTGCGCAGCGCCTTTTGCAGTGATTCCTGGAATGTACGACCGATGGCCATGGCTTCACCAACCGATTTCATTTGAGTGGTCAATCTTGAATTGGCAGCGGGAAACTTTTCAAAGGCGAAACGCGGAATCTTGGTTACCACGTAATCGATACTCGGCTCAAAGGATGCCGGTGTCGCACCACCGGTAATTTCATTACGCAATTCATCGAGCGTCATGCCCACCGCCAGTTTGGCGGCCACCTTTGCAATCGGGAATCCAGTCGCTTTTGACGCCAGTGCCGAGGAACGTGAAACCCTCGGATTCATCTCAATAATAATGACCTGACCATCGTCCGGGTTGATGGCAAACTGTACATTGGAACCACCGGTATCCACACCAATTTTACGCAACACCGCGATCGAGGCATCCCGGAGTCGCTGGTACTCCTTGTCGGTCAGTGTCAGGGCGGGTGCCACGGTAATCGAGTCCCCGGTATGGATACCCATCGGATCCAGGTTCTCTATTGAGCAGATGATTATGCAGTTATCCTGGTGGTCCCGCACCACCTCCATCTCAAACTCCTTCCAGCCCAGTACGGACACTTCCAGAAGCACCTCGGTGGTGGGTGACAACTCCAGACCGTGACTCACGATGTCGACAAACTCTTCCCGGTTGTAAGCGATTCCGCCCCCGGACCCACCCATGGTGAAGGAAGGCCGGATAATGGTCGGGAAACCAATCGTATCCAGTGCCTCGAGGGCCTGGTCCAGAGTGTGTGCGAGGATCGATTCAGGTGTGTCCAGACCGATCTCGGCCATGGCCTTGCGAAACAGATCACGATCCTCTGCCATATCAATCGCTTCACGCGATGCACCGATCATTTCGACCCCGAATTCCTCCAGCACACCCTCACGTGCGAGATCCAGAGCGCAGTTTAATGCGGTCTGACCGCCCATGGTTGGAAGCAACGCATCGGGCCTTTCCTGGCGGATGATCTGGGCAACAGTACGCCACTCAATGGGTTCGATATAGACTGAATCCGCTGTTTCCGGGTCGGTCATAATGGTGGCCGGGTTGGAATTCACCAGCACCACGCGGTAACCCTCTTCACGTAATGCCTTGCAGGCCTGGGCCCCGGAGTAGTCAAATTCACAGGCTTGGCCGATCACGATCGGACCCGCGCCGATGATCAGTATGCTGTTGATGTCGGTTCTTTTAGGCATTTTATATTAGGGTCTGGCTTCCATCATCCCGATAAAGCGATCGAACAGAGGTGCAATGTCGTGTGGTCCCGGACTGGCTTCCGGGTGTCCCTGGAAACCAAAGGCCTGACCACTGGTCAACTCGATTCCCTGCAGGCTGCCATCAAACAGTGACCGGTGGGTTGCCTTTACTGTTTCTGGCAAACTGCTCTCGTCCAGGGCGAATCCATGGTTCTGGCTGGTGATCATGACCTTACCGGTTTGCAAATCCTGCACCGGGTGATTGGCACCGTGATGACCGAATTTCATCTTGACGGTGTTTGCTCCAATCGCCAACCCAAGAAGTTGAACACCCAGACAAATACTGAACACGGGTGTGGCACTGTCCAGTAATTCCCGGATGGCTTTAATGGCATAATCACAGGGTTCCGGATCACCGGGGCCATTGGAAAGAAAAACACCATCCGGTTGCATGGCCAGGACATCCGATGCCGGCGTGGTGGCCGGTACCACGGTGACCCTGCAACCCCGGTCACTCAGCATACGCAGAATGTTTCGCTTGATGCCGAAGTCAAAAGCAACCACGTGGTAGACAGGGTTGGTATGCAGCCAGGTGCCGGTATCCAGATCGTAGGACCCCTGTGTCCACTCGTAGGATGATTCGGTGGTCACTACCCGTGCCAGGTCCTGGCCCTGCATGCCAGGAAATGATCTGGCCTGGGACAATGCCTGGCTGGTATCCACCTTCTCTGCAGCCATAATGCACCCTCCCTGGGCTCCCTTTTCTCGCAAAATCCGGGTCAGGCGACGGGTATCAATACCGGCTATGGCCACGATGCCGTGATCTTCGAGATAGCTGTTCAGGGAAACATCACCACGCCAGTTACTGTAACGCATCGGTACATCCCGAACGATCAGACCGGCGGCCATCGGCCGTGTCGACTCCTCGTCAGGGGTATTGCAACCGGTATTTCCGATGTGGGGGAAGGTCAGTGTAACCAGTTGCCCGGCATAGGACGGGTCGGTCAGGATTTCCTGGTATCCGGTGATGGCGGTATTGAACACCACTTCTCCGGTCGTTGTGCCGGCAGACCCAATGCTTTGGCCATAAAACAGACTTCCGTCTTCAAGTGCCAGCACTGCCTGCTGCTTCAAAATCCTGCCTCCGGATACACGAAACGGGAATGCCCTGATGGCAATTCCCGCTTAGATCTGATTAATTCTAACGCGTTGGTGGGTCACAGACCCAAAACGCAAATGATGTTCCAAGCGACAGAATTTTACTGGAACGATAATCACCTGTCTAACAAATTAATCATCAATTTATCAGTCCGTCATATCCAACCAGTCGCTGTTGGTGTAATAGCCGGCGGATTGCCTTACCAGCCATTCCCCCGCCAGCAATGCACCGGTCGCAAATACATCACGATCCAGTGCTTTGTGTTTAACCTCGATACACTCCAATGGTGTGCTGAAATTCACTGTGTGTTCGCCGATTACTTCTCCCTCACGTGTTGAGGAAATATCCACTTGGCCATGCTCATTACCACCGTGTACTTTGCTTTGCCCTGAATTCATGGCTTGAGCCAGTGCCAGGGCTGTCCCGGAAGGCGCGTCAAGCTTGTGTCGATGATGGGTTTCGCTGATGCTGATTGTTGCTTCGCCTGCCATGATTCTGGCCGCCTGGCGTACCAGGCTGGTCATCAGGGCCATTCCTTTGCTGAGGTTCGGTGCCCACAATACCGGGACCTTGACAGCAGCATGATTCAGGGCCGCGATGTCATCAGCAGATAGACCCGTGGTTCCGGTAAGCAAAGCCACATCATTTTTTTCACACCACCTGGCCGCATTGCGGGTTCCCCCTGGCAAGGTGAAATCAATCAACAGGTCGACATCTCTTTCGAATTCATCCAGTGCCGTGTGAATCTCGATGCCGGGAAGATCAGCCGGCCGGTTTCTTGTAACCAGTCCTGACAGTTGGTACTTTTCGTTACCCGCCAAATTGGCCAGAACCCTGCGGGTCATACGGCCAGCGCCGTGCAACAGGACTCGAATCACGAAGTCATCCGGTCAAAAAACTCCCTCACTCCATCCAGCCAGGAGCTGGATTTTGGGTTGTGCTCGGTGTTACTGGACTCATAGGAGCCCTGGAACTGTTTAAGCAATTCTTTCTGATCTCTTGATAGCCTGACGGGGGTCTCAATCGTCACCTTGCACATCAGGTCGCCCTGGCGATGACTGCGAACCGATTTAACACCCTTCCCCCTGAGGCGGAACATGCGGCCGGTCTGGGTTTCTGATGGTACTTTGAGTTTCACCTGGCCGTTGAGTGTCGGGATTTCAAGCTCACCGCCCAAGGCAGCAGTGGTGAAGTGTATTGGCACCTTGCAATAGAGGTCATCGCCGTCACGCTCAAATAATCTGTGTGGCTTTACCCGTACTTCCACGTAAAGATCACCTGCCGGTGCACCTGCCATTCCCGCTTCGCCCTCACCGGCAAGCCTGATACGGTCACCACTGTCCACGCCGGCGGGAATCTTTACTGACAAGGTCTTGGTTTCGCGAATGCGACCCTGACCCTGGCAATTACCACAGGGATTCTTGATTGTCTGGCCTACGCCCTTACAGGCAGGACAGGTTTGCTGGACCGAGAATATGCCCTGCTGCATTCTTACCTGGCCAACACCGCTACAGGTGGTACAGGAGATTTTTTCACCGTCTTCGGCACCGCTGCCGTTACAGTTATCACATTGACCCAGGGTGGGAATGCGGATTTCACGCGCTATACCGGTAACGGCATCTTCCAGATCCAGTTCCATTGAAAAACGCAGGTCTGAACCACGTTGCTGACGCCCACCACGACCCCGGCCACCAAAAATATCCCCAAAAATATCCCCAAAAATGTCACCGACGTCCCCTTCAAAACCGGAAGGTCCCCGCGCACCTGCACCCGGTCCGACCGCCGCGTGTCCGAATTGATCATAGGCCGCCCGTTTTTTGTCGTTCTTCAGAATATCGTAGGCTTCCTGGGCTTCTTTGAAATGCTCCTGCGCGTCAGCATCATCCGGATTCCGGTCCGGATGGTACTTCATAGCCAGCTTTCTATAGGCCTTTTTGAGCTCGGGTTTTTCAACATTTCGCTGAACTCCAAGTACCTCGTAATAATCGCGTTTTGCCATATTTATCTGTCTGATCGCAGTTTTTGTAACCTGCACCAGAACTAAGGTCAAACAGTGGGTAATTCAAGCGTAGCGTGCTACCGATTCTCCAATATTGTTCGCACTGGTATTATTCACCCTGGCGTTATTCGCACCCACCACCCGGTCAAGTGCCGTGGAAATGTCATTGACCAGGTCCGGTGTGTATTCGATCCCCACGGACAACCGCAACAGGTTGGGATTGATACCGGCGTGGGTACGGGCCTCGTCTGACATTGCCGAGTGGGTCATGCTGGCAGGATGACACACCAGGCTTTCAACACCACCCAGTGATTCAGCCAAGGTGAAACAACTCAGCCCTTCCAGGAATATACGTACGGCAGATTCACCTCCATTAATTTCAAAACTGATCACTGCGCCGAAGCCTGTCTGCTGGGTACAGGCAAGTTTGTGATCTGGATGACACGCCAGACCCGGGTAATGGACCCGGTGCACCGCCTCGTTTTGCTGCAGGACACCGACTACCGCCTGGGCGTTCTCCTCGTGGCAACGCATACGGGCATGCAATGTGCGCAAGCCACGAAGAGTCTGGTTACAATCCCACGGCGAGGCCGTTGAACCAAGACAGTTTGCCCACCAGTCCAGTTGTTCCCCCAAGTCCGGGTCGCGACTGACGACCGCACCACCAACCACGTCACTGTGGCCATTGATGTACTTGGTCGTGGAATGCACTACCAGGTCTGCACCAAGATACAACGGGCGCTGCAAAAGCGGGGTCAGAAAGGTATTGTCAACGACCAGCAATGCACCGATCTCGGATGCAATGCTGGCCAGTCGTCGAATATCGGTAATGCGGAGCAATGGATTGCTCGGGGTCTCGACCCAGATTACCTTTGGGCGATGTTGATCACTAACCCGTCTGATGCGCGACAGGTTGGTAAAGTCGGCAAACTGAACCTTGAAACGACCACTTTGTGCAAGTGATAAGAAGGCCCGGTAGCAGCCTCCATAGCAGTTATGGGGTGCAATGATGGTGTCCTGTGATTTGAGCAGGGAGGTCACCAGGACCACGGCTGACATTCCGGTATTGGTCACCACGCAATGCTGGCCGCCCTCCAGATTCATGATGGTCCGGCCCAGCAGGTCGCGGGTCGGGTTACCACTGCGTGAGTAGTCGTACTCACGTTTGCCGTACAAACCGTCAAAGCTGTGGTTGGAAGACAGGTAGATGGGTGGCATGACGCAGCCATGCTGCTGGTCGCTGTCAACTCCGGCGCGAACCGCGTCTGTAATCCTGTGATGTATTCCGGGTGATTTCATGTCGCTCGCCTTGTTTCCGTTACTGAGGATGTCTAAACCTCATTGGAAACTCCGGCGAAGCCGTTGGGTGGGGAAGGCCCATCACGCTGAATCAGGGTGCTGCCAGTCCGCTCATTTTCCGGTGGTCGTTAGAACACCGCAGGAGTTGGCACCTTTACGGGATGGTTGGTCCCGAAGGTTGCCCCGGCGTCAAAGGGCCTGTCCCTCAGCCGGTCTCAATGAGTAGCGTCTCCCATAGTAACGCGCACAACGGTGATGTCAACTTGTCATTTTGGAGGTCTGGCCCCAGGTCAAAACGCCAAAAATCTCCAAAAAAAACCCCGACAGATGTCGGGGTTCAATGTACACGGAGGATTGTAACTACTACTTTTCAGCATCCTCGGAGTCATCCACTTCTTCAAATTCTGCATCTACCACGTCATCGGATGCCGGTTCGGATGTTGAGCCTTCATTTTCACTGGCAGCCTGGGCCTCAGCCGCTGCCTGCTGGTAGATCACCTGGGCGGCCTCGGTCAACTTGGTGGTGGCCGCATCAATGCTGTCCTTGTCATCGGACTTCATAGCCTCTTCAACACCTTCAATTGCAGCGTCAATGTTGCCCCGGTCTTCGTCACTGATCTTGTCGCCCAACTCTTTCAGGCTGGAGCGGGTCGCATGAACCATGGCGTCGGCACTGTTGCGCGCCGTAACCGTCTCGTGGAATTTGCGATCCTCCTCAGCATGAGCCTCGGCGTCCTGGACCATTTCTTCGATCTCGCTCTCTGACAGTCCGGAGCCTGCCTTGATCTCGATTCGCTGTTCCTTGCCGGTGGCACTGTCCTTGGCGCTGACATGCATGATGGCATTGGCATCGATATCGAAAGTGACCTCAATCTGCGGCATGCCACGCATCGCCGGAGCAATACCTGCGAGGTCAAAACGAGCCAGTGATTTGTTCGCACTGGCGACCTCACGCTCACCCTGCAACACGTGTACGGTGACGGCGGTCTGGTTGTCTTCTGCGGTTGAGAAAACCTGCGTTGCCTTGGTCGGAATCGTGGTATTTTTCTCAATCAGCTTGGTCATCACACCGCCCATGGTCTCAATACCCAGAGACAGCGGTGTCACATCAAGCAACAATACATCTTTGACATCACCGGCAAGGACACCACCCTGTACGGCCGCGCCCAGCGCTACCGCTTCATCGGGATTGACGTCCTTGCGTGGTGTTTTGTCGAAGAAACCGGAAACGGTCTCCTGCACCATTGGCATACGCGTCTGGCCACCAACAAGTATGACATCGTCAATCTCACCTACTTTCAGACCGGCATCATCCAGTGCAGTACGGCAGGGCCCCACGGTCTTTTTGACCAGGTCTTCCACCAGCGACTCCAGCTTGGCACGGGTCAGTTTGATGTTCAGATGTTTGGGTCCGGAGGCATCAGCAGTAATATAAGGCAGGTTGACTTCGGTCTGCTGGGATGAGGACAACTCGATCTTGGCACGTTCCGCAGCCTCCTTCAGACGTTGCAGTGCCAGGGGATCATTGCGCAGATCTACACCCTGATCCTTCTTGAACTCAGAAACCAGGTAATCCATCACCCGGGCGTCGAAATCTTCACCGCCCAGGAAGGTATCACCGGAAGTCGACAGCACTTCGATCTGGTGCTCACCGTCAACGTCCGCGATTTCGATGATTGAAACGTCAAAGGTTCCGCCACCGAGGTCGTATACCGCAACCTTCATCTCACCGACCTTCTTCTCTACGCCAAAAGCCAGCGCTGCAGCGGTGGGTTCAGAAATGACACGTCGGACTTTAAGACCGGCAATTTTACCCGCATCTTCGGTTGCCTGACGCTGGTGATTATTAAAATATGCAGGAACGGTGATCACTGCTTCGGTGACTTCCTCGCCAAGATAGTCTTCGGCGGTTTTCTTCATCTTCATCAAAACACGTGCTGAAATTTCCGGGGGTGCCATTTTCTTGCCACCCACTTCAACCCAGGCATCACCGTTATCTGCTTTTACAATCGTGTAGGGAACCAGGTCACGGTCCTTCTGGACCACGGCCTCGTCAAATTTACGCCCGATCAGACGCTTTACCGCAAACAGCGTATTTTGCGGGTTCGTAACGGCCTGACGCTTTGCCGACTGACCTACCAGGACTTCGTCGTCCTTGGTAAATGCAACAATGGATGGCGTGGTTCGGTCACCCTCTGAATTTTCAATAACCCGGGGCTCCCCACCCTCCATAACTGCTACGCAGCTATTGGTGGTGCCCAGATCGATTCCTATGATCTTGCCCATTTAAGTTCTCCAAAAAAGGTTAAATAATTGATGCTTCAAACATGGGGCCGGGACATCTGTTTTCAACGTCACCGGCTTTCATGCTTCGGAAATTTCAAGGTTTTCGCGAAACCACGACCTTTGCCGGCCTGATCAGCCGGTCATGTAACTGGTAGCCTTTTTCGAGCACGTTGATGACGGTGTTTTCATCGTGTTCCTCGGAAGGGATCATGGTCATGGCTTCATGTTTCTGCGGGTCAAATGCCTCACCCACCGGATCAATGGTTTCCAGTCCGTGGGTGTCCATCACTTTGGTCAGCAATTTCATGATCAATTGCTTGCCTTCGATCAGGGCATCGACCGTTGCGGTCTGACTGGCTGCTTCCAGACCCCGCTCCAGACTGTCACGCACCGGCAACAGGTCACCCATGAACCGCTCCAGTGTGCGGCGACGGGATTTCTCGTGTTCACGTATCAGACGTTTGCGCAAATTCTCCATTTCTGCCTGCATACGAAGCATGGCATCTCTGCTCTCGGCGGCTTCACGTTGCGCATCCCCGAGAGCGGTTTGTAATTCCATCAGCGGATCGGGTGGTTCGTTTTCATTTACAGGTTCCCCACCCTGCTCTGCCGATGCTGCCGTGACATCGGTATCGACCTGCTCATCGGTTTTTTCAAATTCATTGTCGTGTTCGGTCACTGTCTTAACTCCTGATTGCCGGGGTGTGCTGTTCTACACCTGCTTTCACGCCCTGATATGGGGATTCGCAACGCTGATTCAAGCATCCGGAGGCTATCTCCCTCGCCCCGTGTTGTGACCATGTGGCCGGCGTGTTAATTTGCACACTGACAATTCGCCACCTGAACCATGCTCAACCATCTTCACATCAGTAATTTTGCCATCGTACCAACACTGGACCTTGATTTTCGTCAAGGATTCACCGCCATCACGGGTGAAACCGGTGCCGGGAAGTCCATCCTGGTAGATGCTCTTGGTCTGTTGCTCGGTAGCCGGTCTGACGCTGAATGGGTACGTCCGGGTGCAGCACGGGCAGAATTGACCGCCGAATTTTCATTACAAAATAACAGGCAGGCCAGGAAATGGCTGGAACAAACCGAACTGGCCGACGGTAGCTGTTGCCTGCTGCGTCGAACCATCACCGCCGGAGGTCGCTCCCGTGCCTTTATCAATGGCACCCCCGTGACGGTGGGTCAGTTGCAGACCCTGGGACAAATGCTGGTCGAAATTCATGGCCAGAATGAGTTCCTGCGCCTGACAAAATCCGCCCAACAATTACTCCTGCTGGATGATAGTGGAGATTACCAGGACAAACTGGTAGCAGTCCGTTCAATTTACGCACAGTGGAAATCAGTCGGCGAGCAACTTAAAGCACTCGATCGGGAGTTGCCGACATCGTCCAACGACCTTGATTTCCTCAAGTTTCAGCTTACTGAACTGGCGCAACATGATGTTTCCAAAAGATCGATCGATAAGCTGCAAAAAGAACATGACCGCCTGGCCGCAGGTGAGGCCTTGCTGATGGCGCTCAATACCGGTATCGGTCAGCTTGAGCCCGATTCACCCAATGGTGATACAGGAGTGAACTCCCGGCTCAATACCATGCTCACGCAATTACAGTCCTTCACTCACCTCGATGACGACATCAGCAACGCCTGCCAGATGTTGACAGAGGCAGCGGTGAATTGCGATGAGGCACTAACCACACTGCGTGCCGCAAGGGAAAGTGCGGATTTGGACCCTCTCCGTTTTGAATCCGTGGCCAACCGTCTCAGCCAAATTCACGAACTGGCACGTAAGCACGGCGTTAATATGGATGAACTCGATGGGGTCATTCAAAATCTGAAACAGCGCATACAACTGGCCAGCAGTACCCGCCAGCGACGCATGCAATTAGAACAGGAATTGACCGCACACCTGGAACAATACCGCGTTGTTTCAAGCAATTTGGGCCGCCTGCGTATTGCACAGGCGGCCATCCTGTCGACAGGGGTCACCCAATTGATGGCAGAACTCGGTATGAAGGGTGGTGTTTTTGAATTACTGGTTTCCCCCGATCCGACGCGACCACCTGCGACCAGTGGCGATGACGTCATTCAGATTAACATCAGCGCCACACCCGGTATGCCACCGGGTCCGCTCAACAAAATTGCATCTGGTGGTGAATTGTCCAGGATCAGCCTCGCTATCAAAGTCGCGTCCAGTGACAGAAACACAGCGGTGACACAAATCTTTGATGAAGTGGATGCCGGGATAGGTGGTGACACTGCCAATTCCGTAGGGCGCTTATTGAACCGTTTGTCAGAACACGGCCAGGTATTGTGTGTCACCCACCTGGCCCAGGTCGCCGTTTGCGCAGACCATCAACTGCAGGTAATTAAAGCCTCAAGCCGGGTGGCGGCAAGGGTCGACACCCGGGTGCTGGACGAGAAAGACCGGGTGGATGAGATAGCGCGTATGCTCAGTGGACGATTATCTGAACAATCCCGGGCACACGCTCAGGAATTGCTCAGTGCAGCAAACGCGACCGACTGATATCAATCCTTTTTGAGGGGTCGAACATAGATAACCAGGCTGTGGTCTTCGATTTCATATCCATGTTCGGCCGCGATTTTCGACTGCAAATCTTCAATTTCGCTATTGACGAATTCGGTTACCTTGCCGGTTTCGACACACACCATGTGGTCGTGGTGGCTACCTGAATCCAGTTCGTAATATGCCTGCCCACCCTCGAAGTTGTGTTTGACCACCAAACCCGCTGCTTCGAACTGATGCAACACGCGATAGACCGTGGCGAGCCCGATGTCTTCACCTGCCTGCATCAGTACCCGGTAGATGTCATCTGCCGTGACATGTTCATTGCCGGTCTCATCCAGAAGCTCAAGAATTCGTTTCCTGGGCTGGGTAACTTTCAATCCAGCTTTTCTGAGATTATGCGTATCCATACCGGTTCCTGTGAAATTTAATTTGCATGCGTGGTTTTTCAGGGATGCGGACTATTGTATCATTCACGCCCTTGATCTTTTGTATCAGCAATCGCTGAAGGAACCACATGACCAGGTATTTGTTCATAGCCCTGTTGACCACCCTGACGATAACTTCGGGCTGCCAACTGATATACAAACAGAATGTCCAACAGGGTAATGCTCATGTACAGGAGGACCTTGACCAGGTGGAACTGGGAATGAGCAAGACACAGGTCGCATTCCTGCTCGGTACCCCTGCCATTCATGACCCATTTCACCAGGACCGATGGGATTATATCTCCATGTTCAGTCGTCGTGGCAATGAACAGGCACGACGCCTGGTAACACTGACGTTCAAGGATGATGTACTGGTCGCCACCGATGGCATTGGTGATTCAGCCGGAGGTGATATCAAGGCCCTCGAGGACACCAAGGCAGCGGTTGCAAACATCGATGACATTGCCACCGCCAGAGAGACGGTACTGGTAACCGAGGATGGGGTCATACACTGGACCGTGCAACTGGGTGCTTTTTCTACGCATGCCAAGGCTGCGGAATTGGCCTTGGAGGCAGACAGAAATGGTTATCCCGCGGTAATTGAAGAACGGGTGGTGCCCGGACTGGGTACGCGATTCCAGGTGCGCTCGGGTCAATTTGACACATTCAATGATGCCCAGGCGGCACTGGGTGGCATGGAAGACGATTTGGATGTGGCAGCTTTTACCGTACCAATCAAGGCACTAAACAACGACGGATAGTCCTTTATACAGAACCTGGTCGGGATCTTCCTTTGCCGCTGTTCCCGGCTGCCTGCCTCAGGGCACGTTGCCTGCGGACCTCTTTCGGATCGGCGATCAAGGGCCGGTAAATCTCAACCCGGTCACCATCGGCAAGAACCTGGTCTATTGCCACCCTTTGTCCAAAGATTCCCACCTGTTTTGGATCTGGCTCAAAACCATCAAAACGATCCAGAATTCCGGACCGGGTTATCGCATCGGCCAGTGTCGAACCGGCCTCCAGTACCACTGTTACCAGTTCCTGTTGTTCCGGCATTGCCAGCACAACTTCAATGTTAATATGTTCGTTTCCGGTATTATTGCTCATTCAGGTGTAAACCTTATCCGCCTGTTTGCAAAATTCATCAACCAACTGGTCTGCTATGCGACCAAACCCCTTGCCAAACAACGCAGCCTCCAGACCGCTGCTCAATTCAAATTCCAATTTTAGCTGCACCTTTGAGCCATCTTCACCCAGTTGCTTGAAATACCACTCTCCCCGGAGTGTATTGAACGGACCGTCCAGCAGTTTCATGATGACGCTACTACCGCGGTCGAGTTCATTTAAGGTGGTAAATTGCTGCTGAATTCCGGCAACAGAAATGGCCAGGGATGCTCGTTGGGTATCGCCGTTTTGTTCATGCACCGTGGCCCTGGTACACCAGGATAAAAAGTCCGGGTAAGAAGAAACGTCTTCGACCAGCCGGTACATGTCCATGGCAGTATGGGCCACCAGTGCTGATCGTTCTATTTTCATACCCGTACTGACCATTCGCAGAGCATTCACCAAGTACAAAATTTTACACGATTAGCCCCGCAGGCAGTAGAATACCCCGCTGGCAGGATGACAGAATATGAACAACACGGGATCCAAAACAATTGCGCGTAACAAACGCGCCCGCTTTGAGTACTTTATTGAAGAGCGGATCGAAGCAGGTTTGAGTCTGCAGGGCTGGGAGGTCAAGTCATTGCGCGATGCACGCGTGCAGTTTGCGGACAGTTACGTCCTTTTAAAAGACCACGAGGCCTTCCTGTTTGGCTGTCGAATTGACCCCCTGCCAACCGCTTCCACACATTTCACACCCGACCCCGTGCGCACCCGCAAGTTGTTGCTGCACCGTCGGGAGATCAACCGCCTGGCCAGCCTGGTGGACCGCAAGGGTTATTCTGTCGTGCCAACGGCACTATACTGGTCCAGGGGCAAGGCCAAGGTAGAGATCGGTCTTGCCCGGGGCAAGAAAATGCACGACAAACGCAAAGTCGAGAAAGACCGCGACTGGAAACGCCAAAAAGCCCGTATTCTGAAACACGGCTGAGTCAACGGAGAATCCTAACAATGACTGCCACAACCTCTGTATTCGGTGTATACCTGTTGATTCTTTTTGGACTTGCGATCTGGAGTCGCAAGGAAACCACAAGCTTGAGCGGGTACTTCCTGGCCGGCAAGAAACTGCCACCCTGGGTAGTGGCTTTCAGCACCAATGCAACCGGCGAAAGCGGTTGGTTACTGCTGGGATTGACCGGTATGGGTTACGCCGTTGGCGCCCAGGCATTCTGGGTGGTAGCCGGGGAAATGATCGGTATCAGCTGCGCGTGGTTATTGATCTCACGCAAACTCAAACGCAAGGCAGACCAGTGTGACGCCATCACGGTTCCTGACGTACTGGCCGACCATTTTAATGATTCACGCCATGTACTGCGTGGTATCAGCGTGTTGATAATCGTGATCATGGTCGGTGCCTATGTCGCAGCGCAAATGGTCGCAACCGGCAAGGCGTTCAGCGGCTTCACTGACATGACTTACACCACCTCGGTGGTATTCGGTGCCTCAATCATCATTGCCTATACACTGGTTGGTGGTTACAAGGCGGTGGCCTACACTGATCTCTTGCAGGGTGTCCTGATGTTGCTTGGGTTGATCATCGTACCATTGGTTGCAATCGACGCGGCCGGTGGATGGCAGGCCATGATCGAGATATTACGTCAGGATGACCCGACTCTGCTGAGTTTCTGGGGCCCGCCCGGAGAGAGCCTGGAAGGCTGGGTCGTGATTATCAGCTTTCTTGCCATCGGTATCCCTTTCATAGGTGTGCCTCAGCTATTGGTACGCTTTATGTCCGCGCGCAGTGAACAGAGCCTGGTGCCGGCCGGTATCATCTCCATAGCCGTCATCCTGTGTTTTGATATCGGTGCGGTAACGGCCGGTATGGCGGGCCGGGCCCTGTTTCCCGGTATTGAGGACCCAGAAGGAATTCTGCCCCTGCTGTCGACCGAGTTGTTTCCACCACTGATTGCCGGTGTTCTATTGGTGGTGGTCGTTGCCGCCATCATGTCCACCGTGGACAGCTTGTTGCTGCTGGCATCATCGGCGGTGGTGCGTGATTTTCTGCAGAAAATCAAGAAAATCAATCGCAGTGATCACACTCTTGCCAACTATGGCAAAGCCATCACCCTGGTTGTGGGCCTGCTGGGGGTGGCTTTCGCCTTGAAACAAAGCCCGCTGGTATTCTGGTTCGTATTATTTGCCTGGTCCGGGTTGGGGGCTGCCTTTGGTCCGGTTGTCCTGTGCATGCTTTTTTATCCAAAAACGACGTTAAATGGGGCGATTGCCGGCATGGTCGGTGGATTCCTGACTTCGATTATCTGGATCGTGTTCTTCAAGGAGGGCGCGTATGGGCTGTACGAGATTATCCCGGGCTTTATCGTTGGTCTGACCTTGATCTTTTCCGTAAGCAAATTCGAATCCAGGGAATGAAGCCGGGTATTTGTATTGACTGGATACCGCTGTCATGACAGGAATCTGGCAATTTCATCCGCAAACCGGCGGGTCATCTGATCTGAAACCAGCGTCTGTGACATATCACCCAGGGCCGGTGTCTTGTTCATGTCAAAAAGATGAACCTCCCCATCCACCTGGGTGTAATCAAAGCGGCCGTAGTCAAAGCCCGCGGCGTTTCGCGCTTCCCGCAGTACTTCGGGAACCTGGTCGGACACCCCTCTGGATGTAGATGTGGACCCTTTGACTACGGGCACCGGCGCAGCAAACCAGGTCAACGATTCCTGTTCGCCAAAGAAAAGGTAACAACGGTGCAGATAGTCACCATTTTCTGTCCGTTCTGGCAGAAATTTTTCAACAATCAATTTTTTATTCTTCCAAACACCATTAGGAACATATTGTATGCTATTGAATATAGGATAGTTATATGAATCCAATGTTTCACGTTTTCGCCAGGGCCGTTCGACATCTCTTGACTCTGAAATCGACTTTCCAGCATATAAACTTATGCCATGCTCGATGACTCCTCCGTAATTGGCATCGGTCTTGACTATGACTTTTCCCGCATAGGAATCACCCCTTTTCAACAAATTCTTACTGATTACCGACTTTGAAATGTCCTTCACACCCCCATTGATCGCTACCGGATAACGTGAAGCCAGGTCCAGGTACTCGGTATCCACCACGGTGGTGTCAACATGGACAAAGGCGATATCAGCCGGAATGTAATGCGGACCGGCAGTCACCTGCACTTGGATGCCCTGCTGTTGCCATACCTCCATAAGTTTAGCCAGGTAGTAGCGGCTGCCCAGTATCTCATCACAGAATTCGTTGGTGATAATTGCTATGGTTTTTGGCACCGGAATTTCCCAATTGATCAGGCACGTGAGTTCATCACAGGAACGCCAGCAGGTCAATTTAAAAAAAGTGGGAACTCACCGCGTAATAAAGAATCCATAACCCTTGGACATATTGATGATAAAATAGCCCCACTTTAGTACCCAATGGGGGCGACCTGGCTTCGACGTGGGTCGTGAAACCCGAGGTGCATGCCGAGCTGCAAATAACTCGTAAAACTGCTTGCAAAACTTTTAGTTGCCAATGACGACAACTACGCACTAGCAGCTTAAAAACCTGCATAGCGCCCTCCGCCCGATTCGTGCCTGTGCGCGTCGGAGCCCGGGGGTCACCCAACACAGGACCGCGGTGAAGCACGCCTGGTGTGGACCCGTTAAAACCTATCCAGGCTCGTTGCTGGTCTTCCCTGCCGATCGGGTAGCCATCAATTAAACTTAATGACCGGATAAGCATGTAGAGCCAAAGGCGAATCACTTACGGACGCGGGTTCGATTCCCGCCGCCTCCACCATTTATTTAATATATTCAATATCTTGTACTTGTTTATTAAGGTATTACAACATCTATGGAAATTGTCAAAGGCACGATTGCGGCACGATCCCAGATGCAATCGCTTTTAACTGTACCAAACACATTCTAAACGTCCGCTATCTGGGCAAGAGCGAAACTTCACCCAACTCGAAGCCCAAGGGCAGCTCTCGGCCAATAGCAGACCCCAGCCTTAATACACTCTGTCCCTTTACCCTGACCCCATTACTTTAGTACTGTCTAAGGGCACACTGCAAAGGATAAAGCTATGCCCACGATAAGACCAAGATGTAGAAATATGACGGGGGCAGGAAATTCATTTCTCGTTTCGATATTAATAGCCACGTTAGTCGGTGCTTGTGCAAATGAACAGGATGCCGCCGACCTGATTCTCACCAACGGCAAGTTCTTTACAGCAAACGAATCAGCAATTGATGCCAGCACGGTCGCAATCCGTGACGGACGTTTTTTGTTTGTTGGGAGTAACTCGGGCGCATCTGAATTTTCAGGTCCCGATACTAGATC
Organism: Lysobacterales bacterium; assembly: GCA_014238945.1. GTDB lineage: Bacteria > Pseudomonadota > Gammaproteobacteria > Xanthomonadales > SZUA-36 > SZUA-36. The sequence goes on from JABAAB010000047.1 coordinate 65,091, forward strand.
AGTTGATCTTGGCGGTGCCACGGTCATCCCGGGAATTGTCGATACTCATACCCACCCCGGTTTGATTTCCCGCACAACAGACAACATCACACTACCGGCGTACGCCACAAAAGAAGAGGTGCTGGAGTCTGTGGCGCAATATGCCGCCAACAACCCGGATGCAGAGTTTATCGTTGGCGGGTACTGGCAGACAGCGTTGTTTGACGAGAACGGCCCGCACAAATCCGATCTCGACGACGTTGTGTCCGATCGGCCGGTTGTACTTGTTGACTCATCGGGTCATGCGCAGTGGGTCAACAGCAAAACCCTGGAGGTGCTGGGAATTGACAAGAACACCCCGGACCCTGTGCCTGGCCTCTCTTTCTTTCACCGGGATGCGAATGGAGAGCCGACCGGCTGGGTATTCGAGTTCGCGATCCGGCGGCAGATGCGAGAACTGGGGATGCGAGGCACACCCGACCCGGAAACGTTAAAGGACGTTCTGGATTACTTCTCGTCTCTGGGAGTTGTCACCCTGTTTGATGGCGGAAACAGCGGCGCGGGTGACCAGATCTACGAGATACTCGCCGAAATGGATAAGAACGGTGAATTACCGCTGCGCTACGAGGGGAACTACCACATCATTACGCCGGATCAGATCCCGGGTGCGATTGATTCGATGAAGAGTCTCAAGGCACGGTTCGGCGGCGACCGTTTGAAAATTAACACAATAAAGATCCATTACGACGGTACTCACGAGGTCGCAACAAGCGGAGTCATTGAACCTTTCATCGACACCGATGATGAAAACCGTGGCGGGCTGATCATGGACACCGTTGAACTCTCCGAATTCATCACAGAACTGGATGCAGAGGATATTGATCTTCATCTGCACACCGTTGGCGACCGTGCAACCCGCTCTGCATTGGATGCCGTGGAATCTGTCCGGGGTAAACTCGAACGTCCACTGCGTATCCAGGTCACTCTCTGTCATCTTGAGTTGATTGCCGATGAAGACTTCCCGAGATTCAGAGAACTCGGCGTGGCCGCAAACTATACTCCTCAATGGCACGGCGGCTGGATTGACGGATCCCAATACACTTTGGGCCAAGAACGGTTCGACAGGATGTATCGAGCGCAGCCACTCATCGACGACGGTGCCGTTGTCACATTTTCGAGCGACATTGTGAGTACATTCGAATGGGAAACCCATCGAGGCAATCCATACATGGGCATGCAGATAGGCCATACGCGAATCGAACCGGAGTTTGAAGATCCCACCCGAGTCCGCCTGCCCCTGTCGGAACAGTTGTCACGAGTAGATCTGGTCATGGGCTACACGATAAACGGCGCACGACAGCTCAATATGGCTGCAGAGACAGGCTCGATCCAGGTTGGCAAATGGGCTGACCTGGTTGTGTTAAACAAGAATCTATTCGAAGTGAAGTCGAACGAGATTCGATACGTCAAGCCTACGGCTGTGTTAATGGAGGGCGAACTGGTTCACGGCCAGCTGGACTAGCATCATATTTCGTATGACGCGCAGAGAGATTGACTCCTCGCTTTGCTAATCATCCCTTCGTGGGGCCTGCCGCGTCCTGAATCGCTTCGCGATTCGGTTGAACTCTGGAGTTCGAATGTATCCAGAGCTGAAAAAGAAAAAGGGCCCCAGATCGGGACCCTTTGTCTTTTTAAAGTATTGGGTCAGAGTAAAAACTGATAAGTGACGACCGCTTTTGGCCGTTTTCTGCCATAGGTAGCACTGCATTTTGCACCCTTCCTATGACCGCTTTGTGGCTGCAAGCTGCCCTTCAGAAGTAGCCAAGACAGACATCGTTCAGATGGCTAAAATCAGTCTATTTTAAGGCACGATTTGGGCACGGTCGCTTTGTATCCTATTGATTTAATTGATATGGCGAAATGTTCGATTCCCGCCGCCTCCACCATTTATTTAATACGTTCATTATCTTATATTTGACTTTTAAGACATTGCAATACCTATTGAGACTGCCAAAAGCACGAGTGTGGCACGATCCTTTTGGTCAGGCCCTCTCAATGGTGTTCAACACATTCTGAGCGTCTGCAGCCGAAAGCGAAAGTTAATTTTGCCCAAATTCGTAGGTGGAAAAGAGTCGCTTTCCGGTCAGTGGCAAACATTAAATTCACTACAATTTTATGCTGATAAATCAATATTTTGTCAGTTGGAGGTTAAGCAGGTACGCTTACATGCAACTTTGGACATGAAAGAAACCAACCCTTGTCTCTATTTGATGAACTTAAACGTCGCAATGTCTTTCGAGTAGGCATTGCCTACGCGATCACCGGCTGGCTGATTGCGCAGATTGCCGGACTAGCGGCAGCCAGTTTCTTCGCCCCCGACTGGGTGATGAAAATGATCATCACCATACTTCTACTTGGC
>JABAAB010000034.1 GCA_014238945.1 Lysobacterales bacterium
CCCGCGGGAACGTCCTGTCACTGATCACCCGCAATCACGAAAAAGGACTCCGAATTACCCCCGAAACCACGGTACCGCAGTGGCACGGCGAGCACATGGACGATGACCTGGCGGTATCGGAGTTGTTGCAGTGCGAGTGAGAACTCTGAATATTTGTAACGACGACTGAACTCAAATATTAACTCCAATGATTAAATGAGTGTTTTGTCAAAATCTTGACAATTCATGAATATTCATGAAACCTAAAAAACATGAAACTCAAGAAGTTCGCTACACAAATCGATGAAAAGGCGCTTGAAGATCTACGGGCGTATGCCAAAACCACGGGCAGAAGCATTTCTGGTGTGGTGACTGAGGCAGTTGGCGAGTACCTGAAAAGGGCCAGCATCCGCCCGGCTTACCGCAGCGCCATGGACGAAGTACTCACTGATCACTTGGAGTTGTTGGACAGGCTGGCCAAATAGCGATGCAGGTGGTCCTATTTCCCACCTTGCAGGAAACCCTTGAGTTACACGAGCAATTGATCCTTCGTTTTGGTGGTTCGCCAGATGTACTTGATCTGGGATTGTTGGAAAGCGCCTTGTTCAGACCACAAACAGGTTATTACGACACCTTGTCGACGCAGGCAGCAGCGCTACTGCAGAGTCTTTGTCAAAACCACTGCTTTGCAGACGGTAATAAACGTGTTGCATTTGCAAGCGCTGCCATATTTTTAAGAATGAACGGCTATCGACTGATTGTTAAACCTGAACCAGGTGAAGCATTTCTGATCGAGCGGGTTATCCAGCAGAAATTCACTTTAGAAGAGATTGCAAACTGGCTCGAAAAGCGCATGAGAAAGATTTAGTTCAAGGGTCATGCACCGGACCCTGATCTCAACTGTCCTTTACGCCGCCAACCCACAAAGTTTTCGTATTAAGTATTGACGCTTATTCTCATGTATGGTGGTGTCATTGCACCAATAACTTGAATAACACCCGCAATAAAGAAGGGGAAAATTCACACTGGATTCAGCCTGTTTGAACGCAGTCGGGGTGACCGCGTTCTGGCGGTTTTTTTTTGGGAGCATTTAAATAATTGAAGAATTACGATCAAAATCAGAGGGTTTCAAATAATAGCTTTGCATTGATCAAAGGCTGGGTAACCGGACTGTTATTACTACTGGCCAGCGGGGCGTTTGCACAAGGCACGTTATCCGGAACGGTGGTGGACGCCGCTGACGATCCAATTCCGGTTTACCCTGTTGCCATTGACCTGTTGGAACCGGACACAGGTGCTGCAATTGAAGAATTTGCGGTAACCAACAACCCCGATGGCAGCTATGAAATATCCGGTATACCTGCCGGTGAGTACAAGATTTCATTCAATGCCGTAGATGCCGCCAGTGGTTACGTTGACGAACTGTATGACGGTGTGCCCTGTGACAATATTGGTTGTGACCGGATAACACTGGGCGACGTCATGGTTATCAGCGACGGTGCAAACTTCCTTGATATTGATCTGGACCGGGTATTTCTGCTGTCGGGTACGATCACCGATGAGTTAAATCAACCGATTTACGATGTGGGCGTGGAATTATTTGACGAATCGGGTAACTGGATCTGCTGAGGCTCGGGAACCGATGAGGCGGGGGTCTGGTACCTGAACGTCACAGAGCCAGGCAACTTACTACGTTCGCACTGCCAGTTGGCAGATGCAGGGATATCAACCGGAAATCTGGGATGACATTGCCTGTGACGAATGTGATGTGGTGACAACAGGCACACCGATCGTGGTGATCGTTGATGAGGTGGATTCGGATATTAGCGGAATTGATTTTCAATTGACCCCAATAATTGGTGGCACCTTGTCCGGCACAGTAGTGGATGCCGCTGATGGAACCACACCGGTTTGTTCGGTGATCGTTGCGTTGATTGACCCGCTTACGGGCGAAGATCCTCCGGGGTTGCATGCTGCAACAGATTCAGAAGGGTTTTATGAAATCACCGCTATTCCAGCAGGTGATTACAAGGTCCACTTTAACGCCGTGAATACGGCCAATGGCTATGTGGATGAACTCTACGATGGCATTCCATGTGATAACGGCGGCTGTGCCATGGATGTGCTGGGTGATGCCATCACCTTTGCTGAAGATGAGATAACACTGGATGTCGATCTTGAACGAGCGTTCTTGTTGTCCGGTACGGTCACCAATCAATTGGCGCATCCGATCGCCGGTCTGAATATTGAAGTATTCGACGAGCAAGGCAACGCAGTTTGCTGTAACGGCACCACCGGCGAGCTTGGTGAGTGGTCCATGCCTGTGCCTCAACCGGGGAGTTATTACGTCCGAGTCGACTACAAGTCAACCCAGAGCTATGTACCGGAGATCTGGAATGACATCCCCTGCGATGATTGTGACCCTGTAGCAACTGGTGATCCGATTGTGGTGACGGATGCGGATGTTGGGGGGATTGATATTGAATTGGAAACTGTGATTGAACCGACCGGGGTTTGTGGTTCCGGTGACCTGATCACGGGTAGCGGGTTTGAGGATTTAGCCGAATACCAGCTGGCATTCGTCGGCAATCGCAGTGCATTGATCACTGAGCAAGGTCAGCAGGTCGAGTTCACAGTCAGTTATTTGGATGACCAGGGGCAGGCTGTCGACCCTTCCACCCTGGAATGGTGTCTTGAAGATGAATCCTTGTTGGAGATCACTCCGAATGGAACCAATGCAACCATTACTGCCACGGGCTTCGACATCACCAGTGTTGATCTTATTGTTCGGGATCCGGTTACCGGTGCCAGCACCCGTGGTCCAATCATTCTCGCCGAGTTGGAGGATAACGTTGTATTGGTAACTGACGACCTTGTCATTGAAGGAGCCACGCCCGAGTTTGGTGCCACCGGTTTGATTCGCCTGTCCAGGAACGAGCTGACTGAATCACTGCAAGTGGGTATGGTTCTGATCACGGGTGAAGGAACCGGAATTTTCGTGCGAATTTTGGGGGTTACGTGGTTTGATGATTACATCGAATTACTGGTTGAGCCAGCCACATTTCTGGAATTATTTGAACGTGCCAATATTAATACTCAAACGCCAACAGAGCATATCACTGCTGAACTTCTGCCTGATGGATCGGCAGTGTTCTACTCTGCAGAAAGAGCCGCTGGTCCCGCTGGTTTTGCCGGGTGGGGAAATTGGGAGTGTACTGGTGGATTGGAAACTCTTGTTGGAATGACACCTACGATTAAATTGGACATTCAATCCAGTGTCGAGCTGACTTGGGAGGAAGATGCAGACGATGAATTGCAGTTATTCGAACTATTTTTCAATACACCGGGTACGTTATCGGCATCGTTGGGCAGTTTGAATTTGAGCGCCTCACCTTACGGTAAATGCACCATTAAGCGTGACCCCAGTCTTTTTTATGTGGGATGTGTGCCCGATTGTAGTTTTCCCGTTTTACTACAACCAGGGTCAGTCATTAGAGTACCTGGTAGCTCCCATTGCCGATGACGCTGAATACATTGGTGGAGAGGCGCAATTGATCGGGCGGAGAATTCTACCAAACGTAGATCCTAAGTACGAGAGGCTCGGCACCCGCGTTGCATTCAGTCCAAGCGGTGGCGCAAAGTCTATTTGGACACCTGATTCCAGTTACGTGGGTTCATCGGAGTTCAAGTCGTTAATTTATGGGGTCGATTGGCTCAGTAAGGACTCACCTTACATAACCGAAAAAAAAACAAGGGTCATTGGTCCTGGTTCTATATTGACTATTCAGAAGTTGGAGTTCCAAACCGGGCTGGAAACAGTTAATGGTGAGGTGTACGTTGATCCTCCCGGTGTTGGGTGTGTGGCACCTTCATGTGACTTTAATTATCCAAATGGCCAGGAGATAACGTTAACTGCGAAAAATGCCGGTGGCTGGATATTCAAGCAATGGCGCCTCGACAGTGAAGTCTGCCCGGACAGTGATGTGGCGGCTTGTAACGTGACCATGGATTCCAACAAGACCGCGAAGGCGGAGTTTATGGAAAGCTTCAACTACACAATGTACTACATTCATGAATACTGCTGTGGCTATGAAGCCCCAATAGTGGGAGATGTAAGTCCAGGGGGTTCCCTGACTGTCAGGAATGGCTTGTGGTACAAGGTTGGTGTGAAACTGGATGGGCAGGAGATTCAGATCAGTGGGGCACATTCCACTTGGGGCACCGGATTATTTACCCGCTATGACTTTCCTGATATAGCGTTTGGTCCAGATGATCAGACTATTGATAACTATTCATTTACCGTTCGTGATGAGACCAATAATCGTGATGTTGTTATTCCCATGGATATTACGATTTCCAATGAAGGGTATAGAGACGTTGTTGGTGGAACGCTCATTCTAGTTAACGATAATACCCTGAGGTACATTGATGGCATGACTGTCACCATTCATCCGTGTGAAGAAGGAAGTCAATCAGGTACAGCCACGACTACTGTTCCTGGGGGGTGGTTTCCCGAGGAGCCTGGGGAAACTTCGTATGAAGGGACGTGGTTTATGAACGACGCTCCCGCCTTTCATTACACTCCTTGCAGTGACGGTATCGGCGGCACGATTCTTTACCCACTTGTATACCTTGCTTTTATGCAACTTAGTGACTCTGTACCAGGTGGGTTGCAAACACCAAAATATGTGGGCGTAGATGGTGAACATGCATTATTTGCGCAACCCAACCTGACTTGCCCGGAGGTGGCTGAGCAAGTCAAAATGGAATAGAAGTTCGGTATCGGACGCGAAGCGGCAGCATCTAACCGGTCAATTAACGAATATTACAAGTGTGAGATGGTGGTTGTATTAATCCGGGGGCTGCACACGATATAAGCCATCGTGGAATCAGAATGAAATGCCAATGTAAATCATTGAATTCCGTGTGATAGCAGAATCCTTACCATGATTACCCGACGTATGACGCTGAGATATCCGGAGAAACAACAGATATAGAGCCTTCAACTATTTGATCAATCCACGCTCCAATAGATCGTCAGTCAACACCAAGAAGCCTTCATCCCTTTCCGATAGTTGTTGAAATATCTGGTCGGTTCTCAACGCTGCATGATTGATTGAAGGCAGACGCTGATCGCGTAAATAATGAATCAATTTAAGCGTTCGGAAGGCATCAAACCAGGTGTGCACCTGGCGTGTGAACTGGTCCTGATCACGGCTTTGCCGGAATGCGTGTTCGAGCGCCTTTTGTGTACCAACTTCTTTTAGTCCGGCAATTAATCCCTGCCGCTTGCCAGCAACATCGATCCGGCCCGGAAAAAGGTCTTCAGACAACTCAGTACTACCCGAATCCCATATTGTGGGCAGTGCCTGCAACCAGTCTCTCAGCAACACAAACACCCCAGGGTTGTAGAAGACGTATTCGCTGACCGGGTCGGCCATGGCCGAAATTTTATTGACCGCAGCGCCGGTACCAAACGGTACCCGCTCAGAACGACGGGCCTTGATCAGGATGGGTTTACAGTCGGACCCTGCAAATGGTTCGTGTATCGGGGCTAGCTTGGCCAGTTTGTTGAGCAGGTAGAAGTCTTCGCCGGCTTCGCGTTTGGGGAAACCGCGGACCTTGGCGTAGTGGTGGGCGTTGACGGCCATGGTGCTGCCGATGGTGTGGAAGGCGTAGGGGGAACCGGCGAATTTCATTCCGGCGACGTAGTAGTGCAGGGAGAATTCGTACAGTTGCGTGGCCCGTGCCACTTCGACACTTTCCGGGTCATCGGGGTCGACCCGATGGCGAAAGGGGTAGTTGATTGCGGCGTATTTTTTGCTGGCTGCTGCCAGTGTGTTGCTGTAGCTGAAGTAGGTGTCTGGTAACTGGACATCCGCATCGCTGCAGTGGATCCAGTGGCTGTCGATACGCTGGTGATTTATCAACCAGCTTGCCAGGTCGGCGCCGATTTTTCTCGCGTGACCGACACCGCCTTTGAGGGGTAATTGACGGCCGGCGCTGAAGCGGTCGACCAGTAGCAGATCTCGTGCGCTCTTGGGGTCCCGCAACAAGGTCAGTCCATCAGTGGGCCCGGACTGCCACTGGGTTGAAAACTGTGTGTGCACAGAAGTTGCCAGTTCCTGGTTTGTTGCCCTGACATGGGCTTGTGCAGATGCGGATTCATTGATCACCAGGATCATCAGGCTGCGGCCTTTACAGGGTGGGGACGGGCGCAGGAAGGCTGGTCCCTCGTTACATGCGGGTATGACCACGACGTTGGACCAGTGTTGCTGGTCGGGCAGGGTGGTGAGCATTTTTTCGAGTACTTTGGTCTCTGGCTCGGCATAGAGACGCAGGTATTTTTCCATTCGAATCTACCCGGCCAATCTCAGTGCAGGGCGATTCTTGAGGGAAGTGTGCTGATGATGGATGCCTCTGCGATGAGCAGTTCATCCAGGCGACTACTGACCTCTGCCGTATCAAAATACCCTTGCGCGAGTTGCAGGAACAGGTCCTTGTGGGATCGTTCCGATCGCGTGATGGACTGATAGAAGCGTTTCATCTCGCCCTGCGGCAGCGCATCTGCGATGAGTCCGAATCGCTCGGCACCACGGGCCTCAACGATGCTGCCGATCAGCAAGCGGTCCATGAAATAATAATCTGTTCCCTTGCGGATATGACGGCGCAGGGCATTGATATAGGGGTCTTTTTCGTCAGGGAGCAGGCTCAGGCCGCGTGCGTGCATGATCTTTACCACGGCGCGAAAATGACCCAGTTCTTCCAACGCGAGGTCTGTCATGGCGCGCACCAGTTCGGTCTTGTCCGGATAGTGCGCCACCATGCCCATGGCCATGCTGGAGGCTTTTTTTTCAGCCGAGGCGTGGTCCGGCAGAAACTCATCGATGGCAGCGGCAATGGCTACTGCCCATTCGGGTGGGGTTGTGAATTTCAAATCAAACATGTGTTCAGGAACCGGCAATGAACTGGTCAAAAGGGCAGTTCCAGCGCATCGGTAATGAGGTGGTTGAGATTGGCCGCGGCCCGGAATGCCTTCAGGGTTTCTGTTACAAACCGGGATTCGAGTGCGAGTGAAGCATCCGCTTCTGACATCAGGTAAAAACTCTTTTTCTTCAGGTCATCAATGTGTCTTGCATCTGCTGGGTAGCCCCGTGGCGGGCGTTTCAGTGCGTCGCCCCGGATGCCACCAGCACGTTTCACGACTGTTGAACTGAGCATTTGCTCCCATGCCGAGGGATTATCAATAATAAAGTCACGTATCTGGCCGAGTTGTTTTGACGGTGGTAACCAAATCCCCCCACCGAAGGTGATGCGGTCGGTTTCAATGTGGACATAAAAGCCCGGGGCGTGGGCATCACGGCCCGCTGTGTGGCGGAAATGACAGGCGGCATGGGTCTTGTACGGTGTCTTGTCCTTCGAAAAACGGGTATCACGATAGATTCGGAACATGGATCCGCCGTGGGGTTTGGGATCGGCCTTGTAGCAGGATGATATTTTTTTTAATCCCGGGCCTATGCCGACTATGAATTCGCTGATGGGGCTTACGACAGATTCATAATAACGACTCTTATTGGCGTTAAACCAGGGCCGGTTGTTGTTTTTCTTGAGTTCTTCAAAGAACTTGAAGAAGTCCTTGCTGAAACCACTGAATTGCGCCATTTTAAACTTCCGTCTGAATCAGGATATCGATAATAAGTCGGGTGTTGGGGCTAATGCCAGTAATGGTGGCTGGATTCAGTAAATGAACGCTGTGGGATTTGCCATTGATGTGACTGTTTCGAAGCGACAGGCGGCTCACACACCTCATCCGCTGGCGACCAGTGAGCAGGCTATCAAGCAGCTGTTTGCGGTTTGAAATCCCGTACCAGTTCGGTAAGTTTTTCCCGGCCGTCAGTATTTTTTGAGTAACGACAACGAATATAAAGTTCCGTAATCTGTTCAATCCTGTTGGCGGCAAATTCCAACTGAGCGCCGGCCAGTGTTCCGAGTTCTATCGGCCCCATGGATGGTTTGGCGGTAAAACCGGCTTTTTCCAGTTTCCGGATAAATTTCTGCCAAAGTTTCAGTACCGCGTCCTGTTCCCGGGCCGCGCGGAACCGGAAGAAAAATGGCAGTAACAGGAAAATGGCCGTTCCTGCGACCATTATGATCGACATCATGGCAATAATTAATCGGGCAGAATCAAATATACCCCAACCAAAAATTGTAAACAGACGGGACTGGGCATCGGCTCCAAAGGCGATCACCCAGTTGTTCCAACCCCTTTGCAGCAGGTCCAGTGTGTTCCTGGCACTCATCAACCATTCAAAATCGAGTAGGTGTCGGCGTTCCGCCAATGAGTTCATGGCACCTTGTTCCACCCGATCCGGTGCTACGGCTGCGGTTGGATCAATTCGCGTCCATCCGGTACCCTTGATCCAGACCTCCGACCAGGCATGGGCATCAGATTGTCTGACCAGTACGTAGGAGCCAATCCCGCTGTACCAGCCGCCCTGGTATCCGGTCACCACACGGGCAGGGATACCCGCCATGCGCATCATGATGGTAAATGCAGATGCATAATGTTCACAAAATCCCCGCCGTGTTTCGAACAGGAATTCATCGACAGTATGGCGGCTCAACAGCGGTGGGTTCAGGGTATAGTGAAATTCTTCCTGGTTGAAATAGGCCAGTGCACGCCTGATGATTTCTGCATCACTGCTGGTTTCCGCTCGCCATTCAGACATCATCTGCGCGGTTCTCGGGTTGTACCCCACCGGTGTTTCCAGTGCTGCTCTGAGCAAGGTGTTTTTCAGTTCTGGACTATCCTGAAAAGCAGGGTCGGAGGCCATGGGATAGATACGCAACTGTGTAATCGACCGCCGTGATACCAGTTGGTAGTCCATGGTCAGTCGTGTTCCCTTGGGTACCATCGCTGGATAATCCAGCGCAAATATCCAGTGTTGTTCGGTGGGTTCCATCTGGATTTCATAGCGGAATTGGGCATCGGCCAGCGAAGGCTTGGTCTCTGCCGGCAGATTTCGACTGAGATAACTGCTCTGCCAGGTCTGGCCATCAAAATCCCAAAACACCGGCCCGCGCCAATACATAAAGACATTGTTTGGAACACTGCCCTGAAATGTAGCCCGGAAGGCTGGCGAGTCGTCCATGAACAGGTTCTGGATACTACCCGGAGTCATCGAGTTGGAAAGACCACTACGGGCATCCAGGGCTGCTTCGGGAACACCCCAAAGCGGGCTGCTCCAACGGGGGAACAACAGGAACATGGTCAGTCCAATCGGGAAGGCAAGCAACAACAGGCGCAAACCAAAGCCCAGTTCTGTAAACATGCTTCGTCCGGTATCGGGTGCTTCATGTATTGGCAGGTATGCTTCCTGCCTGTGAAGATACATCAGGGCAATCAACGTGCTGAGCAGACAGGCGACAATATAAAAGACCATCGCAAAACGTTGTGAAAAAAGGAACTGGGTAGCGCACAGGAACAGACAGAGACTGGCTACAATTCTTGCGTCCCGAATGCTGAAGGTCTCGAGCAATTTTAACGCCAGCATCATGACCAGCAGGCTGACAGCTGCCCGTCTGCCCATCAGGCCACCATAGGTAACCACAAGCACAGAAACTGCCACCACGGTTGCAAATACCCTGAATATCAAAGGCATGGGTTTCCAGTTACGGAATTCGGCCAGCAGGCGCCAGGCAATGGGTACCAGGGTAATGGGAATCAGTATCGCAGGCATATCGATAAAATGGGGTATTGTCGTGACACTCAGAGCAATAATTACCCACAGAATTGCGTTCCGCTTAAGATCTCTTGTGCTTAGAGTTTTCATACCGTGTTGGCGTGGATTGAGTTCCCCGTATCAAAAAGTGCGAGTGCTTCAAGACAGGCGGATAACTGAGGGGCACCGTTGCCGGCGGGTAGGTACTTTCCGGGGAGATTCAGACTGTAATCCAGTTGTTTGTGGTCTGCGGCGATGACCCAGGCCGTCAATATGGACAGACGGAGTTCTGCGTCATTTTCCTGCAATAAATTCCAATCCAGTTCACAAGCCTCCTCCACAGGAGCTTCCATTTCCATACTGTAAAGCTTGTCATGACGGGCACTTGCCCGCCAGGCAATGCGCTGTTTTGAATCACCGGGGTAATATTTCCGAAGACCGTATACCTGTTCACCATCGCCTTTCTTTGCCTGACCGGTATGACCTTCACCGATCCTTGGTAAGGGTGGTGCATTACGTGCCGGCTTTGGATAGACCAGGCAACGGCAATGTGGAAAAATCCACGACCAGGCCTTGAACAGCCCGAGGGGAAAACGCGTCTCCAGGCGGAAAGAAGAAAGATCCAGCCATCCCCGTTTTGTCGTCGTGCAAGTCAGGTTCATGACTTCCTGCTTGTTGAGGATGAAATCGGCACAGTCTGTCGGCTTGTCGATTCCTGCCTGCACGGCAAATCGCTGGCGGTCGTTGCCATTGGAAATGAATACCAGGAAATGCGCAATTTCCTCGCAAAAAACCGGTTCGGCATAGACGTTTTCTATTTTAAGACCATTCAAATTACGATAGGCAATGAACGTGGTCAGTTGGGTAATGGTTCCGAGTAAAAAAACCAGCATCAGGGCCATGTTGTTATTGAAATTCAAGCCACCCAGGGCCATGGCCAGCAGCATCAGTCCAAAACCCCAGCCAAAAATTGTTGGCAGGACAAAAATATGACGGTATTCGAGTTCGAATGGTGGTGCCATTGGGCCACGCCGGATACGGACACGCTCTTTGACCCTGTGCACCACGGTGTTCTTCAAGGAAAAACGACTGCGCAGCTTGGCAAGTTTGGACATATTGGCTCTCAGGGAATCGCGACCTGGTTCAATAATCCTGATATCTGTTCTTCGACGGCAATCTCCATGCCGTGTGGAACGGTGATTCTGTGTCTGGCCAGTGCCGGGAAAATGGCCTTTATGTCATCCGGTACCACAAAATCACGGTCATTGAGAAATGCATAGGCCTTGCAGCACTGTAACAGGGCAATCCCCGCGCGAGGAGAGAGTCCGGTCTGGAACCAGCGATTATTACGGGTTTCGGCCAGCAGTGCCTGAACGTAATCGAGCAATGCCTCGCTTATGTGTATTTCCTGACAATCCTTGTTGAGTTCAAGCACATCTACCGGGCTGATTAAAGCGGAGGTGTCCTTTAACACGATGGCACGGTCGATCGCCGTTAACAGTTCACGTTCCACCTCCGGTGCGGGGAAACCCAATGTGATACTCAGCAGAAACCGGTCGAGTTGCGAGTCGGGCAGGGGAAAGGTACCCACCAGGTCCAATGGGTTTTGCGTGGCAATAACAATAAATGGCTTGGGAAGTATGTGCGTGTCCCCTTCGATGGTTACCTGTCCTTCGGCCATGGCCTCCAGCAACGCACTCTGCGACTTCGGTGTTGCACGGTTCACCTCGTCGGCAAGCACCAATTCCGCGAAAATAGGACCCGGGTGAAACTCAAATTTTTCCTGATCCCGACGATATATGGAGACACCCAATATGTCCGCGGGCAACAGATCACTGGTAAATTGAATACGCTGGTAATGCGCCCCTATTACGGTTGCGAGTGCGTGTGCCAGCGTGGTTTTACCTACCCCGGGCAGGTCTTCAATCAATAGATGGCCACGGGCGAGCAGGCAACTGAAGGCCAGTTTTACCTGTTGCTCTTTGCCCAGCAGGATCTGGTTGACCGTATCAACGGCTTGCTTGAGTCGTACTTTTCTGTCATCGGCAACGGTAGATTTTTGCAATGAAATTTCAGTCATTTTCAGTGCTCCAACAATTTATTGATTTTTGCGGCGCAGATGAAGTCATTTTCAGACAAGCCGCTGATTGCATGGGTGGTGTAGGTGACGGTGCAGTAGTTATAACCGGTGGTGAAATCGGGATGGTGGTCCTGGTGCTCGGCGATCCACGCCATTGCGTTTACAAATGACATGGTAGACAAGAACCCTTTGAAACGAAACGTGCGGGTTATGATTTTGTCTTCCGCACCCAGTTCCCAGCCAGGCAACTGAATCAAATAGCTGTTCACAAGGTCTGGACTCAGTGAATCAGCGATTCCTTCGCACGGTTTACAGTGTTTATTTTCGAACACGCTCAAATCCGCTCCATGGATTTTCCCGAAACGCAGTATACCATCCATGATCACAAAGGATCATACAGAAGTGGCATTGTAACCCGTTTCATGAAAATATCATGGCTGTGATACGGTTCGTTGAGATCGTTGGCAGTTGGGAATCTCTTTAACAATGCAGGAATCGACAGGCAGGTGTACCGCACTTCTGTTGCCCGGGGGTGGTGCCCGTGGTGCATATCAGGTGGGCGTTCTGAAAGCGATAAGCGAAATGACCGATGGGAATGGAAATCCATTTCCGATAATTTGCGGCACCTCTGCGGGCGCAATTAATGCTGCGGTGCTCGCAAGTCATGCGCATCAATTCCAGGTGGGTATCGATCTGCTGGATCATTTCTGGCGCAGTATGCAATGCCGCCGGGTCTACCGCACCGACGCGTGGACGGTATTCAAGTCCGGGTTTCGTTTTATCATCAGCTTTTTGAGCGCCGGTATGGTCACGGGTAACCCGAAGGCTTTTCTGGATAGTTCGCCATTACGTCAGTTTTTGAATGACGAACTTCGACTTGGCGGAATCCAGGTTGCGTTGAATCAGAAAGCCCTTCGGGGTGTAGCGGTCACGGCATCGGGTTATTCCTGTGCCAGTGCCATCAGTTTTTTCCAGGCTCAAGACAACATTGGGGAATGGGAGCGACCACGTCGCAGGGGTCAACGAACCAAATTGCAGGTCAGTCACTTGCTCGCTTCGGCGGCTTTGCCATTTATTTTTCCGGCAGAGCGTGTGGGTAATGAATACTTCGGTGATGGTGGCATGCGCATGGTGGCGCCACTCAGTCCTGCCATTCACCTGGGTGCGGAGAAGATTCTTGTCATCGGCACACGTGATGAGAATCCCGACCCTCCGCCGGAAAAACCTGCAGAATACCCGTCAACCGGCGAAGTGGCAGGATACCTGATGGATACCATTTTCATGGATACCATCAACACCGATCTGATGCGTCTGAACAGGATCAATCGAACACTTGGTCTAATTCCCGAACCTCTGCGTAACGAGACTCACCTGACCCATATTGACAATCTGATAATAAGGCCGAGTCGGGACCTGCGCCACGTGACCCGCTCACATGTGCATGAGATTCCATCGAGCGTGCGATTGTTGTTGCGTACACTGGGTGGGTGGGGCCGGGACTGGCGTATGGCCAGTTACCTTTTGTTCTCATCTGCTTATTGCAGTGAGTTGATTGACCTGGGATATTCTGACGGAATGAATGCTGAGCAGGAAATACGTCATTTCCTGAAGGATTAGTTGCTGTGCAGAGGCTTAACCGGTGTTCGAATCCGGAACGACACTCACCGGGTTAACCACGTTCACACTGCGCGAGAATGGAAAGTCATCCACTGCAATAACCCTGGCCGTGGCCTCTTGTGCCTGTCTTACCGTGGTTGCCTGTTCCTCGGTTATTACCCCACTTTCCGTGGCCCGTTTCACCAGGCTTTCATAGTTCACAAAGTTGACAGCCTGTTCAAATGCATTTTTGATGGCACGTTCAGCAGGGGCGGCCTCAAGTACCAGGTGAAATGCCTTGTTCACCCGTCCTGTGGCATCATCCCGGTCTGAAATAAAAACTCCGTTGATCAGCCTGTCCCGGCTTTCGTTTTCATCCAGCAATAATCTGGCCACGGCTTTTACCGTTTTGTCTGTCGGACCGTTGTAGGGCAAGCCAAGTGGAAAAAGAAATTTTCGAACCACTGTGCCCAGGATGGGAATGGGGAAGTTTCGGGTGACACCCATCAGACCCTGCTGAATCCGGTACAGACTGTCTTCCATACCCCACATCAGCAGTGGCAGGTCCTGATCTGGCCGCCCATTGTCCTCGAAGCGTTTGAGCATTGCGCTGGCCATGAACAGATGGATCAGGACATCCGCCAGTCTGCCAGACAATTTCTCCTTGAACTTGAATTTTCCACCCATGACAATCAAAATCGAATCTGCGACAAATGCAAACGCCGCACTCATGCGTGTGAGTTGCCGAAAATACCGGGCATGTTGTCCCCGCACCGGTGCGAGTGTCAAACGACTGCCCGTCAGAGCCAGGAGTAAACTGCGCACCAGGTTACTGAATGTATAGCCCACGTGTGCAAAAAGTGCGTTATCAAAATCACGTCTGGCCTGACTGTTGGCCACTCCGCTCACTGCGTTCATCTCCTTGAGCAGACATGGATGTGCCCGTATGACTCCCTGGCCAAAAATGATCATAGACCGGGTCAGGATATTGGCACCTTCCACGGTAATAGATATCGGCAAGGCCTGGTAAGCATGTGCCAGGTAGTTGTTGGGGCCCTGTATGATGCCTTTGCCCCCGTGTACGTCCATGGCATCGATAATGCACTGCCTGCTGCCTTCGGTTAATTGATATTTATTGATTGCGGACAAAACACCCGGTCTTTCGCCTTTGTCCAACGCGGTCAGCGTGAGCTGGCGGGCAGAATCCATTCGGTAGGTACGTCCTCCTATGCGGGACAAGGGTTCTTCCACACCTCCAAAATAGCCGATTGGCACATCAAATTGCGTACGGATTCTTGCATATGCGCCAGTCAGCATAGCGGCCATTTTTCCACCGGCCACCCCCAATGATGGCAATGAGATGGCCCTTCCAGCAGCCAGGCATTGCATCAGCATGCGCCAACCCTGACCCAGGCGCTTCTGACCACCGATAACCTGGTTCATAGGAATAAATACATCGGTTCCTGTTGTTGGTCCATTCAGAAATGCGGCACCTACCGGCATGTGCCGGTCACCGATTTCGACACCCTGAGTATCTGCTGGAATCAGTGCGCAGCTGATACCGAGATCCGGTTTATCTCCCAGCAAGCCGTCAGGGTCAAGGGCTCGAAATGCCAGTCCCAACAGAGTCGCAACCGGGGCAAGAGTGATATATCGCTTATTCCAGTTCAGTCTTAATCCGAGTACTTCTTCACCATCAAACATGGCTTTACAGACAATTCCTGTATCGGGCATGGCACCCGCGTCAGAGCCTGCCAGGGGAGAAGTCAGGGCAAAGCAGGGAATGTCCATACCTTCTGCCAAACGTGGCAGGTAGTATTCCCGCTGTTCATCGGTGCCGTAATGCATCAGCAGTTCACCGGGACCCAGCGAGTTGGGCACCATCACTGTAACGGCCGCTGTGAGGTTGCGGCTGGCGAGTTTTTGCACCACCGCGGAATTGGCCTGGGCGGAGAATTCCAGGCCACCATATTTCCTCGGAATTATCATACCGAAGAACTTGTTCTGAAGGATGAACTGCCAAACTGATTCTGGCAGGTCCTGATGCTCGTGGCAGATTTCCCAGTCATCAAGCATCAGGCAGAGTTCCTCTACCGGACCATTGATAAACTCCCACTCCCTGTCGTTCAGAGACGGCTTCGGTTGACGCAACAGTGTTCGCCACCGGGGTTTACCGCTGAACAATTCTGCATCCCACCAAACCGTGCCTGCCTCAAGTGCCTCACGTTCCGTTGATGACAGTTTTGGCATCAACTTTCTGAACAGGCTGAACAGACGATTGCTGATGAGCAGGCGACGCAGGGGTTTGATTGCGAATCCTGCAAGCGTAACTGTAGCGATGCCGTACGACCATCTGAACCAGGAAGGAATCTCGTAAAACAGACGGAGTTCAGTGAATGCGGATGTAAGACCGGCCAGGATGGCAATCGATATCAGCAGGTGAACCCGATAATATGCCAACAACAGAAAGGTCAAGACGAGAATAGCCAGAAATAGAGCGGTCATGCTTGTCCTCGCATTTGCCTGAAGAATTCCGGCGCCAGAGATTTTGCCCGTTCACCCATCGGACATAATAGGGTTGCACAGTTCACAGGGTCAAGATAAGCCGTCATTAATGCCTCCGCCGTGATTGCAAGCGCGTCCATGTCGGCTTAAAATTAGCTGTTGAATCCGGTCTTTAAAACTTTCAATAAGAAGTTTTTTTAATTTCATTAAAATCAAATAGATAACAGGAGTTATTAAGTGTCTGTCGAGCGTACCTTATCCATCATAAAACCCGATGCAGTTGCAAAAAATGTAATCGGGCAGATATATAGCCGTTTTGAAAACGCCGGTCTCAAAATTGTTGCAGCACGAATGCAGCATTTGAGCCGTAAAGAAGCGGAAGGATTTTATGCTGTGCATCGTGAACGCCCTTTCTACAATGACCTGGTCAAGTTCATGACATCGGGACCGGTCATGATCCAGGCCCTGGAAGGGGACAATGCCATTTTGGAAAACCGGCGCCTGATGGGTGCCACCAACCCGGCCGAGGCCGGTGCCGGCACCATCCGGGCCGATTTTGCATCCAGCATTGAAGCAAATGCAGTCCACGGTTCAGACGGACCGGATACTGCAGAATCTGAAATCGTCTATTTTTTTGGAGAACAGTAAGATTTTATTGACCAGAAAAACTTCATGAAAGCCGTTGACGACCGTGTAAACCTGCTGGATTACGACGAGGCGGGGTTACGCAAGTATTTCGAGGCCATGGGGGAAAAGCCATTTCGTGCCCAGCAGGTATTGAAGTGGATATTTCATCATTATGAAACGGACATCAATGCGATGACCGACCTGGGAATCACCTTGCGTCAACAACTGGCCACCAGGGTCACGATTGGTTTGCCCGAGATTGTTTCTGAACAAAAGTCCGCGGACGGTACGGTTAAATGGCTGATGGGCCTGCCCGGAGGTAACGCGGTTGAGACGGTCTTCATACCGGAAGCCAAACGGGGCACCCTGTGCGTTTCTTCACAGGTCGGGTGTGCATTGAATTGTTCATTCTGTTCCACCGGAGCACAGGGTTTTGCACGAAATCTCAGCGCTGCTGAAATCATCGGCCAGGTCTGGCAGGCAGCACGGATTCTGGGACACGAACGAAATGGTACGCGCCGTATTACCAATGTCGTCATGATGGGTATGGGTGAGCCGTTGCTGAATTTCGATGCGGTGATTTCTGCCATGTCACTGATGCGAAATGATCTGGGTTTTGGACTGGCAGCAAAACGGGTGACCTTGAGCACCGCAGGTCTGGTGCCGGCCATTTACCGTTTACGGGAATGCATAGATGTCGCGTTGGCTGTATCCCTGCACGCGCCGGTCGATGATCTGCGTACCACACTTGTACCTTTGAACCGCAAGTACCCGATTGCAGAGTTGATGCAGGCCTGCAGGGACTATGTATCTGATAAGCACAAGCGGACGGTAACATTTGAATACACCTTGATGGATGGGGTCAATGATTCACCAGAGCATGCACACAAGCTGGTCAAGTTGCTCAGATCGGTACCCAGCAAGCTGAATCTGATACCCTTTAATCCGTTTCCGGGGACCCACTACCGGTGCTCAAGTAAAACAAGGATAATCCGGTTCCAGGAAATCGTGATGGCTGGAGGAGTGATTGCAATCGTACGAAAAACCCGTGGTGAAGACATTGATGCTGCCTGTGGTCAGTTGGTTGGCAAAGTAAGGGACCGTACCCGCAGAAGCGAGCGTCTGAAGTTGAAAAGAGAGGAGATGAGCATATGAAGTCTATCGACCCCACAAGGTCACGGTTGGTCGGGGTATTGCTTGGTTCTGCCCTCATGTTCGGCTGTGTTTCCAACCAGCCTTCTAAAGACGATCAGCAAGAGCAGGCACTGAAGGCTGCCGAAACCAATACTGCACTTGGATTGGAATATATGAATCGTGGCCAGCCGGAAGTTGCTCTGGGAAAACTCAAAAAGGCAATTGCCGAGGATGATGAATATGCACCGGCACACACGGTACTGGCGGTGCTTTACGAGACCATCGGTGAATATCAACTGGCAGGAAAGCATTACAGGAAAGCGGTTGATCTGGATCCCAACAATGGTGACATAAACAACAATTATGGTGTTTATTTATGTCAGAGTGACAAGGTGAGAGAAGCGCAGAGATTTTTCGTAAAAGCTCTGGAAGATCCATTCTACCGCACCCCTGCAGTAGCCCTTACCAATGCGGGGTCATGTGCCCTCGGAGCGGGTATGCTGGCGGATACCGATGGTTATCTGCGTCGTGCTCTTCAGTTTTCACCACAATTTCCCGATGCTCTGCTGCTGATGGCAAAATTGAACGAGACTGAAAAGAATTACCTTACCTCACGTGCATTTATCCAGAGGTTTGAAGCGGTCACCGAGGCGACTGCAGAAAGCCTGTTTCTGGGATACAGGATAGAAACGGCCCTGGGTGATGACAATGCAAGAATGAGATATTTTGAAGTGCTAAATGGACAATTCCCCGGGGCCCCCGAAACAGCAGAAGTGCGTAGACAACTCGAAAGATGAGCCACCAGCAGGAACTGATACCAATAGTGCCCGGGGCATTCCTGAAGAGGAAGCGGCTGGCCGGAAAAATTTCACTCGCAGCAGCCGCCACCGCCATTGGCCTGGATGAGAAATTGCTGCGCGCCATTGAGTCCGACCAGGCTGATCATGTCGCTGAGGTGTACCGTAAAGGTTACATACTGGCGTATGCGCGTCACCTGGACATTCCGGAAGATGATATTCGAGCAATGATTGCCACGGCAAGCGCCGATGAACCCGAGTTGCGTACCATTTTCCCAGCGGTGTCCAAACATAACCCAGTTGACCAGTGGTTACGTGCGACCAGCTATGTGCTGGCATCACTGCTGATTGGCACATTGGGTTGGCAATTCACCCATGAAGCAGTCAGGTTGTCCCAAAGCGGCTCACCCTTGAAGGACAGAAATGAGACGGCGGAAATTGTCACCAATTCACTGGAGCGCGAACCGCGTTCAAACACCCCGGTCAATGCGTCAATTACGTCACTGGGTCTGAGGGACGAAGCGGGACAGAGAAACACAACGCAAGCAGAGCAGGATGTTGAAGAATCCATTGCCCTGGCCGAGGGTGAACGTCTGTTGAGGGTGAGTGTATCAGCCGACAGTTGGGTTGAAATTACGGACACAGACGGCCGTGAACTGGAAATGGACCTGCTACGCGGGGGCAGTGAGAAGATGTACCAGGGCAAGCCTCCGTTTCGCATTCGGCTGGGAAGGTCATCGGCCGTCAAGTTGTACATGGATGGTGAGGCCGTGGACCTGACACCATTCACCCAGGATGATGTCACCCAAATGACCTGGCCACAGCAATTGGAAGCAGACGCCGGCGAGCCAAGCAGTAATTAATATGAATAAACCCATTCGCTCAATACGCGGGATGAATGACATTCTTCCCGTGGATATGCATTATTGGCAGGCCCTGGAAAGTACAGCCCAACAGGTTTTTTCCGCACACGGATACCGGCAGATCCGTATTCCTGTATTGGAAAAAACCGAGGTTTTTACCCGGGCAATCGGTGCGGCAACGGATGTTGTTGCAAAAGAGATGTACAGTTTCGGCGACCGCAATAACCAGTCTCTTAGCTTGCGTCCGGAAGGTACGGCAGGGATCGTGCGGGCCGCGCTACAAAATGGACTGCTGTACGGACCTGTAACACGTCTGTGGTACGGCGGCCCCATGTTTCGTTACGAACGGCCGCAAAAAGGCCGCAGCCGGCAGTTTCACCAACTTGGTGTTGAGTTATTCGGTGCACCGGGTGCAGATGCGGATGCGGAAATACTGTCGTTGGGGACACAACTCTGGAACCGTCTTGGTTTAAAAAATTTGCGTCTTGAACTCAATACACTTGGGAACTCCGAAGAACGCGCCAGTTATCGTGACGACCTGCAATTTTTCCTTCGTGGGCACCGGGGAACATTCAATGATGATACCAATGAACGAGTTGAACGCAATCCCCTGCGGGTGCTGGATAGCAAGGATCCTCAGGTTCGGGCCGTGCTTGAAGATGCGCCTCTGTTAGGGGATCACCTGGGTGAGGCGTCCCGTGCGCATTTCCAACAACTTAAGTCCTATCTTGACCAATTGGGTATCGAGTATTTCGAGAACCCAAAACTGGTCCGAGGGTTGGATTATTACTGCCACACAGTGTTTGAGTGGAGCACTGGCGACCTGGGTGCACAGGGTACGGTGTGTGCCGGCGGACGCTATGACAATCTGGTCGAATTGCAGGGCGGCAGACCCTCTCCGGGTATTGGTTTTGCCATGGGTGAGGAACGATTGGTTGAATTATTGAGTCAAAACGACGATATTGTGCCCCCGCCCGTACATGCGTACCTGGTTGGAGTTGGCAAAGACAGTGCTGAAACTGCGCTGAAACTCGCGTATGATTTGCGCGCCGGGATTCCGGAGTTGCAACTGCTGAACAATGTCAACGGTGGAAGTTTCAAGGCGCAGTTTAAACGCGCAGACCGCAGTGGTGCCCGGTTGGCACTGGTGCTGGGTGAGGATGAGATAAGTACCGGGCGGGTGACAATCAAGTACCTGCGTGGTGAAAATGAACAGTTGAGTATCGATCGCGACAAGCTTGTGGGCTGGATGCAAGACTTCATTGAAAGATTATGAATGACCGCCGGGCAGATACCCGGTAATTTTTTAACTGAATGGATTAATTAAGATATATGTCTGATCTGTATGATACCCATGAACAGGGTGAGAGAGTAAAAGGTTGGTTACGGGAAAATGGCAGTGCCATCGTCATGGGGCTGGTGTTGGCGTTTGGCCTGATGTTCGGCTTCAAACAATGGCAGGCCTGGCAAACCAGCGAACGACAACAGGCATCTGCCGAGTACCAGGTGGTGGTTGATTTCATTGAACAGGACAACATGGATGCCGCTGTACCAAACTATGAGGTTTTGAAAGCCGAGTACCCTGACTCCGCTTACACCGCCATGGCGTCCATGCTGATGGCAAAAGCCCGTCTGCAGGCAGGGCAACTGGATATTGCAGTCCAGGCACTGACACATGCAATGAATCATGCCCAACCCGCCGCTGTGCAGATTATCGCAAGAGAACGCCTGGCCCGTGTGAAATTGAGCCAGGGCGAGATTGATGAAGCACTTGGGCTGATTGATGGTGCACCGTCTTCTGAGGGCTTTGAAGCCCAGTTCGCCGAGATACGTGGCGATATACATTTGGCACGGGGTGAAGAAGACCTGGCCATTGAGAGCTACCAGAACTCACTGGGCCTGCTTGAAGATGGGGTTGGCAACCGCGAGTTACTCAATATGAAACTGGAAGCACTCGGTGCCACGGTTACTACCGATGCTGGTGCGTTGTGAAGAGAATTCTGACCACGGCGGTTGCTGCTGTGTTGATGCTCAGCGGATGTAGCTGGATAGACAGTTGGGGCAAAGATGATGAGATTGACGCCCCTGCGGAGTTGGTTGAATTTGAATCCACGCTGACGGTCGGCAAGGCCTGGTCTGTCAAGGTTGGCAGCGGACTGGACAAAGCCGGCCGCCAGCTTTGGCCTGCTTACTCATCGGGGGTACTTTACGCCGCAGACTACAAGGGACTGTTAACAGCCATTGATGCCAGTAACGGACGCAAACAATGGGAGGTCAAAACCGATCTCCAGTTTACCGGTGGGCCGGGGATATCAGAAAACCTGCTGCTGATGGGAACCCAGGATGGTGAAGTTTACGCATTTGACGCCTCCACGGGTGGGCAGCTTTGGTCGGCCACGGTCACCTCGGAAGTACTTGCGGCGCCTGCCGAAGCCGACGGGATTGTCGTTGTGCGCAGCATCGACGGTCGGGTGTTCGGCCTGGATGCTGATACCGGCAGGCGGTTATGGATTCATGACCATGCCGTTCCGCTGTTAACGCTCAGAGGAAATGCTCCTCCCCTGCTGAGAGCCGGAGTGGCGTTTATCGGTTACGATGGCGGTCAGGTGGTTGCTCTGCGGATCGATGATGGCAGTTTGATGTGGGAACAGACCCTCGTTACCACCGAAGGTCGGACCGAATTGGAACGCTTGTCAGATATTGATGGCCAATTGGTTTTTGTTGCTTCAGATTTACTCGTTTCCAGTTACAAAAACAGGCTGGCCTCGCTGGCGGCTGATTCAGGACGTCTTCTTTGGTTCAAGGATGTGTCATCAGCTTCCGGTGTCGCGGTCAGCAGGGTAAACCTGGCAGTGAGTGACAAAGATGGAAACCTGTGGATGCTCGACCGGCGTAATGGAGCCGAGTCATGGAAGCATGCACAGTTGCTGAGACGCGGTCTGACCCGCCCTGTATTCTATGGCAGCTTTGTGGTGGTGGGCGACGCCGAGGGATATCTGCACTGGATCAATATCAGTGATGGTCAGTTTGCCGCACGGGCCGATGTCGGTGGTAAAGGATTCAGTGGCCCGCCACTGGTGGTGGGAAATGCTCTATTTGCCCTGACCAAATCAGGTGAATTGGTGGCATACAAGGCGGGGGCTGCTCTGAACCAGTAGCCAGCCTCATGTATGATGCTGGATTAACTCATTCCCGGAACTAGTGTAATTCCATGCTTCCCGTCGTTGCAATTGTCGGCCGGCCAAACGTCGGCAAATCAACCTTATTCAATGCCCTGACGCGCACCCGTGATGCGCTGGTGGCAGATATGCCCGGGGTGACACGTGACCGCCAGTACGGTATCAGTGAAGTCGGGGACAGTCCCTGTGTGCTGATTGATACCGGGGGTCTGGTCGGGCAGGCGGAAGGGATTGAATATCTCACTGCACAACAGGTCCACCAGGCGATAGATGAATCACAACTTGTTTTGTTTGTAGTCAGTGCCCGTGAAGGGCTGACACTGGAAGATGAGGACATCGCCACGCTGCTGCGCCGGCACGACCGGCCGGTGCTGCTGGTGGGCAACAAGACCGACGGAACCGATCCGGATGTGGTACTGGCTGAATTTGCAGCCCTGGGTATGGGGCCTGCACTTTCTGTTGCAGCGACTCACCGCCGGGGTCTGGGGCATCTGATGGAGCAGGTCGCTCAGGTTTTGCCGGAGCCAAGTGTTGCCGAAGAACAGCAGGATGAGGACAACGATCGCCTGCGTCTCGCCATTGTCGGCAGACCAAATGTCGGAAAATCGACGCTGGTGAACTGCCTTTTGGGTGAGGAAAGGGTCATGGCGTTTGATTTGCCCGGAACCACCCGGGACAGTATCAGCACCTTCCTGGAATACCGGGGCGCCAACTACGAATTGATTGATACCGCCGGGGTCAGGAGACGTTCCAGGGTCACAGAGGCCGTCGAGAAATTTAGTGTTATCAAAGCATTGCAGGCAATTGACCGAGCCCACGTAGTAGTTCTTATGTTGGATGCCACCGAGGGAATCACCGATCAGGATACGACCTTGCTGGGGCATATATTGCGACAGGGCAGGGCGCTGGTCATTGCCCTGAACAAATGGGATGGTCTGGGAGAGCATCACCGCGCACGTGTGCTTTCAGAGATGGATCGTCGATTACAGTTTGTCGGCTGGGCACGTCAGATACGACTATCTGCCCTGCGTGGCAGCGGTCTGAAGGAATTGATCAAGTCGGTACGGGAAGCCTGGCACAGCGCCACGCTGGACATGTCTACTCCGGAACTGACCCGTGTATTACAGCAGGCGTGGGAAGCCCACCAACCACCGATGAGCCAGGGCCGGTCCTCTAAGCTGCGGTTCGCCCATGCAGGAGGCAACCTGCCACCCAGGATTATCATCCACGGGAACCGCACCAATGCCATTCCGGCGTCTTATAAACGGTATCTGGAAAATGTCTTTATCCGTCATTTCAAATTGCGTGGCACGCCACTGGTGATTGAATTCAGAAGTGGATCAAACCCGTATAAAGACAAGAAAAACAAACTGACCCAACGACAAATGGCGAAACGCAAGCGTCTGAAGAAATTTACCAAGCGAAAGTCCCGGAAATAGAAAACGGAAATAGACCCCGGAATCAGACAACAACAATTCGTATCAAAGAACCCAGGATTTCAAATTCTGCTGAACCGTGCGTCTGAATAGCGGGTCACTCGGGACCACTTTGGATGGCCAAAACTCAAGCAACTGACCCTCATGGCTGAACAGGTATTTGAAAAAATTCCAGCGTGGTCCGACATCGTGACCAAATTCTTCTACCAGGGTCCGGAACACGGGGTGTGCAGCATTTCCAGAAACATTATATTTTCTTGTCATCGGGAAATTTACCCCGTATTTGATCTCACAAAACTTGCTAATGACCGCTTCACTGGCCGGTTCCTGGTCACCGAAATCATTGGAAGGAACACCGATTACAACCAGACCGCTTTGCCTGAAATCCTCCCACAATCGCTGCAATCCAGAGTACTGAGGTGTGTAGCCACATTTTGATGCCGTGTTGACCAGCAGTATGGGTTGCCCCAGGTAGGTCGACATCGACATGTTGTTACCGTGGATTGAGGCAAAAGTAAATTCAAAAATATTCATATTGTGCCTTGTGGGTTTCAGCCATCAGCATAACTGATCGGTATGGACAATGCCTTGTGTAGAGCATATTCCCTGCGGATGCAGATCGCGTCAAGGTCGCTCGAGTATGGCACACACCCCCATACCACCGGCTGTACACACCGAGATCAATCCACGTCCAGATTCCCTGCCGGCCAGCAATTGTGACAAGGTAGCCAATATCCGGGCACCGGTGGCCGCAAATGGATGGCCAACCGCGAGACTGCTGCCGTTGACGTTCAGTTTATCCCTGTCGATGCTGCCAAGTGCTCCTTCAAGCCCGAGACGCTGTTTGCAATAGTCTTCGGATTCCCATGCCTTCAAAGTGCAAAGCACCTGGGCTGCGAAGGCTTCGTGTATCTCGTAGAGGTCAAAATCCTGAAGAGACAGCCCTTTTACCTGCAATAATTCAGCCACAGCAACGGTCGGACCCATCAGCAAGCCCTCATCGTTGACGAAATCCACGGCGGCTGAGCGGCCACCCGTCAGGTATGCCTGCACTGCCAGTCCATGTTGTTCGGCCCATTGTTCCGAACACAACAGCAAGGAAGCGGCACCATCTGTCAATGGTGTTGAGTTACCGGCACTCAGCGTGGCGTCCGGTCCCTTGTCAAAGACAGTTCGAAGACCGGCAAGTTTTTCCAGGGTGGAGTCGGAACGTAAATTATTGTCGCGACTGGCTCCGCCCCATGGTGTGACGAGATCATCGAAAAACCCTTCATCATAGGCTCTCGCTGCTTTTTGATGACTTTCAAAAGCCAGCGTATCCTGGTCCTCGCGACTGATCTGCCACTCACGTGCCATGCGTTCACAATGCTGACCCATGGACAGACCGGTACGCATCTCACCACTGTTTGGCGATACTGGTTTCAGCTCACCGGGACTGAAGCCCTTCAGCGCGGACATACGTTGTTTCAACGTCCTGGACTGGCTCAGTTGAATCATCCGCCTGGCAAACCGGTTTCCGAATACGATCGGTGCATCGGAGGTGGTGTCAGACCCGGCGGCAATACCGCTTTCAATCTGGCCGCTGGCAATTTTGGCCCCGATGTTCAGGGCCGCCTGTAAACTGGTACCACAGGCCTGCTGCACGGTAATTCCAGGTGTCAGAGGTGAAAGTCTGCTCGACAATACAGCCTCCCTGGCGAGGTTGAAGTCCCTGGAATGGGTAATGACCGCACCGGCCATGACCTCATCCAGTTGAACGCCATCAAGACCGAACCGATCAACAATACCGTCCAGGGCAGACGACAGCATGTCGAGGTTGCTCTTGCCCGAATATATGCTGTTGGATCGGCAAAAAGGTATGCGACTTCCGCCGACGATGGCAACCCTGCGCAGTGTCTCGCTCATGATGTTTGCTCCCGTTGCCGGATGTAGTGCAATGGTCCGCCCCGAAATGGTGCAAAGCCGGTACCAAAAATCATACCGGCATCGAGCACATCTGCATCCTCGACGATACCGTCGGCAAGCGCTGCCTCACAGGCATTGAAGTAGGGTTCCATCAGTTGTTCACTTATCTCATCCGTCGGGTATTGACCGGTGTCAGTGTCGGGTTTTTTGGCCTTGCCCTTTTCCCAGCGATAGAAGCCCTGGCCGGACTTGCGCCCCAGCTGACCTGCATCAATTTTCTGTTGCAGCAAGTCAGTTTCCTGTCGGGTGGAATCCCCGCCCAGCATGCTCAGGACCTTCATGCCAACATCCAGACCCACGGTATCGGCCAGCTCAACCGGACCCATCGGCATACCGAACGACGTGGCAGCACGGTCCAGCACTTCAATCGGAATGCCCTGCTGTAAATGCATCTTCATGGCGTTGGCCATGTACACCGACAATACCCGGTTGACCAGAAAACCCGGCGTGCTCTTAACCGGTAATGGAAAGCGGTTAATGACACTGCAAAAAGCGGCTCCTTTTGAAATCTGCTCTGCCTCGGTCAGCTGGTCATAAACCACTTCGACCAGCGACATTTTGGCTACCGGATTGAAAAAATGAATTCCAATCAGGCGTTCAGGGTGCTTGAGTGCTGATGAAATTTCTGCCAGTGGAATGGCTGAAGTATTGGTGGCGAGAATTGCACCGGCGCGTAACCGTGGTTCGATTTCGGCGAACAACTGACGTTTTACATCCACATCTTCAAAAATGGCTTCAATGATGACATCTGCCTTGCCCACTCCTTTGCCCTCAACATCGGCTACCAGTCGACTAATCGCACCAGCTACCTTGGCCGGGTCTCTCAGCTTTTTTCTGAACAGGGACTTGGCCCGTTTGAGTGCGGGCTCAATATATTTCATCTCCCGGTCCTGCAGAGTGACATCCAGGCCCTGTACAACACACCAGGCGGCAATGTCCCCCCCCATGACCCCGGCACCAATGACATGCACCCGGCGTACACTGATATCAGACTGCTTGCCAAACCCTTTAAGACGCTCCATGAGATTAAAAGCCCGGCGTAAATTCCTGGACGTGGGCCCGGTGATCAGCCTGCCAACACGCTCTGATTCTTCAACCATCATGCGCTGTGGATCATCGCCATGCTTTTCCCATGCGTCGATCAGTTCATACGGGGCAGGGTAGTGATCGGGATTGGCTTTTGCCATGACCTGCTTGCGCATCATCTTTGCCAGCAGGGGGCGTACCGGAGCAAAATTTTGTAAGCGGGTAATATGACCGGGAGGTTTGCTCTTGCGGCGCTGTTTTATTGCACGACGTGCCGCCCAGCGCAGGGAGCCGTGCGGCCCCACCAGTTCATCGACCAGACCCATGGCCCTGGCGGCCGACGGCCTCAGGTTTCGGCTGCTGAGCATTAACGACATGGCATTGGATGCACCCAACCGCTGAACGCTGCGGGCACTGCCACCGAACCCCGGGTAGATCCCCAGCTTGACCTCAGGGAAACCAAGCCGGGTACGTTCAACGTTGCTGGCGATGCGGTAGTCGAAGGCCAAAGCCAGTTCGAGTCCTCCACCCAGGCAAAAACCATCGATGATAACCACGCTCGGAAAGGACAGGTTCTCTATGCGGTTAAACAGGCGATGTACCCTGCCGATCCCCTCAGAGGCAATTTCCGGGTCGGTATAATCGTCGAATTCACGTATATCGGCACCCAGAATAAATGAACCGGGTTTACCGGAGCGAAGCACCAATCCGGCGGGTGGTTCATTCTCGAGGCCGGTAATGATCGACTCTAATTCGGACAGCACGTCCAGGGAAAGACTGTTAACCCGCTCACCATCGCGATCAATACTCAGCCACAGCACATTGTCAAGATCTGTGGTCCATTTCCAGTGTTTGAATTGCGTGTTGTCCATGGGGGTCCCGGTTCGTTAGTGAAATATGAAAGTCATCATTACAATAAATATGGACAATTGGGCAACATGCAAGCTTCTCTCATGGCAGCATCATCCCTGCGCTGCGCAACATGTGGGCCGTTCGGATCAGCGGAAGACCGATCAGTGCCGTGGGATCATTGCTATTGATACGATCAAACAAAACGATGCCCTGTGCTTCCGATTTGAAGGATCCCGCACAATCGTAGGGTTGTTCACGTTGCAGATAATGCTCAATTTCCACCCCGGACAAGAGTCTGAAATAAACACTCGTGTGATCGGTGTGGTGGTCAGAAAAATTGTTGGCCACGCACTGCACGGAAACCGCTGTAAGAAATTTGACCACCTGACCGGAGAAAGAAGCCAGTTGGGTAACGGCCTCCTGGTGACTTCCTGGTTTGCCTATGATTCGTTGGTTATGGACTGCCACCTGATCTGAACCAATGACAATGGCATTGCGCTCGCGTGTGGCAATACAGCGTGCCTTCTGGAATGCGAGACGCTCCACCAGTTCATCAGGGGACTCACCCGGAACGGCCGATTCATCAATTTCCGGTGACTGGCAACTAAAGGGTGTGGCGAGACGCTGTAACAATAATTTCCGGTATTTACTGGTTGATGCCAGAATTAGATTTGCAGATGATGACTCCATATTCATTTTTGTAGTAAAATGGTCCGTTTATGTTGGCTCGTGAACATATGTACACGAGAGGCCAGTTGGGAATTGTGAAGCTATGTCGCGGGAATATCCAGACTGGATTTCACCGGAACGTGCAGCAGAAGGCAAGCGCGAGTTCGGTGGGACCATTCCGTTAGCAGGTTTAAAACGCCTGGCAGGACTATTGGCTGATGTGCGTGGTGAAGCGTCGTTTGTCGCGGAATTCAAGCAGGATCCGGATCAACGGGTTGTGATCCGTTTAAAGGTGCAAGCGGCACTGCCTTTGATTTGCCAGGCAAGTCTGGAGCCTTTCGACCAACAGGTGAAACGCAGCAGTGAGTTGGCTGTGATTACCGAAAACAGTAATCTGGAAGAGCTGCCGGATCATTACGATGCAGTAAGAACAGAGAATGGCCGGCTGGCGATTGCGAGACTGGTTGAGGACGAGCTGCTGCTGGGTTTACCAAGCTATCCGCGTAAGCCGGGCGTGAAAAAAATTGAATATTCGACCGGCGGTCAAAAAACCGTCGTTGACGGACCGGGTGAATCCAATCCCGGCGCGGGGAAAAAGAACCCCTTTGCTGCATTGGGTGAAATGCTGCAGCAAAAAAAACAGAATTGAGTTAACTATTGAATCAGGAGTAAATTATCATGGCTGTACAAAAAAGCCGAAAAACACCATCACGGCGTGGAATGAGAAGGTCACACGACTCACTTAAAGCGCCCACACTGTCCGTTGACCCAACCAGCGGCGAAACTCATTTGCGGCACCATGTGAGTCCGGAGGGATATTACAAGGGTCGTAAGGTGATTGATTCTCCGGTTATTGACTTCGAAGACGAAGAATAGCGTTACCAACCGCAGTGACCCTGCACCCGTCGGCATGATACCGGCGGCTGAAAATGGGTTCCGGTTTGACACATGGGTGATACCGAGAAAATTGTTCTTGCACTGGATGCGCACGGCGGTGATTTTGGGCCTGCGATAACCATTCCGGCTGCACTGGACGTACTCTCGCGGCAACCTCAGGTCGAAATTCTGGCCTGTGGAATTGCCGCGGAGGTGAATCCGCTGCTTGAACAATTTGGCTCAGCAAAAGGTATCGGCCGACTTCGATGCATAGAGGCCAGTCATTGTTTGAGTATTGACGCCAGGCCCATTGAAGCATTGAGACGCGGCAGGGAAAGCAGTTTGTGGCTGAGCATGGAGCAGGTGGCTGGTGGCCAGGCGCATGCATGCATCAGCGCAGGCAGTACCGCAGCGATGCTGGCGCTGGGTGTGAAAATTCTGGGTTTGCTTCCGGGTATTGAGCGACCGGCTTTGATGTCACATATTCCGTCGGCGAGCGGTCGTACCAGTTTGCTTGATTTGGGAGCCAATCTGAACGTCAGCGCAACCCAGTTGGTACAATTCGCAATCATGGGTTCGGTCGCGCGATCAATGCAGGAGTCCGAACCTGCGAAGGTTGCATTGCTGAATGTGGGTCACGAGGACAGCAAGGGAAATGCCGTTTTGCAGGAAGCCCATGCGGTCTTGAATGAATTGCCCATCAACTACATGGGTTTTATTGAAGGACATGATATTTTTGCGGGAAAGGCGGACGTGGCGGTTTGTGACGGATTTTCAGGTAACCTGATATTGAAGTCTGGTGAGGGGCTTGCACGGATGTTTTTTCAGCAATTGAAACTGGCACTTGAATCCAGTCCGAGAGCGAAACTTGGTGCGTTGCTGGCAGGGTCTGCATTGAAGCGTACGCTGGCACGATTTGAGCCATCCAAGCATAATGGGGCACCTTTGCTGGGACTGCGGGGCGTGGTTGTCAAAAGTCATGGAAACGCAAACCGGGAATTGTTTGGCCATGCAATTTCAGAAGCTGCACTGGAAGCGAGAAGGCAGGTTCCAAAATTGATAGAGTCGATGATCAACGACTACTCCATTGAGGAAAGGGTGTGAAATATTCAAAAATAGCCGGTACGGGGAGTTACCTGCCGGAAAATTTAGTCACCAATGCCGACTTGGAAAAGGTACTCGATACCTCCGATCAATGGATACGTGGGCGCACCGGGATATGTGAGCGGCGGGTGGCCAGGGAAGACGAGACTTCGGGAGAAATGGCGGAGGTTGCTGCTCGTCGAGCCATGGAAGCAGCCGGTGTTGACCCCCAGGACATCGGACTCCTGGTGGTTGGGACCACAACACCTGACCTGGTTTTTCCCAGTACTGCATGTCTGATACAGGCCCGTCTGGGACTGCCGGATTGTGGGGCAATGGATGTAAATGCTGCCTGTTCAGGTTTTATGTATGCGCTGTCCGTTGCTGACAAGTATGTCCGTTGTGGTGATGTTAAACGTGCCCTGGTCGTGGGCGTCGACAAGCTCACCAGCATGATCGATTGGGATGACCGTGGCACAGCCGTTTTATTTGGCGATGGTGCAGGTGCCGTGGTTTTGGAAGCCGCGGATGAGGCCGGCATATTGTCCACGCACATCCATGCCGCTGGCCGGCATGCTGGTCTGCTCGGTGTTGATGTGGGTGTGAGTACGGGTTTCAAAGCGGAAAAACGTGGTGGTGTTACGATCAAAATGAAGGGCAATGAAGTATTCAAGGTTGCAGTACGGACTCTGGGACGTATTGTCGATGAGACCCTGGCGCACAACCGGATGGATAAGTCAGACCTGGACTGGTTGATCCCTCACCAGGCCAATTATCGCATCATTTCCGCGACGGCAAGAAAACTGGGTATGACAATGGACCAGGTGATTATCACCGTGGATAAACATGGCAATACGTCGGCCGCATCGGTACCGCTGGCACTGGATGAAGCCGTGCGATCCGGTAAGATCAAGCGTGGCGATATGTTGTTGCTGGAGGCCTTCGGTGGTGGATTTACCTGGGCTTCGGCCCTGGTAAAGTACTAACGACCATACTGGATTGTAAATGATAAAGACCGCATTTTTATTTCCCGGCCAGGGCTCCCAGTCCGTTGGCATGATGTCTTCGATGGCGGATGAATATCCGTTGGTCCGGGAAACTTTTGAAGAAGCCTCAACCGAGCTTGGCTATGACCTGTGGGCGCGGGTAAATGATGGCCCCATTGAGGAATTGAACAGGACTGAGATTACCCAACCGGCA
This sequence comes from Lysobacterales bacterium, assembly GCA_014238945.1. Lineage (GTDB taxonomy): Bacteria > Pseudomonadota > Gammaproteobacteria > Xanthomonadales > SZUA-36 > SZUA-36. Next base: position 31,590 of record JABAAB010000034.1, read on the forward strand.
ATGCTGGTATCCGGTATCGCAACCTGGCGCGCATGGCGTGAGGCCGGTGGGGAATTTCCTGATTATTTTGCTGGCCACAGCCTGGGTGAGTACACAGCGTTGGTGGCCGCAGGCGTGATGAAATTCAGTGATACGGTGGGTATCGTTGCACAACGTGGGCGTCTTATGCAGCAGGCAACACCAGACGGTTCCGGTGCCATGGCTGCAGTACTGGGTCTTGATGACCAGATTTTAAATGATCTGTGTGAGCAGGCTTCGAGCAACGGTGTTGTGGCTTGTGCCAATTTCAATGCACCCGGGCAGGTCGTGATCTCCGGGGAAACGGCTGCTGTAGAGGCGGCTGGTGAACTGGCGCGTGAGGCGGGTGCAAGACGGGTATTACCACTACCGGTAAGCGTTCCCTCACATTGTACGTTGATGACACCCGCTGCCACCAAGCTCCAGGAAGTGCTGTTGTCCGTGCATTTTTCAGATTCAATCGTTCCCGTAATACAAAACGCCGATGCCCGGTCGTATCCCGACGCAGAGCAGGTCAGGGAGGCACTCGCACGTCAATTGTGGCAGCCGGTCCGCTGGACCGCCTCGATCGGTAAGTTGTTGAGCCGCGATGTGACCCGGTTTGTTGAATGTGGGCCCGGCAAGGTGCTGGCGGGACTGAACAGACGAATTTCAAGACCCTCGGAAGTCATTGCCCTGCTTGGGCGTGATTCAATAGAAAAGGCCATTGGGGCGGAGGATTCAAATGACACATGAATTGCAGGGCCAGGTGGCCCTGGTAACCGGTGCCAGCAGAGGCATAGGTGCGTGCATTGCAGACCAGCTTGCAGCATCGGGGTGCACCGTTTTTGGAACAGCAACCACCGAAGCCGGAGCTCAAGCCATCAGCGCTCGTGGTGTTGAGGGATTGACCGGTATGGCGCTCGATGTCAATGATGCCGGTGCCATCGGTTCGGTTTTGTCCGCGATCAATAAACAAGTTGCTGCGCCCACCATCCTGGTGAACAATGCGGGCGTTACCCGTGACCAGTTACTTCTGCGTATGAGTGAAGAGGACTGGGATAAGGTTCTGGGCACCAACCTGCGTTCGGTCTATCGTCTGTCAAAGGCCTGCCTGCGAGGCATGATGAAGGCCCGCAGCGGCAGGATCATCAGTATTGGTTCAGTTGTAGGTTCAATTGGTAATTCAGGCCAGGCAAATTACGCCGCAGCGAAGGCAGGAATGATGGGGTTTTCGCGCTCGCTGGCACGTGAGGTTGGTTCCAGGGGCATTACCGTAAACGTGGTAGCTCCGGGGTTTATTGACACCGATATGACCCGTCAACTCAATGATGCCCAACGCGAGGCCATGCTGAAGGATATACCGTTAAAGCGCCTGGGTGATGCCTCAGATATCGCCCACATGGTATCCTTTCTTGCATCACCCGCGGCGGCCTATATCACCGGTCAGACGATACACGTTAACGGTGGAATGCATGTGACTTGAAACGTGGTGGGTCACGTTTAATTGAATAGAAATAGGAATATATGAGTGCTGTCTGTGAACACATACGGCAGCGAATAGTACTAAACTGGCAGACAGGCCGCAGTTTCATTAAAATAGCGGCTCTGTGTCACACTTAAAGGAATCATTATAAAATGAGTAGCATTGAAGAACGCGTTCAGAAAATCGTTATTGAGCAACTGGGTGTTAAAGAAGAGGAAGTTACCGCAAACGCCTCTTTTGTTGATGATCTCGGTGCAGATTCTCTGGATACGGTTGAATTGGTTATGGCACTTGAAGAAGAGTTTGAGTGTGAAATTCCAGACGAGGAAGCGGAAAAAATCACCAGCGTTCAGCAGGCTATTGATTACATCAATTCCACCAACAGCTGAAGCTAAACACCTGAGAATCGAAACTGCGGCCGGCAAATCGCCGGCCGTTGTCCTTTTCAATAATTCATTATTGTTTTGAGGTTTTAAATGTCGCAACGTCGAGTTGTAGTTACCGGTATGGGTGTCGTCTCACCCGTTGGTAGCACTATTGATTCTGCCTGGGACGCCATCTGCAATGGCCGCAGTGGTATCAGGTCGATTACCGAGTTTGACGCGTCTGCGCTCAAAACCCGGATAGCAGGCGAAGTCATTGATTTCGACCACACTGACTATCTGGCGACTAGGGATGCAAAGCGTATGGACAAATTTGTCCATTACGGTTACGCAGCGGCCGTGGACGCATTGGGCGATGCAGGATTGCTTGCTGAGGATTCTTCTTATGATCCGGAGCGGATTGGTTGTGCTCTGGGCTCAGGCATAGGGGGTATTGCAACGATCGAGAGGACCACCGAAGCCTATTTGAAAGGCGGTCCGCGCAAGGTCAGTCCATTTTTCATACCGGGGTCAATAATCAACATGATCGGTGGCTTTCTATCCATCCGTCACAATATCCAGGGGCCGAACATCGCCATAGTAACCGCCTGTAGCACGGCGACCCACAACATGGGCTCGGCGACCCGTATGATCCAGTATGGTGAAGCAGATGTCATGGTGGCGGGTGGCGCTGAATATGCGACTTCACCAACCGCAATGAGTGGTTTCACCTCAGCGCGTGCCATGTCCACACGTAATGACGAACCCGGTCTGGCCAGCCGGCCATGGGATGATCAGCGTGACGGCTTTGTGCTCTCCAACGGGGCCGGTGTAGTCATCCTGGAAGAGCTGGAGCATGCCAAGCGGCGTGGCGCAAATATTTATGGTGAGGTTACCGGTTTCGGGATGAGTGGTGATGCCTTTCACATGACATCACCACCCGAGGATGGCTCTGGTGCCGCACGTTGTATGAACACTGCCATGCGTGATGCCGGTACCAATCCGCAGGATGTGGATTATATAAATGCCCATGGAACATCCACACCACTGGGTGACCTGGCTGAAACCACCGCTGTGAAAACATCGTTTGGAGACCACGCATACCAACTGGCGGTCAGTTCAACCAAATCGATGACGGGTCATTTGCTCGGTGCAGCGGGTGGCATTGAAGCCATATTCAGTCTGCTCAGCATTCGTGACGGGATCATCCCTCCAACGATCAACCTGGATACGCCGAGTGATGGATGTGATCTTGACTACGTGCCGAATACGGCCCGTGAACAAAAGGTACGGACTGCCATTTCAAACTCGTTTGGATTTGGCGGTACCAACGGCAGTCTGGTGTTCCGTAAATTTGACGGCTAGACCGTAATCGCCATGCATTGCTGGTCGCTGGAATGTAAACAAGACCTGCTCAGCATTGCTGATGCGTTACCTGCGTTATACCCCTACCTGCTGGACAGTGCCGCACCCGGCCCGCTGGGTGCACGCAGTCTGCTGTTGAGAACCAGCGGCGAGTCGTTGTGCCGGCATAGCGATGGCAGCATCTCCGGCCCGGGTCGGGGCGAAAGTTTTCTGTCACGACTCAATCATTGGTACCAACAAAATCAGGTTTCCCCCGCAAACAACGGACCGTGGCCATTTGTCGGTGGCTGGTTTATCTACCTGGGCTATGAACTGGCCGCCGAAATTGAACCGGTCGTGAAGTTTCCTGCGGCTGGTGATCAGTTTCCTGTTGCTATTGCTGCGCGTTGCCCGGGGGTGATTTACAGCCGTCCCGAGGATCCCGGTGTGCTCCACCTGGTAGCGGAGAGTGAACAGTTACTGGCGGAGATGCGCAAGGAAATCGAGTCATTGCTGTCGGTGGCTGCAAATGTTGACAGTGATTTATACAAGCTCTCATGTGATCCCCCGGAGACATTCAAACGTGCCGTGAAACGCATTCATGAATACATACTCGATGGCGACGTATTCCAGGTAAACCTATCTCGTGGGTGGCAGGCTGAATTCAGGCAATCTGTTCATGCCACGACCTTGTACCGGGCGCTGCGCCAGAGCAATCCTGCCCCGTTTGCTGGTATGGTGCGCTGGGGGAAACATGTGCTGATGAGTTCTTCGCCTGAACGCCTGGTCAATATCCATCGGCGTTCGGTCCAGTCAAGACCCATTGCGGGTACCCGTCCCCGGGGCACGGACACTGCCTCTGACCTGGCTTTGAGCCAGGAACTGCTCGCACACCCCAAAGAGCGTGCAGAACATATCATGTTGATTGACCTGGAACGCAATGACCTGGGTCGTGTTTGTGAAACGGGTAGCGTGGAAGTGAATGAATTGATGGTTGTTGAAACCTATGAGCACGTTCATCATATTGTCTCAAATGTTCGTGGAAGACTGCGCCGGGATGTTACACCCATTGATGTGATCAGGGCGGTCTTCCCCGGGGGCACCATAACCGGGTGTCCCAAGGTGCGTTGTATGGAGATCATTGCGGAACTGGAGCAGCAGGGGCGAAGCTTTTATACCGGATCATTCGGATTCCTCGGGGTTGATGGCGGTATGGATCTGAATATCCTGATTCGTTCCATGCTGTTACAGGGGGACCGCATCAGTTTCCGTACCGGGGCAGGTATCGTCGCCGACTCCGAACCGGACAGTGAGGTTGCAGAAACCGAGGACAAGGCACGTGGATTACTGAGGGCCCTGGGGCATGTATGAATGCCTGGTAGATGGAGAGATCTCCAGATACGTTGAGACCACCAACCGTGGTCTTAATTATGGTGATGGACTTTTCGAGACGCTGTCGGTCATGCGGGGGCGCCCGCGCAGATGGCAGGCCCACATGGACCGACTTGGCGCCGGCTGCGAACGATTGGGACTGCCGATGCCCCCGCAAGCCATTTTGTTACGTGATGTCCAGACAGTGAGTGCGGGTCTTGCAGCAACAGTGGTCAAGATTGTATTGGTACGCAGTGGCAACGGTCGAGGCTACAGCCCGTCGAAGGTCAGTAGCTGTGTACGGATTGTCAGCGCACATGCCTACCCCCAGGGGCTGGCGCACAATGCAGAAAAAGGGGTAAATGCACGTATCTGCAAACTCAGGCTGGCTATCCAGCCCGCACTGGGTGGTATGAAACACCTGAACCGTCTCGAACAGGTACTGGCGAGCTCAGAGTCCATTGGTGATGATCACACCGAGGGCTTGTTGCTGGACTGTGAAAACCACCTGGTCAGCGCCATATCCGCGAACATTTTCCTGGTCATGGGCGAGTTGTTGTTGACCCCCAGGCTGGACCAGTGTGGTGTCCGGGGGGTCTTGCGGGAGCAGATACTAAAGGCCTTCGGCAGCCGTTGTGAGCAACGTCGTATCATGGTTGACATGATGACCGAGGCCGATGAAGTTTTTATCTGTAATTCGGTCCGGGGTGTGGTTCCCATTGTATCCATTGATGACCTGGAATATCCCGTCGGTCCCGTGACCAGGGAAATTCAGTCATGGTTAGAAAAGTGTGAGGCATCATGAAACGATTGCTGCCGGTGGCCCTCATTCTCCTGCTTCTGGCAGTCGGTATGGCAGCCGGAATCTGGCATCAATATCTGCGCTTTCTCGATTCACCGCTGGTTCTCGCAAACTCAGGATTGACAGTCAATGTGGAGCGGGGTGCCACTATTCGCTCAGTCGTATTTGAACTGGAGCAAATGGGTATCACCAGGATGGACTGGCGCTGGAGGTTACTGAGTCGATTGAAGCCCGTGACCATCAAAACCGGCGAGTATGCACTGGATCAGGGCTTGCTGCCGTCGCAGTTACTTGATCTTCTGGCTTCCGGAAAAGTGGTCAATTATCGATTTACCATAATAGAGGGGTGGACAGTCAGGCAATTGCTGAGGGCCCTGGCTGAAGACCCTGTTGTGCAACAGACACTTGACGATCTTCCTGAACGCGGGTCTTTGCCGGGAACAGACATGGGCAACCCGGAAGGCTGGTATCTTCCGGAAACCTATCTGTTTGTGCGTGGGGACACCGATGTCGATATATTGACACGTGCCCACCAATCCATGCGCACAGCGCTGGAACAAAGCTGGTCCGGGCGTGCGATTGGTTTGCCCTATGAAACACCCTATGAAATGCTGACCCTGGCATCAATCATTGAGAAAGAGACTTCACTGGAAAGTGAACGCGCCATTATTGCAGGGGTATTTGTAAGACGTCTGCAGGAAAAGTGGCGGCTGGAGACCGATCCCACGGTGATTTACGGTATGGGTACAGAATTCAAAGGGAACATCAGCCGTAAGGATTTACAACAGGACACGGCCTACAACACCTACAGGCGCCACGGTTTGCCCCCCACGCCCATTGCTTTACCGGGTGTGGCGTCATTGCGTGCGGCGGCACAGCCTGAAGCGGGAACTGCCATGTTTTTTGTGGCTGACGGTCAGGGCGGGCATACATTTTCGAGTACACTTGAAGAACACAACAAGGCGGTACAACAGTTGCTCAGTGGCACAAGGCCCGAGCAGAAAATCAAGGAGTAATGCCATTGCACAAAGGCGTATTCATCAGCCTTGAAGGAGGAGAGGGTGCGGGTAAAAGCACCCAGCACCGGCGAATAATCGAATGGTTGACCGATCATGGCAACCTGGTTGTGGAAGCCCGTGAACCCGGCGGCACAGCCGTGTCGGAGAAAATTCGGAGTTTGTTACTCGATACACGCAATGCCGGACTGGATGCAGTTTCCGAATTGTTGTTGCTGTTCGCTTCGCGGGCGCAATTATTGCAGGAGGTCATCAGGCCGGCCCTTGCTGCTGGCAAAGTGGTCGTGTGTGATCGTTTTACCGATGCCAGCTATGCATACCAGGGTGGCGGCAGGCAGCTGGGTGCGGCGACTGTTGCAGTGCTGGAAAAACTGGTCCACCAGGATCTGCAACCCGACCTGACATTTCTGTTCGATATGCCGGTGGAACAGGGTATGTCACGTGTGGCAGGACGCGGACAGGCGGATCGGTTTGAGATTGAATCTATCCGGTTTTTTACACGGGTAAGGAATGCGTATCTTGATCGTGCCGCTGCAGATTCGAACCGCTACGTGATCATTGATGCCAGTGTGGATGTGGATCAGGTCTGGACACAGGTGCAGACCGTCCTGGAGGATATGCCGGGCTTATGATTTACCCGTGGCTGCAGGATAACTGGTCCTTTCTGATCCGGAGTCTTCGTCAACAGCGTCTTGCGCATGCCTTGATGATTGAAGGTACGGCCGGCACCGGTAAGCAGAGGCTCTCAGATGCCCTGGTGGCGTTGCTGCTGTGTACCGGTGTCACTGACACAGACCAGGATGCTGATGCAGCCTGTGGTCAATGTCGGTCCTGCGAATTACTCTCCGGTGGAGCCCACCCGGACTACTTTGATATCCATCCGGACGAGGGCAAGGATGTGATCAGGGTGGACCAGGTTCGCCAATTGATCGGCTCTCTGCACCTGACGACTTCGATAAGCCAGCGCAAGCTCGCCTGTATTCATCCGGCGGAACTGATGAACATCGCTTCTGCCAACGCACTTCTGAAAAGCCTGGAAGAGCCCGCAGGTGATGCCGTGTTGATCCTGGTCTGCAACGACCCGGGGAGACTGCCGGTGACAGTCCGTAGCAGATGCCAGTCCATTGTGGTCAGCCAACCTGACCGGATTTCTTCAATTAAGTGGCTGGAGGCGCAGTCCGGTCGATCTGCCGATGTCGTGCAATTGGCACTCGAAGCTGCAGGTGGCAGTCCGGTCCGTGCGCTGGAATACATCGAGTCACCGGATCTGGATGCATTTGGGAAGATCAGAATCGCGTTGGCGAAGCTGTTGAATCATCCCGGGTCAGCATCCATCGTGAGTCAGGAATTAATTGATCTCAAACCTGATGATTTATGGCGCTGGCTGTCAAGTTGCTGTGCTGAAGCGGTGAGGCTGACCATGACAGGGTCACGCACTGACTGGCTGCCTGACTCTGTCTCATTGAATCCCAGGGGGCTACTCGATCTGCAACGACAGGCGGACATCAACCGGAAATTGTCTGCGAGTTCCGTACGTGGAGACTTACTTCTGCAGGATTGGCTGATAAGATGGGCGGAACAGGTCATCTGAACAGCAGGTCATCTGATCAACAGGACATGATTTTCACAGACATCGGGCTCTAACAAGAACCAACGAGGAAACTGGCATGGCACAACAGGGTATACTTTCACTATCGATCAAGGACAGGCAAACGCTATTCAGTGCCTACATGCCCTTTGTCCAGGGTGGTGGTTTATTTGTACAAAGCACCAAGCGCTATGCGCTGGGTGATGAGGTGTTCCTGTTATTGACGATCATGGAGCTGGAAGAGCGGCTGCCCATACCGGGGAAAATCATCTGGGTGACACCGGCTGGTGCGCAGGGTAACAGACGACCAGGTATCGGCGTGCAGTTTGCCGACACCTCCGATGGTACACATGCCCGGACCATTATCGAGACTCATCTTGCCAATTTGTTGAGTTCCGACAAAAGAACTCATACAATGTGATAAATAACAATAATATACAGAGTATATCTAAATCTTATTATTTAATACGTCTTCAATAACATCGAGCATCTCAAAGACTGGTTTTCCAGCCTGGTAAAAGTGCGGCGAAAGCCGGATCATTTCTGTACGCAGGGCACAACTCAACTGCCGTTGTTTAAGCGCACGATGTACATCGAGCATCTGCTGACCGGTAAATTTGAAACTGACGATACCTGACACCCTGGCGGGCTGGTAAGGACGTGCGAGTTCAACACCCGGGAGGCTGGCGAGTCCCTCGGATAAAACTCGCGAGTTTTCGGCCACCATGTCCTCTACCCGGTGCATGCCGACGTCCTGCAGCAAACCAAGCGATGCGTACAGCGCAGCCTGGCCCAGTGTGTTCGGGCTACCGGCTTCAAAACGTATCGCCGTGGCACTGGGCTCCCATTCATCCCTGTTGAACTGATATGGCTCATCTACCATCCGCCAGCCGTGCTGATTGAGACGGAGTTGCTCCCGAGCATTTTTAGAGCAATAAAATACCGCTATACCTTCCGGTGCCAGCAGCCACTTGTGGCCATCTGCCGCCATGAAATCGATCCCGTTGTTCTGCACATTCATTTGCAGGGCACCGAGATGCTGGATGGCATCGACAAAGAACAACGTACCGGCCTGTTTACAGGCAGCACCCAGTACCTCAAGTTTTAATCGCAGGCC
>JABAAB010000019.1 GCA_014238945.1 Lysobacterales bacterium
ATGCCACATCTTGCAATTGGCGATATGTTGCGTACCCTCACAGTCATAGTTTGAGCCACGCTTCTTGTCGGCATTGGCGAAATTGACAATGGTCCCCCCGTCATCAACCTCAACGGCATTCCAGTTGACATCGGCATTGTGCGGGTTACCCACCAGGTTGTAGATGCCATTGGCCTGTTCAGTGCGCAATGGGATATCGGCACCCGTGTTGGGAACTCCACCGACAAATATGGTGGTGTTGACCGTTGCATAGAAGAAATAACCCTTGCCTTCTTCCATTTCGTCATCAACACCCAGCATCGAATAACCCTGGGGTCTGGAGGCTGCCAAATTTTCAAAGTTCTCATAAACCCAAACGATCCAGTTGACGTTGTAATTGCCGCTGGTGAGTACCGAGGAACCGGCAGTGAAAACGGCACCCACAGTGGCGTCGCCGGGCATGCACGGTAAAGAGAAAGATTCCCACTGATTGGCGGTCATGATCTTGTTGGCTGAACAACTGTAATCGGTCATCGCATCATCCGGATCAGACCAGTCGGAATTCCCACCCGTGTTCCTGGCACGTACCCGGTAATGATAGGTGGTGGCAGCGTTCAGACCGGTATCAGAATGTGATGTGCTGTTGACGGTCTTGATGGTCAGGAAACTCCATGAACTGCCGTCGAGTGAGCGCTGGATTTCAAAATCAACCTCGTTGGATGAATTATCGTTCCAGTTCAGACTGATCTGGCTTGATGACACCATGGTGGCACTGAGTCCGGTGGGCTTTGAAGGGGCCAGCGGTAATGTGGTAAAGCTGCCGGTGGCAAACCCCGATGGCCCCACCAGGTTAAACGCGCTGACGCGGTAGTCGTAGGTGGTATTGGTACTCAGACCGCTGTCACTGTACGAGGTACTGTCGTCCGGCAAAGCGGCAGCCAGCGTAACCCAGGTATCAGCGCCACTGGGCGAACGCTCGACTTTATAACCGGTCTCATCCGTGGCGTTGTCGGTCCAGTCGAGATCAATCGCTGAAATTGACAGGGGTGTGCCGGTCAGGTTGCTCGGACTTGCCGGGGGCGCCGCATCGGTGGTTGCATTGGCAGCGGCTGAAACCGCGGTCAGGTTCAGTACCGCATCACGTGCCTGCACGGTATAGCTGTACTGTGTACTGGGGTCCAGTCCGGTGGCCGTATGTGAGGTGCCCAGTTGCCAGCCACTGGGAACACAGCCGCCCCCGCCCGATACACAGTTGAAATGGTATTGGATCGGCCCGGTGATATCGGTGGCCGTGGTGGCGGTCATACCGATACTGGTTGCACTGGCGGCGTAGGGTTGCACCGCCCAGGTCATCGGGTTGGGTGTGGGTGGATCGGTATCGGATGATGTGGGTTGGGCCGTACCGGAAATAAAATACATGCCTATGGTCGCATAGTCGTCGTAGCCGGCGTGACTGCCGCCGTTACCAACATTTCCTACGCCGTCGATTTCTATGTAGTAACGCCCGGCCGCAAGGGTGGCGGAAAGGAGGGCGTCTGTATTATTGCTGGGTTCGTGAGTGTCCATGACCACCGCAGCGCCATCATACAAAGTGGCCTTGATATCCATGTTGGCACCACGCCGGGTTGAGGAGCGGTAAAACGCTGCCCAGGCCGGTTCGATGGTGATGCTGACGGCACCCGCGCCGGTGTCAAAATAGAAATAATCCAGGTCAGTGCGGTCCTCGATAACACCCTTGTTCTGGGGCGCGAAGTCGTGCGGGTCTGTTTCCGGATTGGTTACCGATATGACGCCGCTGCCGGCAACCGTCAGTGCGGTGGCAGTGGCAATGGTGTCACCGTGGTCATCGGGGCGATAGCCCAGGATACCGGCTATGTGGAGCAGGTCGTCGGTGGTGGCCTGGTAGCAACAACCACCCTGGCCATAGAGTACCGCATCCGGGTAATCACCCTTACTCCATTGGGTCACGTTCTTGTAGTAGCCCGCACCCATGATGGGGGCCCAGGAAGTGAGATCTGAATCCGATCCATGACCCGGGTAATAACTCTGGCCACTGGTCCCATCGTGTCCCAGGCTCAGATTGTGACCCATTTCGTGTGAGCCGGCCTCGTGGCGGCTCTGTACTGACCCGAGCTTGTTGAAATAGACCAGGGCAGGTGAATAGTAGGTGTGGTAATTGAAGTCGCCGAATACACCCACGTAAGCCACCCCGCCCGCGCTGCAACAAGATGGCATGTTCTGCCCACAATAGTCGACGTCCTGTGTATACAGGATACGCCCGGTGGTGGCATTGAATATACCCGGATCCTGGGTAGTCACGTCAACATTAAATGGTGCGAAATCCTCAGCGGTACGGTGCCAGATCTCTCCAATGTCGGACAGCTCGGATGAGCTGAAATTGGCCGTGAATATCGGCAATGTGCCGGGTAGTGAACAGGCCTGGGTCAGCGTGTCATTTCCGGACGGGTCGTAGGCTTTGGGATAAAAGGTATCGGGATCACCGTCACCGGAGTTCCATGCAGTGGCGGTGATGGTGTGACCGTCAAAATCAAGATAAATAATATTGGTCGCGCCCGGGCGACTGTGTAACAGGAATATCTCTGATTCCGTAATATCTTCAGCAATGGGAATATCCGGTTCCCCTGCTTCTGCCCCGGCTTCCTGCAGGAATACATCCGCAAACAGGATTCCACCCTCGGTGTCCACCCTGATATAGGGGAGGTCGTGCTCGGTAAACTGGAATTTGCGCAGGGTACGCATGGCCTTGCCCCGGGCCTGGGCCGGCAATGTGTCCAAATGGTCACGCAGTATACCCGGCGGCAGGTCTTCAGCCCTTTCCGGATAACCGATACCAAATGCACGTGGATTGGCGTTGGTTGACTGGGCAAAAGACTGCACGCACGAAAGCGCCAGCAGCAGCGCCATCAATCCTGAAATGAACCGAACTGTCATCCGCATCACCCGATGCTCCTTTATCAAATCCGGTCAGCGTGTTTACGTTATACCGGGTGCCGTTCAATTTCCCTGCAGCGTCAGTCAGGATTGATGTGCATTCGTCAATCTATGACGTGACAAATGATAACTTTGTTCTTTAACAGCTTTATTTGTCCCCTTCATTGGCAAGATATTTCATCCAGCCGGTGAAAGAGATGCAATATTTGCGCCAAAATTTGTTTTGACGACACTGCAACTCAGAATTGCTGTGACTTCAGGGCTTTGGGGTATTTTGCTACTGGAAAAAAATCGATCGGTGCCGACTGTCAGCAGTTAATTGTGACAATAATTGTCAACACATGTCGCTATTCAACAGGCTTAAGTGGCAGGCTTGAATGGCAAAAAAGACCCAGCTAATCCCCGCCTTTCTTGTCCGCAGGTTTGCCTTTTTTATTCTTACCGGGGGGTACCCTGTTGGGGGGTACCCTGTTGGGTGGTACACTGTTGGGTACGCTATTGGTCGGGCAACCGGGGTCGTTCGGGTCACAGGGAGGGGAGCCACCGACCTGTGCGTACACCTTCACCGGACCCAGCAATAACAGGGCAGGCGCAACATAGGCGGCCTTCCCACCCGAACGGAGTAACTCACGACGGGATATTGTTTTCCGTATTCGGGGACCTTCCGCATCCGAGACCGTTGTATCAACTTTGTCCTTATCGAATTCATCATTATTCACGGATCAGCAGTCCTCTCACGAATTTGCAGAAGCCATCTTAATTAAATACCAGGCGGAATGCATGTGTTCCGCCCGAGATGGTGAAAGTATAACTTCCACCCGCTGTCACTGTGATGGCCTCACCACTGACCTCATCGATCAGCACCGCATCGCCAAACAGGTGGGCCTCGCCCTCCCACGACAGGGTTAC
>JABAAB010000021.1 GCA_014238945.1 Lysobacterales bacterium
ATGGTCGTGAGAAGGAAGTCTCCCGCCGGTACATCCGGACATGATTGATTATGAAGTGGCCATTATCGGTGCCGGCTTTTCGGGTATCGGAGCAGCCATTGCATTGGATCGGGCCGGTATATCTAATTATGTGCTACTCGAAAAATCAGTCGACATCGGCGGGACCTGGCGGGACAACCAGTACCCGGGTGCCTGCTGTGATGTGCCAAGCCAGCTCTACAGTTTCAGCTTTGAGTTGAACCCTGCCTGGAGTCACCGGTTTTCACCCGCCAAAGAAATCCATGCTTACCAGCAACATGTCGTGGCCAAATACGGGCTCAGGGAACGTATTCGTGGTGGTTTCGAAGTGAGAACGGCGACTTATTCACAGGCTGGCTGGACGCTGACCAGTACCCAGGGCGAGATGTTACGGGCGCGTTACGTCATCAGCGCCATCGGGGCGCTGCATATCCCCCGAATCCCGGCAATTCCAGGACTCCAGCGCTTTAAAGGCAAGGTGATGCATTCCGCTCAATGGGATCACTCCTTTGATGTAGCAAACAAAAAAATAGCCGTCATCGGGGCCGCGGCCAGTGCGATCCAGATTATTCCAAGGTTAGCCAGAACTGCTGCCAGGGTCTGTGTTTTCCAACGCAGCCCGAGCTATTTCATACCCCGCAAGGACAGGATCATCACGCGGTTTGAGCAAGCCTGTTTTCGTCTGCTTCCTTTCGTGCAACGACTGGTACGTTGGCGGCAGTATTGTTTCAATGACTTTGTATTTCATTCCAATTTCAGCTTGAAACCGGGGCTGGCCAGAAAGTATGTGCAGTGGATGGTTGCACGTCATTTGCGCCGGAACATTGGTAATCCGAACTTACTGGCAAGTCTCAGGCCGGACTACCAGATCGGTTGTAAACGGTTGTTGCTCAGTGATGATTATTTTCCTGCACTTCAACAGGAAAACGTGAAGCTGGTGACCGGGGCCATTGACCATTTTGATGAACAGGGTCTGGTGACAAGGGACGGGACCCGCTGTGAAGCCGAACTGGTGGTGATGGCAACGGGATTTGAATCCAGCAGACTAATCGGTGACATGACTGTTACCGGGCCGGATGGTCTGACTCTGGAACAATACTGGACACCGGAGATCAGGGCACACCGGTCGGTGGCTGTGAATGGTTTTCCCAATTTTTTCATGATGTATGGACCCAACAGCAATCTTGGCCACAGCAGCATTATCATCATGATCGAGGCACAGGCCACTTATATTGCCCGATTGCTAAAGCATGCCCTCAAGACGACAAACGGAACGGTGGTGGTGCGACCTGAAGCGGAATCTGCCTATAACACGGCGATTAAACGTGCACTGGCCAAGACGGTATGGAACACATCTTGTAGTAGTTGGTACAAGGATGATCAGGGACACATCTTTTCACTATGGCCACACACTACGACACGATTTATCCGGGAAATGCGCCGGGCGCCACTGGATGAGTACATCTTCGAGTGACCTTTATGAACCTCTATCAGAAACTGAAAGTGTTACTGTTGCGCAAGAGTTTTCGCTTCCTCGCTGCCAGGGCCAACAGGGGCAGGACCCCTGGAATAGCGCACCGTGATCTGCAAGTTGAAACCGGTAGCGGCCCGATAGATATCCGTATTTTTGATGGCAGAGAGTCGGGCGACTGGCCTCTCATGGTGTATTTCCATGGTGGAGGATGGGTACTGGGAGACCTGGACACACACCAGCCATTCTGCGAATTCCTGAGCCAGCACAGTGGTGGCACCGTCATTGCGGTGAACTACCGCCTGGCACCGGAATTTCCCTTCCCCGCAGCCCATGATGACTGTCTCGCAGCCACCCGTTGGGTGGCCGGGAATATTGCAGGGCTTGGACCTTCGAATGGCCGTATGATACTGACCGGGGACAGCGCCGGGGGAAACCTCGCCATCGCCACCTGTCTGGAACTGGAACCCGGGGTGCGTGAACAGGTTGCAGGTCAGATCGTTATATACCCGGTGACGGATCACTACGAAAGCAACACCCCCTCATACCGGGAAAAAGCCAGGGGCTATACACTCTCGGCCAGCATGATGCGCTGGTTTCTGGATACCTACCTGGCAGACAGCGGCCCTTCTGCCGCTGCGAATGCGAAATTCCTCCGGGTCATGCCGCTGGTCTCAAACCAGGTCGCCATGCTCCCGCCGACCTTGCTGGTAACCGCCGAAAACGATCCGTTGCGGGATGAGGGACTCGCCTTCGCCGACAGGCTCGACCGCGCGGGGGTCAGTTTAAAACACCGGCACTTCGAAAACGCCACCCACGGATTTGTCTCCGCAGGCCCGTCTGCAGTTTTTGAAGATTTGATGAATGAGATATCCTCCTGGTTGGCAACAACCACAGAACGAACGACGTGAAATCTGTATCAACACCCAAAATCAGGGCCTTGCCCAATGCTCTGCTTATTGGCCTGTTGTCACCTCTATTGGTATTTCAGGGAATCTGGGTCAGAAAGAACACACCCCGTCTTGGGGAAGCTCCGGGAGACCGTAATGGACGGGTCGGGACCGGTCCTACACTCAGACTGCTGGCGCTGGGGGACTCCATCATCGCAGGGGTCGGGGTGAAGCATATGCAACTGGCACTACCGGCACAGTTGTCGATGGCACTGTCTGAACTCATCGACTGTCGGGTCTGCTGGACCTGCCATGGTGTCAACGGATCACGCACATCTGACCTGTTGAAATGGGTGGAGGAAAGCGATGAACAGTGTGTGGATCTGATCGTGGTATCCAACGGTCTGAATGATGTCACTTCGACCATGCAATTGGGTCAGTGGTTGATCAAGAAGAGAGTCCTGTATGCCGGTTTGCAGCGGCTGGCCCCCAATGCCCACATCGCACAATTGGGGCTCCCGCCACTGGGCCATTTCCCGGCCCTGCCACGCCCATTGCGGGGTGTTCTCGGTAGACGTGCGCAGAATTTTGACCTGGCACTGGGTACATTGATTGAGGGATACAGGAAGGTAAGTCACCTGCCATTCCGGGAAATACCGGAAGCCAGCCTGTTCGCAGCGGATGGCTATCACCCAGGCTCAGAGGCGGTAAAACTGTGGGCCGGGTCATTGGCGACCGAAATTTACAATACCCTCGACAAGCACACC
>JABAAB010000092.1 GCA_014238945.1 Lysobacterales bacterium
ATGGCCGATATGCCCGAACTGCATATCGATTTTGTTGAGAGCGGGGAATTTCCCGTCGGTTTGGGAGAACCACCATTGAGCGTGGTGGCCCCGGCAATCGGCAACGCCATTTATTCAGCAACTGGTGTACGCTTGCGTGATTTGCCGATGAGCGGGAATTCGATCAAGACGGCACTATAAACCTAAATACAGGTTTTAGTGACCAGGTCACGATTTCTGTTGTTGTTACTCAACGCTTAGCATTTTTGCGCAACCAATCCTGCACGCGCATCCGGCATGAATGTGTCGCTAATGCGATATCACCAGGTTCAGGCGCCGGGCAGGGTTGACCTGACGCGACTTACTCACACCATTGCCCGCGGTGTGGGCCTAAGACTGCCTGTACTCTGGCAACTCAAAGTAAAAGACAGATCCGCGACCCAAAACGGATTCAAAATCGATTCTTCCCTGCATTTCATGAACAATGTGTTTGCATATTGCCAGCCCCAATCCTGTACTTCCGTTCTTACGCTTATTGTCAGAATCAACTTGTATAAATCTATTGAAAATAAGATGAAAATCTTTTTCTTCTATTCCAATTCCGTGGTCGGTTACCGAAACTCTCAAGACATGCTCATTGGAATGAGCAGAAATTAATACTTCCGCGCCATGATGGGAAAACTTAATAGCGTTACTGATAAGATTATCCATCACCTGCGCAAATCTATCGTTATCAATAACGGCATACAAATTATCTTGCAAATTCAATAAAAGAGTAATTTGCTTTTCTTTAGCCATACCAGCATTGATTTCGATCGAATTCTGAATCAGTGGACACAGATCATGAGGCTTCATATCAATTTTCAGATTTCCAGACTGTACTTTCTCCATATCCAGGATGTCGTTGGTTAGTCTGACCAATCGTTCACAATTCCTGTGGGACATTTCGATTAATTTTTCGGATTGGCTCGGTTCTGAGACAACCCCTGCACGCAATAGTGCAAGGGAGCCAATGATGGCTGTCAAAGGCGTGCGCAATTCGTGACTGACAGTCGCAACGAATTCATTTTTTAACTTTTCGTCTGCTTTCGACCCGGTAATGTCCCAATTGGTACCAATAATCCTTGTGGCCACGCCCGCTTCATCAAGCACCAATCGCGAGTGGTGCTTGATCCATCGCTTTTCGCCTGTTGGAGTTTCTATACTGAACTCCGTGATAAATAGCACAGTGGCATTTTCTGACTCCAACCAGTCATTGGTTAATTTTTCCCTGTGCTCCGGATCAAGCATTGAAATCCATGTTTCATGTTGGCCGTCAAAGTCACCCGTTGCCAGACCGTAGAGCTTGGACATTGTACGGTCCCAGGTAACATGATTTTGGACTATGTCAAAGGCGAAAATTCCAACGTCTGCAACATCCGTTGCCAGTTTATGTATTGTAGATAGCTCATCATATTGTAATGTCGTGGACTCGAACTTGTACTCGAGCTCTTCAGATTGCAGATACATTTTGTAAACTATGAATGCGACAATTAGGCCGGCCACGCCAAGGATCATGTACCCAATTAATGCGACCCTCAGATCTTGCCCTGTCGCCGAAATAAAGCTTTCCAGTGGCAATTCGACTAGCAGGACTCCGCGAACATCACCCACTTTCCAATCAGTCTTGGGCGATTCCGGGTGGCTGTTGTGACAACCAATGCAACTGGGTCGCATTATGTCTGCCACCCCGTAAAACAGGGATGTTCCTGAATCAGACTCAGTAAACTGTGAGAACGGTTGATTAGGGTTATTTGAAATTTTCTGCCAGATTGTATCTTGCAATTCTGAACGAGCTTCACCCGCTCGCCATGGGAATGGATATGGACTATACAAATATGCATTGGCTCCAGAGGAATGCGCACCGATACTTTTGCCGAGCTTGATAGTCAAAGTTGCAGGCAAAGGCAAAGCGTTGATGCTGGATTCGTAGTCATGGGTGATTTCCATTCCGGAACTCGTCGCTCGGGTTACTACTTCCGAAGTGTAAAGTGTCCGAAATTCTGTGAGTGATGTGGCGTATAACTCGGCTGACCTTATGGCCGCTGAATTGATCAGACCACTTTGCAAATAGGAAATATGAGTTAGGGCTGCTACCAGGGTTACTAACACAAACCCTGTGAGCCAAACTACAAACTTGGTTTTTTTCATTCAATCAATACCCAGAAAATTTTCGTAGAGCCAAGTATCTTCATAAATAGTTAGAGTCTGAAATAATTGGGGTCAGAGTAAAAATTTTTCCTGCTTCCGGGTTCAGGTTTCACTCTGGCCCCTACTATCCCAATTATCCTAACGGTCCTGTGCCGAAAAACCCGGTTCTTTCAGGCAGGCACCCTCTCTATATTGGTCCACAAAAACTATTACTACATCGCCGGATTTTGGAGTGTGGGTGAAATGGCCCGCAACAACCGGGTGAATTTCCATAGAAACGCTTGTCCGTTCGATAATACCCTGTTTTTGGTGCTATCAAATAAGATTGTCCCAAAAATGGTTCAACACGGGTAGGCTGTCGGCGAATTCTGGCCCCATGCCTTCCCATGGTACTATCGAATTGATATATCTGCGAAAATTTCTGGAGGGGTAATGAAGAATTTAATGATGTTGATTCTGGTGGCCGTGGCACCGCTGCTGGTATGGGCTGATGGCGTTGAGTCGGTTGAATCGGAGATTCGCGAGTTGGAGGCAGCGTTCAACGCTGCGTATGCCACCAATGACCTGGATACCTATTTTGCCAATTACACCAAAGACGCGACCCTGTACTTTTATGGCAAGCGACAACCAGTTGAAGCTTACAGTGAGGAGTGGTACGCGACCATAGCTGCCGGTGGTGTCGTCATACGTAATGATGTCTCTGATTTAGAGGTCCGAGTACTGCCGGGTGGCGAAGCCGCAGTCGCGACCTTCTTCGTTAACAATCAGTTTCGGTCTCCGGATGACGAAGTCGCGACCGCCAGGGCGTTCGAGACGGATGTATGGCAGAAAACCGATGATGGGTGGAGAATCGTCAGTTTGCATTACAACGAAATTGCAGAGGAGTAGTTATTACCTTCTTTGACCTGGGCTGAAAGGTGGCTGTACTTGCTTTCACCACCTCAAACCAGGACTCGAATCAAATTCTACTCACCATGCCTGGGAAGGGTTTTTGTCCGACCTCACTCGCATGACTCCGTGATAGAATCGCTCCAACTATTGCAATGGAAACGTTGAATGCCTGAGATATTGCCAATAGGCTGGTTTCATACCGCCATGGGCATCATCGCCCTTGTCAGTGGTGGCGTTACACTCGTCAGATTCAAGGAAATATCCCTTCAAACACGGTCGGGACTGATCTATCTGGTCACCACCCTGATTACGGCCGGTACGGCCTTCGCGATTTTTCAACATGGGGGATTTGGCCCAGCACATGGTCTGGCGGTGATGACGCTGGCTGCACTGGCAGTGGGGACGTTGGCAGCCACCATGAAACCATTTGGAAAATGGTCACGGTATGTGCAAGCGGTATTTTTCACGGTGACCCTGCTCTTTCATTGTATTCCGGCAGTGACAGATGGCCTGATGCGCTTACCGATTGGTAACCCTGTTTTGACGTCCATCGAGGATCCGCTACTTAAAATGTGTTACCTGGTCCTGCTGGCCCTGTTTCTGGTCGGTGTCAGTCTGCAATTGCGCTGGATCCAGCGTCACCCTGTAACGCCCCGTGAACCAGTTTTCCGTCCATGATGACGGCATCCGGTTTGGTTTTATGGACGTCATAGCGATTAACCTTGAACAGGTTCTGATTCAGAATAACCAGGTCGGCCTGTTTGCCCACCTCGATCGACCCCAGTTCGTGTGACCGGCCCAACTGGTAGGCGCCGTTTATCGTGTAGCCATCGATCAGTGTATCGAGACGAATCCGCTCGCTGCGTGGCCGGGCATAGCGGGCCTTTGGACCACCCTCGACCGGTTGGCGATTGTGGCCGATTTGCATACCGTGATACGGATTAGCTGACTCATCCCTCCAACCGTGGGTGGTGGTAATGTCACTGGAAAACGTAAATACCGCGTCATCTGCAATCATTGGCTGGGCGCGCATTTGCGACCAGGCCCTGTCGCCAATGGCCGCAAAAACGTTGTGATCACCCACGTTCCCGTGCCATGCCGGTGTAAATGAGGCGATCACACCGAGGTCTTTGAAGCGATAAAAGTCGGTGTCGAGCACTGATTCCAGGTGGCATATGGCGATGCGGATCGGTGGCGGGCCAGCGAGTGTCTGGTGAACTTGTTCGACCGCGTTCAGTATCTTGTTGGTAGATTTGTCACCGACCGAATGAACATGCAGATTGATACCCTCCCTGGACAGATCGATCATCAGGTCATGCAACTGTTGCTCGGAAAACAGTGATTCGCCGCTGTTTCCGGGTGTATCAAGATAGTCGTCAAACATATCGGCAGTGCGTGTCTCGATCACACCGTCGTGAAAGATCTTCAAGGTATCGATACGCAATCGGTCGCTGCCATACTTGGCATTCATTTCCTTCAGCTGATCGATCGCTGTTTCGTAGTCAGCCGGTACAAACAGGGTAAAGGTGGCGTGGTAACGCAGCGGTAAACGACCGGCCTTGTCCAGACGGGACAAGGCCGCATAGGTTTCATCGTCCAGCCCGAAGTTTCCCGCATCGAGCAGTGTGGTGACCCCCAGGCTACGAAGGTAGGTCAGAAAACCGACAATCTGATCTTCGACCTCAGGTGTGATGGATTGAAAGTTTTTTGCTACAAAAAGAGACGCGGCAGACTCGGTAACCCATCCACTTGGATCACCGGACTCGTCGCGTTGGTAAAACGCAAAACCGGGCACAATGTCCACTGTGTGTCGATCAATGCCGGCAACTTCCAATGCCCGTGAATTGGCCCAGACGGTATGCCCCCAATAATCGTAGAGGATAACCGGTCGCCGTGATTCGATCCGGTCGAGGTCGGCCTTATGAGGTCCTGTCTCAGCAAACGTCCCATTGTCCCAGTAACCTCCCAACAAAACCTCACGATCCGGGTTCGCCGCAATCATGCTGGCGATATTCTGCATCAGGGTTTCCTTGTCCTGCACCAGCTCCATCTCTAGCAGATCGTGTGAAATACCAACCATGCCCGGGTGTGTGTGTGCATCAACCAGACCGGGCAGTACCAGCTTGCCGTGCAGATCGATAGTCTGTGCCGAAGGCCCTGCAAACGCCAGTGCACCCGAGTCGGTCCCGACGAAAGCAATCTTGTCACCCCTGATCACCACGGAACGGGCCGACGGTGCCTGTGCATTGGATGTAAAGAAGGTGCCGTTGGTGTATACCGTAACAATTTCTTTTGCGACAACAACGGACGTATTGAGCAGGCCAATGATGACGAGAAGAGTGATTTGTCTATTCCTGTTGTTCATCATTTACCCTCTTGCAACAATGATTGACAAAGCCCGGTGAACTTCTGCACCGATGCATTTTTTATCTTTGAGTTTCACCCGGTAACACGCCCTGGATGATTTCTCCCTCCATCATGACCGCTTCGGGTTTGACCTGCCAGATATCATCGGCCTCCATGTCAAACAGCTGGTCTTTGAGTACCACCAGGTCTGCGAGCTTTCCAGTTTCAATCGAACCAAGTTGATCTTCCATGCGTAACTGGTACGCACCGTTTCGGGTATATCCCATGATCATCTGTTCGATGCTCAATCGCTCGTTTGCCGGTGGTCTGATCAGTGTATCTCCTGCTTCGCGCCACGCTTTCGGGTACTGACGGGTATGCCCGACCTGCATTCCGAAATAGGGATTCAGATAAGTGGGAAGCCGTTCACCACCCCACCACTCGTCGCTGGAAAAGGTCACATTGATACCCAGGCCAAACAGTGATCTGGCCCGGTACATGTTGCCGTAGCGAACTGCTCCCAGGGAGACTTCCATGGGATCATTGTGACGCGCGTCAAACCACCACGGCGTGTAGTTACAGGTGACACCGAGCTCTTTTATGCGGGACAGGTCGGTGTCTTCGATGAGACCCAAATGAGAGATCGTGACCCTGGGGTAAATCTCACCATCGAGTTCAAGCCTTGCTGCTTCAATGGCATCCAGCACTCTTTTTACGGCCAGGTCACCCCGGGTATGTACATGCAGATCCAAATTTTCCTGATCAAGTTCCAGCAAAAGGTCGCGAACTTCCTCGACGCCAAGAATGGTATCTGACACGTAAGTTGGGTCATCCGTATAGGGTTTGAGCAGACCGGCCGAGTGGTTTGGGTGTATGCCATCCATGAAGAGTTTGACGGTGTTGAATTGCAGACGATGGCCACCGTACGCTTTCCGGTAGCGTTTCATTTCGGAGACGGCCAATTTCGCCCTCTCAGGTGTGAAAATCTGAAAAGCCCCCTCGTAGCGAACCGGCAGTCTTCCTTCGCTTTCCAGTTGGGCCATGAAGCCGTAAACCAGGTCCTCAAAACCGAAATTGCCGGCATCGTAAAGCGTGGTTATGCCGGCTTCACTCAGTATTTGCAGGGCCATGACCATGTTGTCTTCATGGGCTTTCACATCGGCATCCCCGCTGATTGGAAACTGCTCGGCAAAATGCTGCCAACCCGCCCCCTCTTTTACCCATCCTGTGGGTGCCCCATCGATGTCACGGGCAAAGTTGGCCACACCCGGTTTTGGATCAGCTGTGTTTTGGTCCACTCCCAGTACCTCCAGTGCCTTGGAGTTAAGCCACGAGCTGTGCCACCATTCACTGACGAACCACACCGGGCGGTCAGGGACAATGGCATCCAGTACTTGCCGGTCCGGGCCCCGGCCATCATTAAAATACGAACCAACCGGCCAGCAACACAGACGCAGCCATTCCTCATCGGGGTTTTCGAGTGCATACGTCTTTATCGCTGCGAACATTTCATCTTCGTTTGTATGCACCAGGTCAACCAGTTGCTCAACGCCCACATAACCCGGATGGGCATGGGAATCTACCAGACCCGGAATCACCAGCTGCCCATCGAGGACGATGGAGCGTGTGTTTTCGGATCGATACGCAGAGGTTCCAGCAGAGTCACCCACGTATAGAAATTTACCATTCCTGATTGCAACGGCCTCCGCCCAGGGCTGTTGAGGATTAGAAGTAAAAATTTTTGCACCCGTTAAAATCAGATCTGCGCTTTCATGATTCACAGGGTCTTCAGCAGGTTTGCAGGAAGTGATCAGTAGGCCAAAGAGGATCAAAAGCGTCAGGTGTTTTATCAAGTTCATGGTTGGTTTTTCATTTGGCAACGTTGAATAATCGGACTACGCATCCTGGAGCAATACCAAATCTTGCAGTATTACCCAATATTAAAGAAGGGATTATGAGTATAAACCCATTTCAGGATTGCGCGCGAACAGAGCGGTACCGCAACCTTTTGGTTTACAGCCGCCCAATGTGATGGGCTGAAAATTGTGGCGGTGCACATTGCCAACAAGTGACCGGATGTGGTTAAAATGCCGGCTCGTAACCGTTTGTTGCGGTTTGATTCACGAATAAAACAGGTGACTGCTTAATGTCGGTTCAAATAAAAAAAGGTCTGATCGG
>JABAAB010000062.1 GCA_014238945.1 Lysobacterales bacterium
AAAGAGTGGTGGCCAGAGGTGGAATCGAACCACCGACACGCGGATTTTCAGTCCGCTGCTCTACCGACTGAGCTATCTGGCCATATTGGCTGGCGCATCTCTGGACTCAGAGAGCGCGGTATTAAACCTCTTGCACTGTTTCAAGTCAAGAATTAACCGTCTAATTTTTGTTTTCGGGAACATATCCTTCCGGTTTTTCAGATCCTTCACCGAAAAAATATTTTTCCATTTCACCTTCCAGGAACTTCCGGTGCGCCGGTTCCATCGGACTCAGTCTGTTTTCGTTGATCAACATGGTCTGGTGTTTCATCCACTGCATCCAGGCCTGCTGTGAAACGTTTTCAAATATTCGCTTGCCCAGGTCACCGGGATAGGACTGGAAAGCCAGACCCGGGAGTTCCTCTTCTAACAGGACACAATTTACCATTCGTTCAGCCATTTGCCGTTTTCCTTTGATCTTTGTCCAACTGTGCTTCCAATAAATCCCTGACCGGTTTTGGCAGACCGAGTCGTGGCCACTCGTGTTGTCCGAACCACTGCTGATCCCTGTTACATTCTACGTGATCCGCCGATGGTTTTTTCTGTGCTATCGATGCCTGTATGGTCATTAGTATATGGGTTAGCCGGTGTTGCATGACCGGCAAGGTTTGCAGATCATCCGCATTCAAACCCAGACTTTGTGTCACCGTCTCGAGAGATTCATCGGTGGGCAGTGTCCACAGACCACCCCAGATACCGGTGGGCGGGCGGCGTTCAAGCAGTACCCGCTCTTCCTCATCGGTCAGGATGATCATGTTGAGAATTTTCTTGCTGATGCGGGTACGCGGGTTCGGGGCAGGGTATGCGGATACTGTTCCCTCCAGCAATGCCCCACAATCATCTTTTACGGGACAGCGGTCGCATGTGGGCTTGCTGCGTTTGCACACGGTGGCACCGAGATCCATGATCGCCTGGCTGTAGTGTGCACCCCGGGTGGTTGGCAGATAATGCTTTGCCGTAGCCCACAATTGCCGGTGAACTTCGGCCTTTCCAGGCCATCCGTCGATTAACCGGTGACGGGCAAGGACACGCTTCACATTGCCATCGAGGATGACGGCGGGTTGGTCCATGGCCTGTGAATAGATGGCGTTGGCCGTGCTTTGACCGATACCCGGAAGAGCGGCAAGCGCCCGGGGTGTATCCGGTAGTTCAGCACCGTTTTCCTGCAAACAGCAAATTGCCGTCTGGTGGAGATTACGGGCACGGGCGTAATAACCCAGTCCGGACCACGCCGCCAGCACTTCATC
The DNA here is from genome assembly GCA_014238945.1 of Lysobacterales bacterium. Classification (GTDB taxonomy): domain Bacteria; phylum Pseudomonadota; class Gammaproteobacteria; order Xanthomonadales; family SZUA-36; genus SZUA-36. Next base: position 1,287 of record JABAAB010000062.1, read on the forward strand.
GAGTGAGGCCGCTGCCAGGGTTCTGATATCGGGAAACCGTTCAACAAAGTGATCGAAATAAGGAATAACGGTTTTGACCTGGGTTTGCTGCAACATGATTTCCGAAACCCAGACACGGTACAGCGTGCGGGGGTGTTGCCAGGGCAGGTCCTTGCGGCCATGCCGGTCCCACCAGTGGAGCACGCGGGTAGAGAATACCGGTTGCTTCACAGGGGCTTAATCCAGTGGCAGGATGGCGTTGATAAAGGTACCCGCATCAAAGGGTCTCAGGTCCTTGGCGGCCTCACCGACACCGATAAACCGGATTGGGATACCCAGTTCACTGGCAATCGCAAACAACATACCGCCACGTGCTGTGCCATCCAGCTTGGTGATGGTAATACCTGAAATATTGACCGCATCATTGAAGTGCTGTGCCTGGTTCAATGCGTTGGTGCCGGTACCGGCATCGACTACCAGCATGACCTCGTGGGGGGCTGATTCATCGACACGTCCCATGACCCGGTGAATCTTCTTCAACTCCTCCATCAGGTTGGACTGGGTATGCAGACGACCGGCAGTGTCTGCTATCAAGACATCGATGTTTCGTGCCCTGGCAGATTCCATGGCATCGTAAATGACCGCGGCGGAGTCGGCTCCGGTGCCCTGGGAAATTACCGGTATTTCGTTGCGCGCGCCCCACGACTTCAGTTGTTCAACGGCAGCCGCCCTGAAGGTATCACCGGCGGCCAGCATCACCGACAGGCCTTCTTCTTTGAAGCGTTGGGCCAGCTTGCCGATGGTGGTGGTCTTGCCCGCGCCGTTTATACCGACCATCAGGATCACATAGGGTTTGCGGTTGGTATCCACGGCCAGGAACTGTTCGCAGTGTTCGATCAGTTCAAATAATTCAGCCTGGACGGCCGGTAGCAATGCCTGAGGGTCCTTGATGACCCCGTTTTTTATGGCGGCTCTCAGGTTGTCCATGATGGCCAGGCTGGCCTTGACACCCACATCGGCCGTCAATAGCGCGGTCTCAAGTTCCTCCAGCAAATCCTCATTGATATTGCTGTAGCCGCCAACCAGTGCCTTGAGTTGTTTGCCTATGGTTCGGCGTGAGTCTTCCAGCCGTTTTTCCAGCGGATCCACACCGGATTGTTCCACCGGTCTGAGTTGTACATCCTGCAGTTCACCGGTCTGCTTGTTTTTTTTGCGAAAAATTCGAAACATGGGATAAAGATGAAGCCCTGGCAGTAAAAGCGATATGCTATCAGTTTGATCGACGGGTGACAGGCAAAACTGCCTTGAAGTTTATCCAATCTGGATTTACCCGGTCATGACCGGGTCAGTGACTTGATACATATGAGCAAATCCGCAAAAAACAATAGCGTCAGGATCATTGCCGGTAACTGGCGAGGCCGGCGCCTGGATGTCGCAGATGTCCCGGGTCTGCGCCCCAGTGGTGACCGCAGCAGGGAGACTTTGTTCAACTGGCTGCAACCGTGGATAGCTGAGGCGAACTGTGCAGATCTGTTCGCGGGTACCGGAGCACTGGGTTTTGAAGCTGCCTCGCGTGGTGCAGCATCGGTTTTGATGGTGGAAAAACATGCGCTTGCCCGGGCTTACCTACGTAAGAGTATCGAGCAACTACAGGCCACGCAGGTCACCCTGGTCGCAGGTGGGGCGCTTTCGCAGATAGAAAAACTTGCTACGGAAAGTTTTGACCTGGTGTTTGTTGATCCACCCTTTGACAGCAATCTGGGCGGACTTGTGCTGGACAGGCTGGACACACAGGGATGTGTCAGACCGGGCGGTTTTGTGTACGTAGAGTCACCGGCATCTGCTGAGATATCTTTGCCCGACGACTGGTCAAACTGGCGTGACAAAACGATCGGTGATGTGCGAATGCAGCTGTTTCGACGAAGACCGGAAAATGATGAAAGAAAACCACCGGCCAACGGGTCTGATGTTTGAAGGCGGACACCCTGTCTGTCTTCAATCCCTGCTTGGAGGCCGGCCATTGGTGCCGGCCTTTTTTTGACGGGTTATTCGGGAATACAGCACCGATTGAAGATATTGAAAGTCAGCTTGGACTTAACCCCGTAACCTTTTCTGGTTAGAATGTCTTTCCTTGAAAAAGTACAGGAATGTCATTTGATGAAATCACCCTGCGTGGCGGTGTACCCCGGAACCTTTGATCCGATCACTCATGGTCATACCGACCTGGTGACCCGGGCCGCGCGGGTTTTTGATCATGTAATCGTCGCGATAGCGGAAAGTCCTCACAAGATTCCGTTTTTCAGCCTGCAAGAACGCATCGAACTGGCTCAAAGCCAATTACATGATATGGGTAATATCGAGATCGTGGGTTTCAGTAACCTGCTGGTGGATTTTGTCAGGGAGAACGGGGCCAGTGTGATCGTACGTGGACTGCGGGCGGTGTCGGATTTCGAGTATGAATTCCAGTTGGCCAGCATGAACCGTCACCTCAATGAAGACATAGAAACCATGTTCCTGACACCGGACGAAAAATACGGCTTCATATCATCTACCCTGGTTCGTGAAGTGGCCCGTCTGGGTGGCGATGTTTCACAATTTGTCGGGCCGGAAATAGAAACTGCTTTGGATCGGCAGTTCAAGTCTGCGGAGAACTGAATTTGGCATTGACGATTACCGATGAATGCATCAACTGTGATGTATGCGAACCGGAATGCCCCAATGAAGCCATCTTCCTGGGCGTGGAAATTTACCAGATCAACCCCGCGCTGTGTACCGAATGCGTGGGACATTTTGATACACCGCAATGCGTGGAAGTCTGCCCGGTAGAGTGCATACCAAAAGACCCCGGGAACGAGGAATCTGAGGAACAACTGTGGAAAAAATATTACACCCTGACCGGAGGGGAGTCGTCATGAGGACCCGATACTGGTTGGTCATTATCTTTTCGGTAATCGTGTTACCAACCCAGGCCGCTCAACCCGGTAAGGCCGCCATTGCAAGTGCGCATTACCTGGCCACCGAGGCGGGCCACAAGATTTTGGCAAAGGGCGGAAACGCCTTTGACGCGGCGGTGGCCGTCAGTTCGGTACTGGCAGTGGTCGAACAAACCAGTTCCGGTCTCGGTGGTGGGGCATTTTGGATGTTGCACAGGGCATCAGACGGATACGATGTCATGATCGATGGCCGTGAGATGGCACCGGCAGCGGCACACAAGGATATGTATCTCAATACCGATGGTTCGGTCAACCGTGACCTGGCGGTGCATGGTCCACTGGCCGCGGGCATACCCGGAGAGGTGGCCGGTCTGGATCATATTGCTGTCAATTATGGCAATTTGCCACTGGCTGAAAGTCTGAAGCCAGCCATACGCATTGCCCGCGAGGGTTTCCCGGTGTACACCAAGTTTCATCGAATGCTGACCTACACGCAGAAATTCATTCGTCGCTGGCCAGCGGCGACCAAGGCTTTTTTGCCGGGTGGTGAGCTTCCTGAAGTGGGGCAGGTAATTCGCCTGCCGGACATGGCGCGGGTGCTGGAAAAAATCGCCGCCGAGGGTCGTGATGGCTTCTACAAGGGCGAAATCGCTCAAAGACTGGTTGATGGTGTCGTCGCTGCCGGTGGTATCTGGAGCCTCGAGGACCTGGCCGGATACGTGATCAAGGAACGGGCTCCCATACGAACAAATTACCGGGGTTACGAATTGGTGACCGCCCCGCCTCCGTCGTCGGGTGGAATTGCCATTGCGGAAATTCTGAATATCCTGTCCCCTTACCAACTCGAGACCCTGGGCAAGGTACAACGCACGCACCTGGTTATTGAGGCCATGCGTCGTGCCTACCGTGACCGGGCTTTATATCTTGGAGACTCCGACTTTTATCCGGTCCCCATCGATATGCTGACCGATATGAATTACGCCGCTGGTCTGCGTGCAGGAATCATGTTTGACCAGGCCACACCCAGCGACATGATACCGGGCAGGGACGGGCTTCCCGAGGGTACCGATACCTCCCATTTCTCCATTATCGATAGGGAAGGGAACATGGTCGCGGCCACCCTGACGGTCAATCTTCCATTCGGATCATCCTTCATGGTTCCGGGTACGGGGTTTGTTTTGAACAATGAAATGGATGATTTCTCTGCCAAGCCCGGGGAACCCAACGCCTATGGCCTGATCGGTTTTACCGCCAACGAGATACAGCCATTCAAACGGCCCCTTTCCAGCATGTCGCCGACCCTGATGCTGGGCAAGGACAGGGTCGCCGCCATTGGCACACCGGGTGGCGGTCGAATCATCTCCATGGTGTTGCTGGGCTTGCTGGATTTCATGGAAGGCAACGAGCCGGAATCATGGGTGTCATTACCCCGCTACCACCACCAGTTTCTGCCGGACAAGGTATCTGTCGAGCCCGAAGCATTTACCGCAGAGGAAATTGCGGCACTTGAAGCCATGGGGCATACGGTAGAGGTCAGGAATCGTACCTGGGGCAATATGCATGGTGTGATGTGGCACCGGCAGACCGGCGAGGTAACGGCGGGTTCGGATCCGCGTCAGGATGCGGGTAAGGCTATAGTCCGGTAACATTTGAGATTGTAAATTCGGGGCCGGCAGAGACTGCTAACGTGATGTTGTGACACGCTGTTGATACATCCCTGTACGCTCTGACGCCAACATCCCTGTTGGCGAAGGTCACAGTATCAGGTAAGCAACTCCTGCCTGGATCTGTGACAGGTTTGAGGTTCACAGACTATCGTTTGAGGAAACAGATAATGAAAATATTGCTTTATGGAATAGTGGCTAGTCTGATGGGCATACCAGCAGCGCAAGCAGGTATTACACCAGAAGAAATTGACCAGGCTGCAGCGGCAATACAACCGCAGGTGGTTGAATGGCGTCGCTGGTTTCACCAGAACCCGGAATTAAGCAACCGTGAATTCAAGACTGCCGAGCACATTGCTGAAATCCTGCGTGACATGGGTCTGGAACCCCGCACGGGGATCGCACATACCGGCCTGACCGCGCTGATCAAGGGTGATATTCCAGGACCCCTGGTTGCCATACGCACCGATATGGATGGTCTGCCGGTTACCGAGCAGACCGGATTGCCTTACGCCTCCACCGCACGGACTGAATACAACGGCCAGCAGGTGGGTGTCATGCATGCCTGCGGGCACGATTCGCATATGGCCATGCTGCTGGGGGCAGCGAAAATCCTGAACGACATGAAGGCCGAGCTACCGGGCTCCGTTCTGTTGATCTTTCAGCCCGCCGAGGAAGGTACGCCGGTGGACGAAGAAGGCGGTGCGGAGATGATGCTGGCTGAAGGAATATTTGAAGAAATGCCCGAAGCGGTATTTGGTATCCACGTGGGTATTGGCCAGAAAGGTGGCCGGTTCGCGGTCAAGCCAGGTCCAATGATGGCCGCTTCCGATCGTTTCAAGATCACGGTAAAGGGCAAACAGACCCATGGGGCGCGGCCCTGGGACGGTGTAGACCCGATCGTCATCTCGTCCCAGATCATCCTTGGTCTGCAAACCATCGTCAGCCGGCAAGTGGATGTCACCCTGGCACCGTCCATTGTCAGTGTCGGTCGTATAACCGGTGGTATCCGGTATAACGTGATTCCCGACCAGGTAGAACTTGAAGGGACCATTCGCACATTTGATCCTGACCAACGGGATTACATCCATGCAGCAGTTGAACGAACCGCGCGTTTTATCGCATCCGCCGCCGGGGCTGAAATCGATTTTGCACTGAAACCGGGGCCACCTGCAGTACAAAACAATGCTGAACTGACGGCAATGATGATACCGGCCCTGGAACGGGCCTCGGGACACCCGGTTGAATCCATACAGCCTCAGACCGTAGCGGAGGATTTTTCCGAGTACGCCAATGTAACGCCCGGGCTGTTTGTATTCCTGGGTAATTGGCCGGAAGAACTCGACGCGACAACACAACCCACCAACCATTCACCGTTATTCCACATGCACGAACCCTATATGGAAACAGGTGTCAGGGCTTTCGCGAATATGGTGGTTGATTACCTGAAGACGCAATGAGCGGTCAGGCGATCATTGGCTCTCCTTCCACAGCAGCCAGGCGATGGCCGCGGGTACCAGCATACCGATAATACTGACCCACATCGGGGCACCCCATTCACCGATGAGCACCGGGACGCCAAATATTACCCTCATCAGGTGGGCTATGGCGACCAACGAGAAAAGAATAATCGCAAGTCTGGATCCGGTTTTCATAATGGCCTACCTCGCTTTGGTATTACCCAAAGTTTAGACCATCCAGGTTCAGACCATCAGGAGCTTATGGTTTTATGTAGGCCCTGGGCATATCCGGGTTTTCCGGCAAGTAACGGTCACGTAGCCTGGTCTGGCGTGATTCCATCGGCATCACGCGGCCATTGATGATCACCAGTTCTGCCACACTGGTAACTTCCAGCGGGTCGCCACTCCACAACACCACGTTGGCTGGCATTCTGCGCTGGATTCTGCCTTGCTTGTCCGAGACCCCGAATATACGCGCCGGGTTACTGGTTATGGCGGCTATACCGGCATTGTGGCTCAGGCCATAGGAGACTGCGTTACCGGCCATTTGCCTTTGTTTGCGTGCATTGTGCGAACCGGCGCCATTGATGGCCACGGTGACACCGCTGGCCTGCAATATGGCCGCGTTGTCCAAACGTGCACCGATGCTGTCAAAGTTTCTGGGCAAATTCACCAGTGGGTCTAGCAAGACGGGTACCCTTGCCGCTGCCAGTTGTCCTGCTACCATCCAGGCCTGGGCGCCCCCTGAGATGACCGGGTCAAAGCCGTATTTTGCAGCAAACTTCAGGGTTTCAAGAATGTCACTTGCACGGTCAACGTCAAAAACAACCCTGCCGCTGTTGGCATAAACGGAAAGTGCGCCGCGTCCTGCCCGGGTGAGCAGGGAAGACTCGCTCGGCAGCGGCGGTCTGTCTGCCTCATCCATGGCCTGATGCAGCAACATCCATTGTGCAGCCCTTGAGCCACCGCTCAGACTGCTGGTATCCCTGCCGACATTTATGAACAGTACCGGGTCACCAAAAAAACTCTCGTAGCCGCCATCGAGACTGACCATCTGACCCTGTCCACCGAAGATGGAACCCTGTGCTCCGGCACCCAACAGGGTGAAACTGTAGCCCTCGATTCGGGTTACGGGCACCAGGCTGGAATTCGGGTTGTAGGCCGGTACGACATCAAATTCGGGTCGCATTTCCTGCAACGCCAGCCGCCCGTCCGAGGTTTCTTCCACCCCCGACACCTCGGTGATACCGATATTGGTGATACCGGCAAACAGACCCGGTGTCAGTGACCTTCCTTTGGCGTCATATACCCGGACACCAACTGTGGTGATTTCGAGGTCTTCCCCGATACGTTCTATCCGGCCTTTTTCTATGTATACATCGGTATGACCCAGTGTGCCGGCCTTGCTCATGGTATGGACCCTGGCATCCCGGATCAGTATGGATTCTGCCTGTACGTTGAGAACAGACAAAGCGAAGATAACGGTCAGTGACAGTGCATTGATATTCAGTTTCGGAGTATTCATTCTGAAGTCCCCTGCAGTTGGCCCAGTTCAAAATCGGAAACCGGCTGCAATTCCGGGTTGTTCCGGTCATAGACCATCGCACCGTCGACAAATACCTGCTCGGCTTTGGCGTAGACACTGAACGGGTTGTCATTCCAGATCACCACGTCGGCCATTTTTCCAGCCTCAAGTGTCCCGGTTTGATCCGCGATACCCAGTGATTTGGCAGCATTGGCCGTGATCCATCGAATGGCTCGTTCAGGGGAAATATCCAGACCAACGCGGTTACCCCGGGTCATGGCCTTGGCGGCCTCCTGGTTCAGCCGCTGGATGCCTTCGGATGAATCCGAATGTACGATGGCACAACTGCCCTCGGGCCGGTCAACGATGGCAATATTTTCCTGGATGCCGTCATAGGCCTCCATTTTGAACCCCCACCAATCTGCCCACAAAGCACCGCAGACTTGATTCTCGGCCAGTTTGTCCGCAATTTTGTATGCCTCGACACCATGATGGAAGGCACTGACCTGGTAACCGAATTCGGCCGCCATGTCGAGAATGGTGAGCATTTCATCTGCCCGGTAGCAGTGCATGTGTACCTTGATATCGCCCTTGAGTACGCCTGCCAGTGTCTCCAGTTTCAGATCACGTTTGGGTGCCTTGACGTCGTCTTTGCCATCGGCAACTTTTTTCTCGTATGCCGCCCAGTCATCCGTATACCTCTGTGCGGAAATCCACTGTGCACGATAGGCCGCCATATTTCCCATTCGTGTAGATGGCAGACGTTTACGCTCGCCATATACACGCTTCGGATTTTCCCCGCAGGCCATCTTCATGCCATGGGGCGCTCCGGGGAACTTCATACCCTGGTAGCTGCGAGAATAGACATTCTTCAGGGTCACACCACGGCCACCAATCAGGTTACCTGAACCCGGCAATACCTGCATGGAAGTAATTCCACCAGCCAGAGCTCGTGAAAAACCCGGATCCTGTGGCCATACACTGTGTTCCGCCCACACGTTTGGAGTGGTCGGATCGGTCATTTCGTTGCCATCGGAGTGTGCTTTTACACCGGGACTGGCGAAAACACCGAGGTGAGAGTGAACATCGATCAGACCAGGTGTCACCCAGCGTCCGCTGGCATCGATGGTAGTCACACCCTCGGGTATCTCGCCGTCACCGACGAAGCCAATTTTGCCCTCGGAAATCAGCAGGCTTGCGTCATCGAAACGTTCCCCGGTACCGGTCAGGATGGTTGCATGGGTGATCAATACAGCCTCGGAGGGAAGTGGGCTATAGGTGGACGGATAGGGCTCGGCCAGGACAGTGCCCAAAGACGAGGCCAGCAGTAATGGCAGCAGGGCCAGCAGGGATTTGAGGTGCATCAAACTTCTCGAATAAGGCTGTAAAGATCAGCATGTTAACAAACGTTTAATTAATTACCTACGTCCAGTGCTGATTTGATACCGGGAATGGATTTGGCCGCAAAGGAATTGAACGGTGTTATCGTCACCCGCTTGCCGGTATTATCCGCAGTCAATGAACGAAAGCAATGCGGGACAAAGATCCGACATACCCGATGACTTGCAACACTGGATTGAAACCAGTCTTGCTGACGGGAAGAACATCCTGGCCACTTCAAACCAGGGGTTATTGCTGTTGTTTGAAGGTGACGGTCTGCGTCTGGTGATCAAGTCAGCGATGGGTCGTGGGGCTATCCGCAGGGCACGCCAGGCAACCCTGGAACGAGAGTATTCGGCCTATCTCCGCCTCAGGGGTGTCGAAGGTGTGCCGACCTGTTTCGGCCTGCTTAACCAGCGTTACCTGGTGATGGAATTCATCGATGGCAACCCCTACAGGGATGCGGATTTTCAGGACCGGGACCGCTGGTTCGCAGAGCTGCTTGATGTCATTCGTTCATTTCACCTGCGTGGAGTAAGCCACGGTGATCTGAAGTCCAAGTCAAACCTGATCGCGGGGCAGGATCAAAAGCCCTTTGTGATCGATTTCGGAACCACGTTTGTGTACAGGGATGGATTTCATCCCGTTAACAACCGTCTGTTTGAGTATGGAAAACAGCTTGATATCAACGCCTGGGTAAAGCACAAATACCACGGCCGCTATGCGGATGCTTCGGATGAGGACAGGAAACTGCTGAACTATTCAAAATTGGAGTACCTGATCCGGAAACTGCGTGGCCGACCGATGCATTAGTGCACGGTCATTGTTTGTAAACAGGATCACGATTGGTCAGCAGTTTCGGCGCAGGCTTCGGCAAGCAATTCCATCCCCCTTGAAATGCTGATTTCCGGAAGGTAACCCAGATCCCGTTTCGCGGCAGAAATGTCATACCAATGCGCTGTCGACAGGTGCTCGGCCGACCAGCGGGTAACCGGGGGCTCGGACTTCAGTCTCAACAATTTCCACAGGGCTTCCATCAATGATCCTGCAGCCATGGCTACCCGGGGTGAGATCGGGCTTATATCCACGTCCCGGCCGGATGCTTTCAACAGTCCGGCAATCACCTGGCGCTGGCTCATGGGTTCGTCATTGGAAATGAAATAGGTCCGGCCGCCAACAGAGGTGGGGTCGGAATCCAGACGGTCCAGGGCCAGCAGATGTGCCCTGACCGCGTTGTCGATGTATACCGTATCAATCAGTTTTTCGGGACCCGGTAGCTTTAGTCTGCCGCTGGTGGTGCGTTTCAGCAGATGAGGCAGGAGGTGGTTATCCCCGGGGCCCCAAATCAGGTGGGGCCGCAATGATACGGTGTGCAAGGCGGTGCAGTTAGCAGCCATGACCTGTTGCTCTGCCAACACCTTGGTGGCCGGGTAAGGTGAATTGAAATGTTCCGGATAAGGCAGTGTTTCATCACCGCCTTCAATATCTCCGCCCCCGTGAATGATGCTGGGTGAACTGGTGAATACCAGTTTGGGGATACTGTTTTTCCGGCACGCTGAAATGACATTCTGAGTACCGGTAACATTAGCCCGGTAATATTCATCATACGGACCCCATATACCGGCCTTGGCCGCTGTGTGTATCACCGCATCCATACCGGTGGCTGCATCACTCAGCCAATCCGCTTCAGCGATATCACCGCGAACCACATGGGCACCCAGCGCCAGGAGTTCATCGCTGGAACCACGCTGGCAGGCAATGACCTCATCGCCTCGGGCAAGCAATTGGCGGCAGATCGCGTTACCGAGGAATCCGCTGCCACCGGTTACCAGGACTCTCATGCCGTTTCACTCCCGCGAGGTATTTGTTTTCCCGCCCACAAGGCCAGTTTCTCTCTGCCGATCTTGGCGTTATGACGGATATCGACCGGAAAGGATCCATGAAACAGGATGTGCCGGATGGTCATGGTCTGGTGATTGCCAGCGGCAATCTGGAACAGGTCTGTGCGGATGCGCTCACGACGATGACGGCCCGGTTTTCCAAGCAGTTCCACACACAAAACAGGTGCCTGGTAACCGCTCGGGCCGATACCGACCAGCGCGGTTCGAAATACCTCGGGATGAACGTTGAATATGGCTTCGAGTTGGTCGGCATACAGTGTTTTTCCGGTGTGCTCAACTCTCTGGGATTTTCGACCGCAGTACCACAACCTGCCATCGGTATCAAAATATCCGGCATCACCCATACGGTGCCAGGTTTGACCATCCGAATCACTGATCTTGGCCAGACGAGTGGCCTCGTCCCGTCCCCAGTAAGCCGCCGTTGTGGTGGGTCCGGAAACGACGATTTCACCGGTGATACCCACTGGCAACGTGGTGGTATGCTCAAAAGATTCCACCCCACTGTCCGTTACCGGAATGATCCTGACGGTGTTGCCGACAGCCGGGTACCCCACGCATATTCCTTCACCGCTTGAGGTACGCCGCTCGACTTCATCGTCCAGTTCATTGCCCGACACGCTGCTAACCGGCAGACATTCGGTCGCGCCGTAGGGCGTGTGTATTCCAGCTTCCGGTGACAGGGACTTCTCCAGCCTTCTCACGGTGCTGATGGGTACAGCTGCACCAGCAGAAATTATGCGTTTCACGGAGGGCAGGTGGATGTCATTGTCGCTGGTATAGCGGCCAAGCACATTCAATAGTGCCGGTGAACCAAAAATATTGCTTACTTCAAACTGTTCAATTGCCTGTACCAGCAGACGGGGGTCGGCTTTTGCGGGCCGGGTCGGGTCCATGTACGGGACCACGGTGGTCATCCCCATGGCCGGGTCAAACAGGGCAAAGGGTGGAAATGTTGGCAGATCCACCTCTCCGGTACGAATGTCAAAAGCGGATTGCAACATTTCAACCTGGCTGATGAAATGACGATGATGATAGGCCACGCCCTTGGGAATTCCGGTAGATCCGGAAGTGAACAATATGGCCGCCAGTTCATCCGGCATGGTGTCTGCCAGTACTGCCCCCGAGCCCCCTTGACCCAATTTTTGCAATTGCCGTGTGCTGAGTCCGCCCCAACCGAGTTTAGGCCCCGAAGTTACCAGCTTTACAGCGGGTGCCCAGCCCAGAACTTTGCGTGCCAACTGTGCCCTGGTGACACCGATAAATGCGCCTGGTTCTGCCTCGGCCAGACAAGTTTTCAGTGGCTTCAGACCAATGCCGGGGTCGATCAGCACGGGTACCGCGCCGACCTTGAATAAAGCAAAAAACAGCGCGAAGAAATCGAGACCCGGGGTCAGCATCAGTGCCGTTCTCACCCCACGTCCTATACCGTATTCGATCAGGCCACGGGCGTAGTCGTTCGACAGTTCATCGAGTGACGAATAACTGGCTGAATGGTAATTAATTTGACCGCCCCGTTTACCAACCGGGTAGTGGATGGCAACACGGTCACCCTGGGCCGCGGCCTGGCTGCTGAGTGCCGCAGCGATATTGCAGGGTTCAGATCCGTGCAAGCCCGTCACCCTGGCTATCGAGAAAATGAGCGATCGACTGTATCAATGGTTCACCTGCATCCTCAAGCAGGTAGTGACCACAGTCCTTGTGGCTGATTACCCTGGCCTGTTTAAAAATTTCTTTCCACTTGTTGAGGAAATGCAGATCGAAAACAAAGTCCAGCTCACCCCAGGCCAGCAGGCAGGGTTTTTGTTTGAAATCAGCCAGACTTACTTCGGTGGCCTGAACGATTTTGAAGGCTTGGTCTGCTGATCCAAGTGGTATGTCCTGGACAAAACGCAGTGTCGCTATGCGGTTGGACCAGGAGTCATAGGGTCCGGTATAGCCTGCACGAACCTCGGCACTGACCGGTTTCTTGAACGCCACCCGGGCGGCGATGGCAGAAAAGGCGTTGAAACCCCTGACCAGCAACGAACCCAGTAATGGAACACGCACCAGACCCAGTGCAGTGGGAAATTTTTTTCCGGTGGGTAGCGGAAAAGCTGCGGTATTGGAAATGACCATGCTGGCGATCTGTTCAGGTCGTTGCGCCGCCCAGCCAAAACCGATCATGCCACCCCAGTCGTGAACGATCAGGTGCACCGGGTTCGTCACCTTGAGATGTCCCATCAGGGAAGCCAGGTCGGAAATCCTGCTGGCCAGCGTGTAATGGTATTGGTTATCGGATGGTTTGTCCGACAGACCACAACCGATATGATCCGGTACCACACACCGATAGCGATCCCGTAAGGCCAGCACCAGCTTTCGATAATAGAACGACCAGGTGGGATTGCCATGAACCATCAGAATCACCGGAGCATCCCGCGGACCTTCATCCAGGTAATGCAAACGAATGCCGTCGATCACGTGCCAATTGGATTCAAACGGATAGAGTTTCTTGGGAGGCTGGAACACGTGCCGGTGGTTGGTCAAATTGATGGGTGGAGAATCGGGGGCAGGCCTATTTCACCAGACAATCTCTGCCATGGAGCAATTGAGACCGGAGCCAATACCGAGCAGGGCAACACGGTCACCCCGTTTGACCTGGCCCATTGCCACCGCCCTGGCCAGCGCGATGGGTACCGATGCAGGGCCGATATTTCCCAGTTCCGGATAAATGCGATGAACTTTCTCCGGGTCCAGACCCAGCAGTTCCATCATGGATTCGGTATGCACCTTACTGACCTGGTGGATAATAAACTGATCCAGTTCACCGACCACCCAGCCCAGTGCTTCGCGGGCTGCATTGAAGGTCGTGGTGGCCAGTTTTAAGCCCTCGGTCAATAAAATCCGTGTATCAGTGACCATGCGGTCCATCTGGCCGTAACACAGTTTATTGAATTCCGTCGCCGCCCGCGTGACACTGCCGAGGTAGGAATGGCCCAGTGGTGCCAGCTCGCGGCTTGACAATACCATGGCGACCGAGCCGGAACCCAGGGTCAACGAGGCAAATTCTTCACGGAACTGCTTGACACCCACCTCAGGTTGCAACAGGCGTTCAATCGTGGCCTCTGTTATGGGTCTGCTGGATTCACCATCAACAATTAATGCATACTCGATTTCATTGCGCTCAATCATGCGTGCGGCGATGTCCATACCATTCAGAAATGCCAGGCAGGCGTTGCCGATATCGAAATTGACACATCTTTCCGCCAGCCCAAGATTGCCGTGAACAATGCAGGCAGTTGACGGTTCCAGGTAGTCCCTGCAAACCGAGGTATTGATCAACACACCGATTCTGTCCCGGTCGATTCCGGCATCACCAATGGCCTTTTCCGCTGCCATGGTGGCTGCATCAGATGGCTGAGTATCTTTGCCCCAAAGACGCCGCGCGCCGATACCAGAAATTTCTTCGAGCATGTTGGATCGAATTCCCAGCCGTTCCATGGCCGGGCGCAGCCGTTCAGCGATTTCTGCAGAGGTTAACCTGATGGGCGCTTCGATTGCGGCAAGTGATTGAATTACAACATTTTTGAAGCGCATTGGTATCCTGATGGCCTGGGCAAGATTGTTGCTGGCTTTGTTATGTTTTTTGGAACGCCGTATTGTATCCCAAGCGGCAGGTTACTACTACAAGGTACCTGTACGCATGAGTATGTACTAGACTGATTCCATTATTGATTCAGGGAGTATAAGCTTTCTGGGACCAGGACCGTGTTGCAAGGCTTGAAGTGATAAACGGAACGAATAAAATTATTGGACCGGGTTCTTTTGGTCCGCGGCAACTCCCACTGCGAGAACTCAGTAAACCCCGCGGTGACGAGGTGCATTTGTGGCATATTGATTTTGACCGTCTTAGCAATCCGCTCAGCCCTGACGGCAAGGTCGCGTACAGCGGTCTTTCAATGCGTCAGCATCGTGCATTCAGGAGGTTTTATTTGCGTTTGCTGCTGGGGGCTTACATGGGTTTACCCGGAAAGGATGTTCAGATTACACGTCGAATCAAGGGCAAACCGGAGCTGGACCTTGCCCAGTCCAGGGGCGAGCTGGACTTCAGTGTTTCACGCAGTCAGTGCTGTTACCTGGTTGGCATCAGCAGCGGCGCGGCGATTGGGGTGGACCTGGAACTGGCCGAACGCAGGTCGGTCAGACCACTGGCATTGGCCAGGCGTTACTTCAGTCAAGAGGAAACAGCGGCCCTGTCAGCACTGGATGAACAGCAGCTGCCGGGCGCCTTTATGCGTACCTGGGCCTGCAAGGAAGCCATTGTGAAAGCCAGTGGTCACGGGATTGCAAACCAGTTGTGCCGTTTCACGGTTGAGGTTAACCCCCATACACCGCCCGCTGTGCTAAATATGCGGGATGATGATCATGCCCAATGGGGGCTGGCCCTGGCGGTACCGGCCAAGGGGGCCATTGCTGCGGTCGCGGTACGAAATCCGGGCGTAAAACTTCTGGGCTTCAGCCTTTCATAATATCGCTGCGGACGTTTACCATCGGTGCGTCATCCAGTAATTTCACCTGGCCGTGGTGTGTATTGACACCGAGGTGCTTCCAGGTGTCGCTCAAGTCCGGAAAACTCTCTTCGTGTACATATTTGTTATAAAGCCCTGAAAATATCCTGCTGCCGGTCAGTTCGTCGAGTTTTCTCAGTATTTCATGGGCACGCCAGGTCTTACCGTTGGCCATGCAACACCAAGACAGCGATTTCAGCGCGGTATCCAGGGACTGCTGGCCACCACTTGATTCACGCAGCTGCATGTCCGCCATCAGCATCATGGCCGCACCGGACCAGTAAACCCTCATGGTTGAACGCCAACCGCTACGGGTTGCTTCAGCGAGCGAACCGCCATGAGTGGCCTTTACTCCCCGCTGGAATCCCTCGTGCATACTTTGCCAGGCCTCACGTTCGGTGAGAATTCCTCTGCGTGCGCGCAGCACATTCTGGTAGTAGGTGGCCAGACCTTCGGACAACCAGCGGTCACGGCTGGAAATGTAGGGCACCAGCAAATGACTGAACTCATGCATTGCAGTCCAGTCGTCCATGAGTTCCCCCAATGTGCGGGTCTCGTCGACATACAGCTCAACGGCCAGGCCACCGCCACGTAAAACGTGACCCGATGCCGCCGACTTTATTCTGCTGCCAACGGGCTATACCAATACCTGTGGTTGCGTCTGTGGCAGGCGACCATGGACAGAAGTCACGGACAACACGGTGGCATTTATCCACTGCCTGATCCTGGCTGTCTGTGTGTTCGTCAACGGGCCGATTGCCGCCAGCCTGATACGGGCACCGGGTACTTTAATGGATTGCACATCGAAGGTGCCCACAGCGGTCTTTGACCCCCAACTGGCGGGTGTGTTGTCCGGTTGGAAAAGTCTGCGCTCAGTGGAATCTTCGATGCTCGTCCACGGGGTCGATATGGACATGCTCGCTGGGAGTTTCACATCCACCAACAGGTCCCGTTCGCTGGGGCCCCGCCAAAACCAGAGGTCGGTGCTGGTCACCAGGTCCTGTCCCATAAGGAGCGCCAGGCGGTAATTTTTCTGTGCGACTGCCTGCTGCAGATCAACTTGCCAGGAGATACAGGCATCATCTGGCAGGGTTGGTAAACGCACGGATGTGTTTCGTTGTGAAACAGACAGGACCGCACCCTTGAAGAAAATGCCGTCGGTGTATGACCCGGCACTGGCGTTCCTGCCAAGCCAGCGGGCCGGTTGACCATCAAAACACAGTTTTACCCGAACACGTTCCAGATCATTGCTGAATGCGACGTTGTACCGGTCTGCTGAAAGCACCAGATTCGGAACCAGCAGCAGGAACAGGGAAAAGCCAATTTTCATTCGAAAATTATCTGTCATAAACCGGTCACCGGATCTCGTTCAATAGCGGGAAATATTCAGTTGGTCGAAAACATGACCTGAAAAACACCGAATTGCATTCAACGCATCACAGTGATGTGGGCACATACCAACAAAAACTTCGGCAGCTACTCAGGTCAGGATGACGGTTTGGGGGGGCTGACCAGTTTTTCGCGGAGCCGAATCCGGCTTTGATTGGCAGGTACCTTCCCCTGGATGTCCTTGTAGAATTCCCGGATTCTGTCGAAGTCTTCCTCAATATCATTCCCCGGGTAAAATGTTCCCCCTACACCCACCTCCTTTGCAGCAAAATCGAAGTAACACATTACTATGGGTACCCCGGCAGCCCTGGCAATGTGATAGAAACCTGACTTCCAGTGATCGGTTTTGCTGCGGGTGCCTTCAGGTGCCAGCGCCAGTACCATCGGCTCGGGGAGAGCAAACAGTTCCGCCATCTGCTGGATATAATTCAGACCACCATTGCGGTGTACCGGTGTACCACCAATGGCGCGGAAGAACCAGCCAAATGGCCACTTGAAAATGGTGTGTTTGCCCAGCCAGTGAACCTTCAGTCCGATCGCCTTGGCGGCCACGATACCGAGTGGAAAATCCCAGTTGCTGGTATGTGGCGCTGCGATGACGACGTAATTGTCCACTTTGGGAAATTCAATAAGGGCACGCCAGCCCAGAAGATTGAGAGTCCACATGGCGAGCCTTGAAAGCATTCCGCTACTTCAGGGACCTGATGATCAACCACGCGCTGGTGGCCAACAGAAGCAGACCTGGCAGGGACCAGCCCCAAAGATACCAGGGCCCGATTTCCAACGCGGTAAATATGGCTCCGGGGATGATCAATGAGCCACCGGCCAGTACCTGCAGAACCTTGCGCCGGGTTATCTCCTGTTCTTTGACCAGTTGGGCGGCATCTGCCGAACTGGGCCGGGTCTGTATCTGACCGCTGTTGGCCTTGACCAGGATTTCATGCACCAGTCCGGGGAGTTCCGGGGCTCTGGCCAGCCATCCGGGCAAACGCTCACGGAGTTCCCGTGAGATATTTTCCAAACTGTGTTTTTCCCTGATGATGGCATCGAGTTCGGGTTTGGCCACCGACCAGATGTCAAGTTCAGGATCCAGTTGGCGGGCCAGGCCCTCAATGTTCAACAGGGTCTTTTGCAACATCAGTAACTGGGGCTGCAGGGTCAGTTCAAAACGGTGTGCAACCTGGAACAGGTCAAACAACAATTTACCAAAGGAGACCTCGTTCAGTGGGCGGGTGAAATTGGGTTCACCAACCGAACGAATTGCGGTCTCGAGTTCGTCCATACGTGTTTTTGCCGGCACCCAACCCGCCTTTATATGCAAAACAGCCACCTCGCGGTAGTCCTGGTTAAACAGCGCCTTGAAATTTTCGGAAATGTAGAACAGGTCTTTTGGCGTCAGGCTGGCAACGATGCCGAAATCCATGGCGATGAAGGTCGGGTCATCGGGCTGGCTGGCATCGACCAGAATATTTCCCGGATGCATATCGGCGTGGAAAAGGTTGTCACGAAATACCTGGGTGTAAAAAACGCGCACACTGCGTCTCGCCAGGATCTTCAGATTGACCCCGTGCTTACGCAGCCCTTCTATGTCCCCGACCGGTAACCCGGAAACACGTTCCATGACCAGTACTTTCTTTTTACACCATTGCCAATGGACTTCGGGGATATAAAGGTCCTTTGAGTCACTGAAGTTGCGTCGCAATATCGATGCATTGGCCGCTTCGATCTGCATATCAAGCTCATCGAATACAAACCTTTCAAATTCACTGACAATTTTCGAAGGCTGGACCCTCGCGCCACTCTGGTTGAATTTCTCAGCCAGTTGGGCAATCGCCCTGAGCAAATCGATATCCTTGCGCAGCTGTTTGTCGATACCGGGGCGCACCACCTTGACCACGGCTTCACGGCCGTCGTGCAGTGTGGCGGGGTGTACCTGGGCGATCGAAGCTGATGCCAGTGGGTTGGTATCAAAGTTGGCAAATACTTCGTCCACCGGTTCACCCAGCGCCTTTTCGATGATGGAGCGTGCCTCTTCACCCGGAAACGGGGGAACCTGGTCCTGCAAAAGCGCCAGTTCATCGGCGATATCTTCGGGCAGCAGGTCTCTGCGGGTAGACAGAATCTGGCCAAATTTTACGTATACAGGTCCGAGATCCTGCAAAGCCATGCGTAACCGTTCGCCACGTGGCATACCAGTGACGTCCTTGCGACCTGGCAAAAATATCCTTATCCAGCGGATGGGACCGGGTAAATACCCGGTATTGAACAGATTGTCGAGACGGTAACGTTTCAGGATGACACCGATGTGCCAGATTCGCAGGAACTGGCGCAGGCTGTGTCTCATGTCTTGCGGTCTTTTACCATATCGGACAAAATTTCACTGGCAGAGCGGGCCAGTTGTCTGGCAGTCTCCACACCCTGCTTGATTCCCTGTGCTGCCTGGTACCCCGCCGTGTCGCCGAGTACTCCGGCCAGGGGCCCCTCCCAATCCGGTTCGAGCTTGCTGAAAATACGTTCCAGGTCACGTGCCAGACCGGCATCCCCATTAATCGTTACCTTGGAATCCGGTAGACCCCAGTCTGCATCTTCGGGTTCCGCCATGGAAAACAACGCCACCGGGGTTCCGCTGATGATGGTATCCGGTGTTCCCTGAGCTTCCAGACGTACCCGTACCACGCCATGTTTGAAGGTAAAGAACAAGGTGATTTTCAAACCTTCAAGATCCACCTGTAACAGACGACCTTCCAATTTCTTGACCCGTGCAGGAGATTCGGTATCGAGTTGCAGTGTCTGGTTGATCGCTGTTTCCAGCGTCAGGGCCAGCAGTGCGGGTAAAGGGGTTATGTATTCAGCCATTGGAACCACTATGGATAGCCACGATACCGCCGTTGAGATTGCGATAGGTCACATTATCAAACCCGGTTTCGACCATCATGTCGGCCAGTTCATCCTGTCCGGGGTGTTTGCGGATGCTCTCGGCGAGATAACGATAACTGTCCTCGTCTCCGGCGATCAGCTTACCCAGTCGGGGCAATATTCCAAAGGAATAGCCATCATAAAATTTCCTTATGACCTCTATCTCGACTTTGGAAAATTCGAGAATCATTGCCCGGCCACCGGTCTTGAGTACACGCACCATTTCCCTCAGCGCCATGGCTTTGTCGGTGACATTGCGCAGACCAAAGGCCATGGTGACGGCATCAAATTCACCGTCTGAGAAGGGCAATTTCTGTGCATCCGCAAGGGAATATTCGATGTTCCCCACGATACCCCGGTCCTCAAGGCGTCTGCGCCCGACGTCCAGCATGGCCTGGTTGATGTCACTGAGGACAATGCTGCCCTGTGAGCCGACTCGCCTGCTCAACAAGGCTGCTATATCTCCGGTTCCTCCGGCAATATCAAGTACCCTCTGACCAGGCGTGATACCACTGATGGCAACAAAATAGCGTTTCCACCATCGATGCGCACCCAGGGACATCAGGTCGTTCATCAGGTCATATTTTCCGGCCACGGATGTGAATACATCGTGTACCAGGCCGGCTTTTTCCCGCACCGGCACATCGCGGTAGCCAAAATGCGTGGTGTCACCTTCTCCGGTTTTACTATCTGTCGATTCCATGCGATTCGCCAACAGAGTCCAAAGCGCTATTGTACCTGCAGCAGCCCTGATTCGCGCATTGTGTCAGAGAATGTAACGGCTCAGATCTTCGTCCCCTGCCAGTGCATCAAGGTGTTCATTGACATAATCTGCATCCAGTGTGATGTTTTCACCACTGCGGTCAGGTGCCTCGAAGGAGATGATATCCAGCAGCCGCTCCATGACGGTGTGCAATCGTCTCGCACCGATGTTTTCGGTGCTTTCGTTCACCTGCCAGGCGATTTCGGCGATACGTTTTACACTGTCTTTGCCGAATTTCAGCTTGACACCTTCGGTGGCCATCAGGGCGGAGTATTGCTCGGTCAGGCAGGCTCTGGGTTCGGTCAATATGCGGGTAAAGTCATCGGCATCCAGTGCCCGCAACTCGACCCGGATCGGCAGGCGACCCTGCAGTTCCGGAATCAGGTCCGAGGGTTTGCTGAGATGAAATGCACCCGAGGCGATGAACAACATGTGATCCGTCTTGACCATACCGTAACGGGTGGAGACTGTACTGCCTTCCACCAGTGGCAGCAGGTCGCGCTGCACACCTTCGCGTGAGACATCGGCACCGGCATACTCTGAACGTTTAGCAACTTTGTCCAGTTCATCGATAAACACAATACCGTTTTGCTCAGCGCTCTCCAGTGCCTGCTGTTTAATCTCCTCATCGTTGATCAACTTTGCGGATTCTTCCTCCAGCAGCAAAGGCAGGGCATCCTTGATACGCATTTTGCGTTTCATGGTCTTGTTTCCACCCAGGTTCTGGAACATACCCTGCAGCTGACTTGCCATTTCCTCCATGCCGGGTGGTGTCATGATCTCGACACCATGCTGGGCGGTGACATCAAACTCGATCTCACGCTCATCCAGTTCGCCGGAGAGTAATTTGCGCAACATCTTTTGTCTTGTGGAGGCCTGCGAGCTTCCGGAATCGCTGGCGACGGGTGCGGGCTCATTGGAGAAACCCACCGGGTTTGGCTGTGGCAGGAGAATTTCCAGCACCCGGTCGCGTGCGGCATCCTCAGCACGCGAACGCACCCGTGACACCGCTTGTTCGCGCTGCATGTTGACCGAAAAATCAACCAGGTCGCGAATGATGGATTCGACGTCTTTACCGACGTACCCAACCTCGGTGAACTTGGTCGCTTCGACCTTGATAAACGGTGCATTGGCGAGCCTGGCCAGGCGTCGTGCAATTTCGGTTTTACCCACGCCTGTTGGTCCGATCATGAGGATGTTCTTGGGTGTGATCTCATTGCGCAGTTCTTCATCTACCTGCATACGGCGCCAGCGGTTGCGCAAGGCGATGGCCACCGCACGCTTGGCGTCGGATTGGCTGATGATGTGTTCGTCCAGTTCCTGGACTATTTCACGCGGGGTCATTTGTGACATGTTTCAGGCCCCTGTTTCCAGTGTTTCAATAATGATGTTGTCGTTGGTGTAAATGCAGATGTCCGATGCAATGGTCAGGGACTTTTTGACAATGGATACCGCGTCAAGCTCGGTGCCATCGAGATAGGCCATTGCGGCCGACTGTGCAAATGGTCCACCGGAGCCTATGGCAATCAGGCCATTTTCAGGTTCAATTACGTCACCGTTGCCCGATATCAACAGGGAATTGTCCTTGTCAGCGATGGCCAGCAGGGCCTCGAGCCGACGCAGTACACGATCTGTACGCCAGTCCTTCGCCATTTCCACGGCAGCACGCACCAGGTTACCGGAATATTTCTCCAGCTTTCCTTCAAATCGTTCAAACAGGGTAAATGCATCGGCCGTGGCACCGGCAAAACCGCCGATCACCTGGTCCTTGTACATGCGCCGGACCTTGCGGGCATTGGATTTCATAACGGTGTTTCCCAGAGTTACCTGGCCATCACCACCCATGACCACCTGGTTGCCCCTGCGGACTGAACAGATGGTCGTTCCACGATATTGTTCCACGCGGTACTCCTGTTTGATACGTGAAGCATAAGTGGGGATTTGTACGGGAGATTGCAAGCAATTAATACCGGGAAACGCTTGTTGGTCATGATCGCTGTAGTATCATGCATTGCCCCCGACCAGGTGCACCGGAAAGGGGGATGAAGAACCGGGGAGAGGTCATATGGACATAATTATTGATGCATTTAGGGCCGCACTCTTTGCCGGTCTGCCCGTGGGTGTTTTTACACTTGCCATTGTCTGGTGGACGCTGAATAAGGGGATACTGCTCGAAGCCTCAGATCCCAAAGCGCTGGAACAAGAGATGAAGGCCTTGAAAAAAGGCAAGAAGAACGAGGCAAACAGCAGGGATTTTGTACACGAAAAATGGCTTAAATTCGGTGGTGGGTTCTACGGAATTGTTGCGTTTTATACCTACACCGTGGTTGAGGTTACCGAAATTGCCGACATGGTGATGAATGTCGGCGGCATTATAAGCTTTCTGCAACAGCTGGATTTGGGTGTCATTATCGGTATCTTCATTGAGGCCCTGATCAATTTCATCAAGGCTATGGTCTGGCCCGTTTACTGGATGAGCGCCATAGATTCAGAACGCATCTGGTTGTGGCTGGTGATCACCTATCTCGGTTACTGGCAGGGAATGAGAGTGGCACAATTACTGAAACGCCGCGGGGCAGAAGGCAAGGGTCCGTCATCCGAAGGCCGCGAATAGCGGAACCGCCGTCATCCCGGGGCCGCGAGTAGCGGAACCCGGGACCTCTGTGCACCCGCAGCGCGTTTGGCGGTGAAGATGTTTCAGGTTACGGCAGCGTTTGGAGATTCCCCCTTTTGCAGGAATGACGGGTGGGTGCAACCCTCCTTACGCCGGAAAGACGTCATTTCCTTCGCGGCAATGCCCCAAATGTGACTATTTCTTTTTTGCCCGCGGGTGGGCCTTGTCATAGACGCTGGCCAGGTGTTGAAAATCCAGGTGGGTATAGATCTGTGTAGTCGAAATATCGGCGTGGCCGAGCAACTCCTGCACGGCCCGCAAGTCACCGGATGATTCAAGCATATGGCTGGCAAAACTGTGTCTGAGCAGATGGGGATAAACATTCTGCGGCATCCCCTGATGTTTGGCCCAGTGACGGATCCTGGCCTGGATGGTGCGTGGTGATATCGGGTCACCACGGCGACTGACAAACACGTGCGGCTCTTCAAAGCCGACAAACTGGCCCCGCACCTTGCGCCATTCGAGCAGTGCCTTTGCAGCCACCCGACCCACCGGTACCATGCGTTTGCGATTGCCCTTGCCGGTAACCGTGACCATCCCGGAAGGCAGGTCAACCTGATCCCAGTTTAATCCGGCCAATTCGGACAGACGCAATCCCGAGGAATAAAACAGTTCCATAATGGCCTTGTCGCGTATCGCCAGTGGTGTTTCAGTCGGAATATCCAGCAGGCGGTTGATGGTATCTGCATCCAACGACGCAGGCAGGTGGCGTGCGCTTTTCGGCGCTCTGACCGGTACCGCGGGATTGTGCTCCACCATCCCTTCACGCAACATCCATTTGAAAAAACTGCGTATGGCTGACAACAACCGCTGAAGTGATTTGCTACCCAGTCCCTGGCGGTGCCTCTGGGCGATCAGTGCACGTATGTGATGCTGAGTAACCTCGTCGGGTTGGGTGATATTTTCAGCGGCAAGGAAGCACAGCAGTTGGTCCAGATCCCGCCGGTAGGCTTTCAGAGTGCGCTCGGACAGACCACGCTCGTTTTCGAGATAGACAAAGAACTGTTTGGCCCGATTCTTCATGGTCATCCAGCTTACACGGTTTTTCCAGCGGTAGTTGCGTACGCTCCCCGAGTGAGTACCCGGTGGGACTTCTGTATGTGAACAGCTTGATTCGATTTAATTCAAATTCAAACTCAATGAAGGTGAACAAAAAACGACCCCCTCATCCGTCCATCCATTTTCAACCAGAGATGTGAGCAACCCCCGGTCGGTGACATAGCGGTGATTACTGTCATCACCCCGAACGAATCCATTATTGTAGGCCCGATACACCGGTGACTGGTCATCCCGGCAGGGATGGTCCTGGTCCTCCAACACCGGCATCATCGAGAACGCATACCCCTCAAAATTCCAACGGGGCTGGGCCGCGGGTTGTATTTCCTGCAGATCCATCAGGAAACTACATTCCCTGGCGGAGAGCGAATAGAAGTGACTGTTGGGACCGGGATCGACCGAGCCATAAAATCTGCACACATTGGCAGTGGGAACATCACTTGCCAGTCCCCAGGCAAGAAAGCGTTTACCGGTACGCACCCAACCAGGACCGGCCAGTCCCTGGTCGATTCCGGTGGCTTCGGCTACGGTGGCGGTAACGAAGTAATGATCCAGATCGGTATTGTAGAATTCGACGACCTCGACAAGATCTCTTTCATTTTCAGGAGGTAGCAATTGACCTGTCCCGGCGCAGTCAAGTGCATTGCAACTGAAGTACCCCGCATCACTGGTGGCCACCAACATACCGAGACCATTGGTGACGGTGTGCGGTATGGAAAGCAACCCGCTGCTCATTTCCTGCCAACTGGTCGCTTCATCAATACTTACGATTACACCACTGTCGGTTCCCAGGACCAACATCCGCGGCAACTGATCGTCACGTTCAACGAATACCATGCCATGGACCATGCCGGCATATGAGGATGCCTGCCAGCTAACACCCCGATTGGTACTGACGAACAGACCGTTGGTGGTCAGCGCATACGAGACCAGCGGATTGGAGGGGTCGTGAACTACCCGCTGGGTATCAACAGGGAAAGACCCATCATCGACCCGGTACCACCAGGCACCTGTCAGTGGCGGTGTGTATGGATTGATATCCAAAGGTCGCTCCCATAAACCCGGAGGGGTTTGCCAGTGGGGGGGGAAGTTTACATTAGCCCAAAGCCCGTCTTTTTCCGGTGTTTCCAACAAATTATATCGGCCCTCACCCAGGTGATCTGCCACTTGGTTTTCACTTAGCCACACATCATAGGATTCCCAGGTAGCATTCTCATCACCGAGTACATGCAAAATGCTGCCACCACCATATCCGGTAGTACCGTAATACAAATGGTTGTTCACAATAACCGGTGGCCCAACTGAAGCAGCTACACCCATGCTGTATTGAAACTGGCTCATGATGTCACGACTCTGTACACCTTCTTCGGGATCAGACCAGCTATCAACACCAAATCGCCAAAAAGAATAAATTCTTCCTGACGAACTCTTGATGGCATTGGCATCTGTAACGTATCCAAATCCACTACCAAAGTCTTTCACGCCTGTAGCGGACACGCTGAATAAATGTGGAATTGATCGAATACACTCTTTGTATGCAGAATCGCCGTCACAGTCCGGCAGGAATCCTTGAGGCAGGTGATTGAACACGATGCCATCATCCGTTACCAGTGGACTGGTCCCATGTCGGTTCTCTAGCCGCACTTCATAGGTGGAGCCGGGATAAGGATAATCGCCAGCTGTTCCTGAATAAGGAAGACGACAGGAACTGCCCTCGACGCATATTGGGTTCCAGTCGGCGGCGTGCAGGGGCGCAAGCGAATACAACCAACACCACGATAGTAATGCTGGCAATAGATAGATGCTGGGTTTTTTCATGTGGTCTCATGCTTTGCTTGATTTTCTAGACAGGTGGCGACCGTAGCGCGACTTGAATGAAGCCAGCCTGAACAAGCTTTGCAATTCTGGAATGGGTCAGCCCCAGGGTGAGGCCGGTGAAATTTTCTAGACTCTCAGGCCGAGCGGCGTTTCTTCTCAGGTACTTCAAGCGCCAGCCTGCTGGTCACAACACTGGCCAGCAGATCAAGGAAAAGCGTACCCATACCCGGATAGAACCGCGCCGGGTCACTGCTGCCAATGGCCAGTATGCCGTCGTTGCCCAGTGATACGAGGGCGGTGGATTGAACCCACTGTCCGCGGTTACCAAACAGGTAGTCACGCTTGTTGCGATTCAAACGACCGCAAACGCTGGACTTTTTCTCGAGGAGATCCTGGAACTGTTGTATTTCCAGGTCATCACGCCCGGCGTGGAATATCGGGGTCTTCGGACCTGCTTCGACTTTATTGTCGAAAAGCGTAATATTTATAATATCAGAATTGAATTCGCTCAAAAGGGCTTCTGCCAGCCCGTTGAAGAACGCAGGCAGGTCGTTCATGGTCATCAGTTCCAGCGTTAGCCGGTGCAATCGGGACATCAGTTTTTCGTTTTCTGTGGCCACCTGTACTAACTGGCCCAGACGTTGTTCAAGCGAGGCGTTCTGGTTGCGCAGGTACTGTACCTGTCTTTCTATCAGGGAGACGGCCGGTCCGCTGGAGTGTTTGAGTTCCAGCTCTTTGAGCAAGGCGGGGTTACGTTGCAGGAACGACGGATTTTGATGGAGAAATTTCTCCACGATATCTTCCATTGCCCTTGTCTTGTCACTCATATCAAAATCCCTGAGAATACTTGAGTAGCTGACCCGATCATAATGACGGGATTACCTCCCCCCGTCCACTTTATTATAAGGCTTCCGCCGCTTTGGGTCACGTGAACTTTTTCATCGACAAGACCGGCCATACTAAGAATGCTGACCGCCGCACACGCACCTGACCCGCAGGCCGCCGTTTCCGCGGCCCCGCGCTCATACACGCGCAAGTGAATATGGCTGCGATCCAATATCTCGGCAAAACCGGCGTTACAGCCGTCAGGAAATATTTGATGACTGCTGATTGCCCTGCCCAGTTGTGCCACATCGGTGGTGTCAAGGTCATCAACGATCAGCAAAGCGTGGGGATTGCCCATGGATACGGCGCCCAGCGAATGGTTCTTACCATCGATATTTATCATGTACCAGCCCTTGTCGGATCGTCCAAGCACAGGGATCCGTTCAGGCGTAAAAACGGGGCTGCCCATGTCCACCCTGATCTGCTCCCCGCCCAGGTGCTCGATACTGACTTCGGCTACCGGACCACCCAGTTTGAATGGGCCGCTGGGTGCTTCCGAGCGTCTGTGCAGGTAAAGACCCAGACAGCGAACCCCGTTGCCACATTGCTCGGCACGGCTGCCGTCCTGGTTCCATACCTCAAACGATGCCAGTTGCCCGGCGGCTGTTGGCGCACGCAGCACCAGTACCTGGTCGCAGCCGATACCGGTGTTGCGGTCTGCAAGCCTGGCTGCAATTTGTGCGTCGATGTGGAAATCCTGGTCACGCAGATCCAGCAAGACGAAATCGTTACCTGCACCGTGCATTTTCTGAAATCTGACCGTCATGTCCTTTGGAGGGGGCATGGGTCTGCACTATTTGCGGTGAAATGCCAGCTGTCTATGACCGGTATTCCTGTGTTTTGTCTTCCTGGTCCCCTTTACCATTTTCTTCCTTGCTTTGCTGTGGGGTTACTTCTTCCCCGCCAGCGGGGCTGGCTGATGTCGGGTCATTGGGTAGATAGAGCGGACCCTTCAGTCCGCAGGCAGTGAGCAACAGTACAGATATCATCGCTGGCAGTGGGGATCTGGTGGTTCGCATATTTACTGGTTCCGTCTAATCAGACAGGGAGAAACACTCAAAATGACTGCTACACTATACGCCATGGACAATGGCAAATCAGTATCCGGTAAGGAAAGCGGCGTATTGCTTGAGTGGGTGGAAATCTCCACCTCCGACAATCCGGAATTCGCCGTCATCTGGATGCATGGACTGGGTGCTGACGGACATGATTTCGAGCCGGTTGTACCACACCTGGGTCTTCCCCGGGACCTGGGGGTTAGGTTTGTGTTCCCTCATGCATTGATGCGTCCAATAACCATAAATGGGGGTGCGGTCATGCGTGCCTGGTACGACATCATCGAGATCAGTGCCAGCAAGGGGCAGGACGAGGCGGGTATCAATCACAGTGCCGGCAAAATCCGCGAGTTGATCGGGCACCAGTGTGAAAAGGGAATCAAGGCATCCAATATCGTGCTGGCCGGGTTTTCCCAGGGTGGTGCAATGGCCATGCACGTGGGTTTGCGCTACCCGCAAAAACTGGCCGGCATCATGGCGTTATCGGCCTACCTGATGTTTCCGGAGCGATTACAGAGTGAGTGTTCTGATGCAAACGGGACAACTCCGGTTTTCATAGGTCATGGAACACACGATCCGATGGTGCCGTTGTCTCTCGGACAGTCGGCATGCTCGGAGTTGAAAGCGGGGAATTGGCCGGTTGAATGGCATACTTACCCCATACCCCACTCGGTATCGCAGGCTGAAATAATGGATATCGGCCATTGGATCCGGTCCCGTTTCAGCAATACGTCATGACAGCACCGTATACAGCCACCCGTGGCGGTGTTACCGGAGATGATAGAGCGCCACGTGTTTACCCGCCGTCTTTTTGCCGTTGGCGCCTTCTGCTGGCCGTGGTGGCGGTGACGCAAATATCGGTGATGCTGATCGGTCTTGGATTGAAGCAGGCGACTGATGTCGGCTGGCTGGGTATCTCCTCGTTGTATGCACAGACGCTGGCATTGGTTACTGCAATGGGTGTTTGCCTCACCCGTGCCTGGCTTGCCAGGCTTTCAGCACGTGGTGCGTGGCTCGGTAGTTGGGTGGTTGCGATCATTGTTGCACTGACTTTCAGTTCCGTTGCGGGTGTGCTTGGCACCGTGTTCGGACTGGGTCCGGGCAATGCGGGGTTTGGGTCATTTGTGCTGCAAAGCACCTTGTCCGTGGCCCTGGTATCTTTGGCACTGTTCCGCTACCTGTTCATACGTGCACAATGGAAAGCCCAGTTACTGGCCCAGTCAGAGGCAAGGGTACAGGCATTGCAGGCGAGGATACGACCGCATTTTCTGTTTAACAGTCTTAATACGATTGCCAGCCTGATTCCCGAGGATCCCGAGACGGCCGAACGGTCAATTGAAGACCTGGCTGACCTGTTTCGTGGGAGTATGCGTCGGGCGGACCAATTGATCAGCCTGTCGGAGGAGTTGAGACTGGCCGAGCAATACCTGCACATGGAGCGTCGTCGTCTGGGTGATCGGATCCGACTCAAATGGCAGGTCGATGAATTACCAAAAGGTGCTTCTGTCTTGCCGTTTACATTACAACCATTGCTCGAAAACGCTGTTTCACACGGAATCCAGCCACGTATTGAAGGGGGGGAGATCAGGGTGTACGGGCGCAGCGAGAAAGACAATATAGTCATAACTGTCAGCAATCCGGTTGCCTCGGCAGCGCATACCAGTGGTGGCCACGGTATGGCTCTGGCCAATATCCGCGAACGTCTGGAACTGGCGTTCGGTCCCGCCGCCAGCCTGATCACCCATCAGAATGAAGATCAGTTCTTTGCAGTACTGAGTCTGCCTTATGTTGAGAATACTGATAATTGATGACGAGATACCGGCCCGCAACCGCCTGCGTCGAATGCTGGCGGAATTGCCGGCCGTGCAGGTGGCAGGGGAGGCCTCCAGTGGCAGGGAAGCATTACACATGATTCCGGTGACGGCCCCGGATGTACTGCTGCTGGACATATCCATGCCGGAGCTTGATGGTATGGCGTTGGCCCAGCTTTTACAGCAACAGGATTCTGCTCCAGCGATTATTTTTTGCACTGCATGGTCTGACCAGGCAGTTGAGGCATTCGAATGTGATGCGGTTGATTACCTGGTAAAACCGGTTCGCCCCGGCCGTCTTGAGACCGCCCTGGAAAAAGCCAGGCGGTTTATTAGCAGGTCCGGACCAGATGAGGCGGGTCCGTTTCTTCGTTCAACCATAGGGGGCAGGGTCAGCTTGTTTCCACTTGCAGACGTGATTTGCCTGCTTGCCGAAGACAAATATACCAGCGTGGTACACAGGAACGGGATTTCAGTCATCAATCTGACTCTGAAGGACCTGGAGACAGAGCATGCGGACATCCTGGTACGTGTTCACCGGGGGACACTGGTGGCAATAAACTGTATACGTGGTCTGGAAAAAACCGCAGACGGCCACAATTACCTGTTACTCGAGGGCTATGAAAAACACCTGCAGGTGAGCCGCAGAAATCTGCCGGCAATAAGAAAACTGATCCGGGAACTGGCTTGAACCAGCATCTGAAAATCGCGACGCGCAAGA
Organism: Lysobacterales bacterium; assembly: GCA_014238945.1. Taxonomy (GTDB): domain Bacteria; phylum Pseudomonadota; class Gammaproteobacteria; order Xanthomonadales; family SZUA-36; genus SZUA-36. The sequence continues at coordinate 31,761 of JABAAB010000062.1, forward strand.
GTGCACTGGCCCTGTGGCAGGCGAACCATGTGCGCTCGCTATTGCTTGAAGCCCACCCGGGAATTGGGGTTGATCTGGTGCCGATCGTCACCCTGGGTGACCGCATAATCGACCGGCCACTTGCCCAGATTGGTGGCAAGGGCTTGTTTTTGAAGGAACTGGAGCATGCGTTGCTTGAGGGAACTGCGGATCTGGCAGTGCATTCTATGAAAGATGTTCCTGCGGAAATGGCTCCGGGGCTCGTTCTTGAATGTGTTTTGCCAAGGGCCAACCCATATGATGCGCTGGTTAGCCGTGATGGCAAACTGTTTTCAAAATTACCACCCGGTAGCCGGATTGGTACCTCAAGTCTGCGACGGCGTGCCCAGCTATTGGCCCTGCGACCCGATCTGGTGGTGGAGGATTTGCGGGGCAATGTCGACACACGGTTGAAGAAACTCGATGAGGGCGGCTTTGATGCCATCATCCTGGCATACGCCGGATTGCAACGACTGGGCTGGGAACAACGTATTACTGAAACGCTGGGTCCCCCGGATTGGTTACCCGCTTCCACACAGGGAATTATCGGTCTGCAGTGCAGACAGTCCGACCACCGAATCAATGAACTGATCGGGGTGTTGTCAGATGCTGATACTGAGGTGGTAGCCCGCGCGGAGCGGACCGTGGCAAGGGTTCTGGGTGCCAGTTGCCAGGTGCCATTGGCGGTTCATGCTGTGTTGAACAACGGCGTGATCGAACTCAATGCCTGTGTTGGCACAAGCAATGGCGACCAGACAATTCGCGCTGCCGATGTGGCACCGTTTACAGATGCCGTCGCCCTCGGCGAGACGGTGGCTGCGGAGCTGGTGCGCCAGGGAGCCGCCGGGATCATTAATGAAGCGCATAACCAGCAGCTGCAATGACTGGTGAAAACTCACGATCAAGAGGCTACACTGGCGCTGACCAGATTTCGGTAACTCGATGCACCTGACACACGTCCTCATTACCAGGCCCGTGGAAGCTTCGGTTGAGCTCGCCAGGCAGCTTGAAGACCAGGGAGTGGGGTTGCAGGCAATCGTTATGCCCTTTTATGCTTTCAGGGCGATACAACCCTCGCTGGATATGAGTTCGGCATGGTCAGACGATGCTGGACGAAAGCTGGCAGTATTTACCAGTCCCAGGGCGGTCGAACATGGTGTTGGACATATTCAAAAATCCGTCAGGTCCGATTTGGAGTATGCGGTGATTGGACCAGCCACGAGGACCAGTCTGGAAAGATACGAAATCAAGGTGAACTTGCAGGCGCAGTCCGGTTACACCAGCGAAGACCTGCTCAAGGTACCTGCACTGGCCCGGTCGCCCGGTGAGGCGGTAATTTTTTGTGCCCCCGGTGGTCGGGAGACCCTGGCAAAAGGTCTTGTATCAATGGGTTGGAAAGTTACCAGGGCGCTGGTCTATGAGCGAGAGGTGATACAACCGGCACCGCACGATCTGGACGAATTGCTGGCCGCAAAGAGTGTACTCAGTGTCTGGACCAGTTCATCAGCCATGACACTTGCCCAGTCATACTTACTTGATGAGACCTGGAAGAAAGTGTTGAGTGCGCCAGCGCTGGTGATTTCAGTACGTCTGCAGCAATACCTGCTGCAACTGGGTGCCAGTTGGGTTGAATTGTCCGAGGGTCCGGGGAACCTGGAACTGCTGAGATCGATACAGCGGCTTGCCGGAAGGTAGAGTATCAGGCGGAATTGAAAACAGATGGAAAACAGGCAAGTGAACAACGAAAACGAGCAGGTGATGCAGGATCCAGTAGACAGATTGTTACTGGAAAATAGAAAGGTGGCTTCGGGAAAGGGTACCTCCATACTGGCCTTGCTATTGGCACTGGCAGCGGCAGGTCTAGCTGGTTGGCAATTGTGGAACCAGCAACAGGAAGGTCCGGCAGACAATACACAACAGCTTGCCATCGATGGACTGCAATCTGCCCAGCAGCAATTGGCCGGCTCCATCAATTCAATAGAATCCCGGTTGGACAATTCCGGGGTTCCTGTGGATCCGGCCGAATTTTCCCGTCTTGTTACCCAGTTCCGAGCGGCTGAAAGTGAACTCAATACATTGCGTGGGTTTTCCGGGGAACAACAGGTCTCGATGGGTGCGGCACAGGAGGGAATTCGATCACTGGAGCAACGCCTGTCCATGGTGGAGTCCGGTCTCGTCAGCGTTGCTGCGAGCAACCAGAACAGCAGCGAAGAACTGGATATCGCGGAAATTGATTACCTGTTGCGCGCCGCCAGCGAAAGACTTCAATTATTCGCCGATCCGATCGCCGCTGACCTGGCACTACAGGCCGCAGATGTGCAGATTGACGCACTCAATGACCCCCTGTTTCTCAGTGTGCGGCAACCTATAGCCACGGCGCGCCAGGCCCTCGCTGCTGTTCCCCGGGTTGACCATGTTCCATTGTCTGCACAGCTCAGTGACATACAGATGGAAATACGCGGCTTACCTTTTCGGGGTGAAGCATTCGTGGAACCCGAGCCCGTTCTGACAGAAGATGCGGGTTGGTGGGATAGTTTCAAGCATTCCATGTCTTCGCTGGTTTCAGTGCGCCGGCGTGTTCCCGAAGACCAGTCCTTGTTGACCCTGGAGGACAAGGACTACCTGAGGCAGGGTCTCTGGTTGCAGGTTGAGTCCACCCGACTGGCATTGATGCGTAGCGACGTGGATGTGTATACCGCGTCGCTGGGCCGGGTCAGTGACACCATAGATGAATATTTCCAGCAGAGTTCACCAGGAGTTCAGAAGGTCCAGGCCCGGGTACGGGAACTTCAGCAGCTTGATATCGCACCGGTGATGCCGGATATCTCAGCACCCTGGACCCGACTGCGCCAATTACGGGACAGCCGCAGACTGTTGCAACCCGCCCCACCACCGGAAAACGCGGAATCGGGCCAATGAAGCGTAATGTATTGCTCCTGTTGATTCTGGGATTGCTGCTTGCGGCAAGCGCACTTGCACCGGTCTTCAAGACCGACCCCGGTCACGTGTTGATAAATTTTGGAGACTGGACAATAGAAACAAGCGTGCTGGTACTGATTGCCTCACTGCTGATTTTGTGGGTCACTGTTCAGATCGTGGTCTGGCTCTGGCGGATGCCGGTGGAGACGGCACGCAGATTGAATGAACAGCGATCTTACAAACAACTGGAAAAAGGCCTGCTGGCCCTGACCGAAGGTGATTGGCACGGCGCCGAGAAAGCATTGGAAAAGTCCACCACCACACAGGGCGGTACCACTGCGCACTACCTGGCGGCTGCCCAGGCAGCGGACAAGCAGGATGCGGAAGACCGACGCGAATATTACCTCGAACAGGCCAACAGTGGTGGATCAAAAAAGCGTTTCCTGGTGGAGTTGACCCGGGCCCGCATGTTGCTGGCCAATGGCAGCAGGGCGGCTGCATTACCGGTATTGCAGGACCTCTACAAACGTAAACGACGTCATCCTCAGGTATTGGAATTGCTGTCCCGTTGTTACCGTGAAATGGGTGAGTGGGACCAGTTGCAGGACCTGGTTCCTGCATTGCGCAAGGCAGGCGTCATGGATGACGATGAACTGGGTAATTTGCAGCAGGAAATTGCGGTCAATAAACTACGCGCTATTGAAGACGCGGACAAGCTGTTGGCAGGTTGGAAGAAGATACCACGAGCCACGAGATTTGTTGCGGCCGTGGTGGAGGCATTTGCAATCGCTGCGGGATCACTGGAAAGACCGGAGCTTGCCGAAGCGGTGATAGCAACCAGTCTGAAAAATGAATGGAATCCCGCACTGGTTTTACGTTATGGCGACCCTGCAGCCAGTGACCGTTCCAAACGCCTCAAGCAATGTGAAAAATGGAGAAAACTGTATCCCGATGACCCCAGCGTACACCTGTCTCTGGGTCGATTGTGTGCAGGGGAATCTTTATGGGGCAAGGCACGTGAACACATGGTCCGAAGCCTGGAACTGGAACCCAGCAGTCTGGGTTACGACACCCTGGGCCAGTTGCTGGAGCGACAGGGTGAACTTGAACCGGCGATGGTCTGTTTTCGCAATGCCTTACGTATGAATCAGGGACAGACACCGCTTCCCTTGCCAGTGGGCACGGCCTGGCTGGACAAACCGGGAACGGCCTGAGGTCTGCTGAACAATTGCCCTAGTGCGATCTTGCCAATACCCTGACCGGGACATCCAGTCCGAATTCAAACGAGTCAAAAAATATCCGCTCCGGTCTTGCGCCTGCTTTGAGAAAAGCCGCACGGGCAGCATCAATCATTGCCGGTGGGCCGCTCATATAGACGTCGAATGTGGACAAATCCGGGTGATTTTTCAGAACAGCATCATGAACCAGGCCGTTGAAACTTGCCGATGGGGTGTCGCCGGACGAATGGGATAGTGCACTGGTATAGCTGATGTGCTCATTTTTTTTCTCCCACTCCCGGGCCTGTTCGTGCAGGTACAATTCATTGAGATTACGCACCCCCCAGAAAAGATTCAGGGGTCTCCGGTCATGGTGTTCGAGCAGATCTTCTATCATGGATTTCAATGGTGCGATGCCGGTACCACCACCCATCAGGATCATGGGCCGGTCGGTTTGGTTATTGCGTATGAAAAACGTGCCCAACGGACCCTCGAGACGAAGGATGTCTCCTACCTTCAAAGTATCAAATACCCAGCCGGTAAAATCACCACCTTCAATATGGCGAATATGCAACTCAATGATGTCTTCCAACAGCGGTGCACTGGCAATAGAAAATGCCCGCCGTTTACCTTTTGGCAGCAGTACATCGAGATACTGACCAGCCAGAAATTGCAGCCGTTGGGCGCTGGGTAATTTTATTCGTATGCGCATGACGTCGGGGGCAAGCAGAGTTTTTTCGATTACCCTGGCAGGCATCCTGCGAACCTGAATATCTCTCACCGCTTCAATTTCGCGGGCGTGTATCTGCAGGTCCCCGGTTGGCTCCGCCTGGCACAACAGGGCATATCCTTCAGCAATCTCTGCTCGACTCAAAGCCAGTGGCGGGTGAAATGGATAGTGCACATCACCGTTTTCCAGTCTGGCCTTGCAACTGCCACAGGTGCCGTTTTTGCAACTGTAGGGCAGCATGACGCCCTGACGCAGGGCGGCCGCCAAAATCGACTCACCTTCATTCACAGCAAAGCTTGCATTGCTGCTGATGATTCTGACCTCAAATTGCTTCATATTTACCGGCTTTATATGGAACCGCGGGTATTGTCGCTGATTCTGGATTGAATCCAAAGTAATTCTGTTGTAATTCGACCATGCCAGGGGTTTCAGTGTTCTGTTACCCTGCCGCATACACTGTGATAACCTTTGCCCCCAAATTTGAATGACGGAAATGCCATTGAAAATCAATTTGCATGATCAATTCGGTGCCGCGGTCTGTCCTCGGGAACCCGGTATACCAATTCACTGGATTTGACCCAGTAATCGATTATGATTTCATTCCTTGCTGCCCTGTTGCGTTTTGTAATTCGTGGGACCCTGTTTGTTTTATTTATCATTCTGGGTCTTTTCCCGACCCTGATGCTGGTCAATTACCATCGTCATCGTGATACCGCCGAAGGCTATCGCAAATCAGCGCTGGTCGGCACCCGTTTGTGCCAATGGCTGGTTTGGTTTTTTGGAATTACGCCAAAGGTAAGTGGCGAACCCGCAGAGGGCTCGGTGTTGGTTGTGGCAAACCATGTTTCCTGGCTTGATATTCCCGTTTTGCACAGCGTCAGGTCCATGGGATTCGTGGCCAAGGCAGAGATCCAGCGGTGGCCGATCTTCAGTTACATTGCGAGAACCGGTGCCGTGATATTTCATCAACGAGGGAGTCACGATTCGGCAACGGGGGTTGCAAAATTGATGGCCAGCAGATTGAAGAGTGGCAGACGCGTCGCCATCTTCCCAGAGGGTGGAATTGTGCCGGGCACGGCCATACGTGTATTTCATGCCCGTTTGTTCCGGGCTGCAGTGGAAGCAGACTGCCCGGTTCAGCCGGTAATGATTCGTTATATGACCAATGGTCAAAAGAATGATGAAATTTCATTTCGTGAAAACGAAAGCATGATGGTGAATCTTTGCCGTATGTTGGCCAACCCATCTTCGGTGGCAGAACTGTACTTTTTGCCGCTGATAGAATCGACAGATCAGCCACGGCGCAGGCTGGCTGATGCAGCACGGGCCGCTGTAATTACAAGTTATGAAAGTTAGTGTAAATATGAAAAAAACAAAAATAACTGCAAATACTTTTCTACCTGCATTTGGGCTGCGTAACACACATGCACAGTCATTGATCAACAGCAGTAATTATCGACGGCGCATAGTCAGCAGACGATTCCGACCATTGCTTGATGCGGAACAGGACTGGGTGGTGGATGGTGGAGATGGTGTCCGGTTGCAGGGTCAATATTCACCACAACCGGGTGACAGCAAGGGTTTGGTTGTCCTGTTCCATGGTTGGGAAGGAAGCAGCCGGTCCAATTATGTGGTCGGTGTGGGTGGCAAGCTGTATGACGATGGATTTGATGTTTTCAGATTGAATTTCCGTGACCACGGTGAAACACACCACCTCAATCCCGGCATATTTCACTCCTGTCGTCTGGCCGAGGTGGTACACGCTCTGAAGGATATACAGAAAAAGACGGGCGCCGAGAATTGGGCACTTTCAGGTTATTCACTGGGTGGGAATTTTGCTTTGAGAACTGCACTCCAGGCACCGGCTGCAGGTCTGTCGATCAGTCGGGTTATCGCGGTGTGTCCGGTTGTCTCACCTTCCAATGTTTTGAAAACCATGGAGGCAGGTTTGCCGGTATATGAGAATTACTTTGTACGTAAATGGGCAGAATCATTGAGGTATAAACAGTCACTGTTCCCCGACGCTTACGAGTATGAGGAGTGGCATGAACTGAAGGGTTTACGCGAAAGAACCGGTTACCTGGCGACCCGTTATTACCAGTTCGACTCACTGGAAGACTATTTCAATGGTTACTCCATAGCGGGTGACCGACTGGCCGGACTGATGATACCTGCAACCATTCTGACCTCGGAGGATGATCCGGTGGTTCCGGTCAGCGATTTCAATGACTTGCAGGATAATGAATACATTGAATTACTGGTGGCCCGCTACGGTGGTCACTGTGCATTTTTGAAAAATTGGAAAATGGAAAGCTGGGCGGATGACCTGATTGTCAAAACCGTGAAAAAGAGCGTCTCGCGTCCGGTTTTTATTGAGAACAGGCAAACAGCATGATCAAGAAGGCTACCAAGTTTATACAACAGGGCAAATTCGGAGAGGCAGAAAAAATTCTGCGTGTCCTGATTGACAAGTCACCCATGAATACAGAGGCGTTATTCAACCTGGCCCTGGCACGTCGGGAGCAGGATGATATCTGGGAGGCCATGGAACTGATGCGCCAGGCCATCGGTACGCAGCCCAGTAATGCATCATTGCACTTTGCACTGGGAAATATGCTGCTCTCCATTGAGGACTATGACGAGGCTGAAAAAAACTTTCTCAAAGCCGCAGGTCTGGACCCAAACAGTGTGGATGCCCGCAATGGAATAGCCTTTGTGGAGCTACGCCAATATCGATTCCAGGCAGCGGAACACTCGCTCCGGATAGCGCTCAATATTGAACCGGATAACGTACAGTCGCTGGTTTTTATCGGTATCGCCTTGCTTGAGCAGGGCCAGCATGACAATGCCATTGAATACCTGCAAAAGGCAATACAGCTACAACCCGAAAATATCCAGGCACAATTCTGCCTGGGGCGCTCACTACTGGCTGCAGGCAATGCCGGTTTTGCAACCCGATGTTTTGAGAACGCAGTCAAAGCCGAGCCGCAAACGGCAGAATTCAGGGACTGGCTGGCTTGCGCCCAGTTGAACACTGGAAATTTCGAAGAGGCACGGGATAACTTCAAAAAAGCGATAGAGCTGGGACGGGTCAATGTGGAGATCCTGACCGGTCTGGTTAAAACAGAAACACAACTTGGAAACTCAGCTGATGCGCTGGGTGTCATGGCCCAGGCCGTACAATTCGCACCCGATCAGCAGGATCTGGCGCTGCAATATTCAGAAATGCTCCTGGATGCCAGGATGTTTGACGAGGCAATTTCCCAACTGCAAGGACTGCATGCCAGTGGCTACAAACCAGAACACGTTGCAATCCGTTTGGCAACGGCACTGATGAACAAGGGCGACACTGAGCAAGCACTGAGAATACTGGAGCCATTGTGTGCTGACACCGATGTGTCGGCAGAGATACGAATGATGCTGACCTGGGTTTTACAGCAAAGCGGTGATGACAAGGCAGCCAGTGAACATCTGGACATCCTGCTGGCGATGGAACGGCCGTTAATAGATGCGGTTTTATTTCGTGCAAGACAAATGTTTGATGCGGAAGATGATCAGGGCGTAGAACTATTGCAACAGTTGCTGAAACGGGAAGACATCAATGGCCAGCAGGCCCGGCAGGCACAACAATTATTGGCCCATTCTCAACACCAGTGTGGTGCTTATGAACAGGCCTCCATGGAGTACCGGGGTCTGGCCAACCGTGATGCAGCAGTAATGCAGCTGGTAAATCGGGGTGTGCAGTACGGTTCGGAAGGTGAGACGGCGGTCTCGGCCATGGAACCCGCGGTCAGCGCTGATTGGCCGACTCAGCCACCTGAAGATAATCGTGGGCAGCCGGTGTTTATATTTGCCTGGCCCGGGTCAGGTCGCTCACGGTTATTGACAGCCCTGAACGTCCATTCCGGTTTAACCCTTTTGTCCGGTCAGGCCTCGGAGCAGCTTCATCGCAGGGACAGGCTGACGAACAAACAGGGGGCCAACGCCCTGGGTAGCCTGGATGAATCCAACATCAGGATGGGTCGCCGCCAATACTGGAAGGCAGCGGGTTCCAGACGCGAATTTGAGCATGCCGGTCAGGTTCTGGACAGCCAGTGGCTGGGTGCAGAGATGTTGCCCGGTATTGCGCGTTATTTCCCGGGCACGACCATTATCGTGTTAGCACGCGAACCCTGTGACATGGTGGTTTCCTGGATGCAGACCGGTTTCAGGGACATTGAATCCATGGCTTCGGCCTACCGTGGTGAACTGGATATGTTGAATAAATGCCGCCAATCATTGCCGTTGAATTTTGTTGAAGTGGATTATGACCAGTTGTGTGAACACCCCGAAGAAATCCTGTCCTCAGCACTGAATTCACTGCATCTGGAACCGGAGCAGGAGTTGGTGAAATGCTTCAACGATGCCATCGTGTCAGTTCCTGCCCACAATGGTGACTGGCAGCACTATCGTGATGAACTCTCGGGTATTTTTGCAAACTTTGATTGAGCCGCGCACGAGAAACCCGGCACCCTTCGCATGGGTCGGCGATGTCGTTCCCATCGCCTGGACGGCCCCTACGATGTCGTGGTGGTGGGCAAGGCGGCGGGCATGGCGAAGCCCGGCAGCTCCAGTAAGCCACAATTGAGGTAATCCCCAATCTCCTGACGCACGAATCCGGGCAGGTCACCGCCCGGATCTTCCAGGAAAACGTGATCGACCAGCTGGGCAGCTGACTCCACTATGTGTAGTGCTCCGCAACCGGGACGAAAGTCACGTGTTTCACAATCGAAAATAACCAGATTTGCAGCATGGCAGCATGCATAGTGAACCCGCAGAATACCGTCTTCAACCCAGGATACACAGCGAACCCGGGGCACCAAATTACTGAAAGGCGTTAACGTCTCTGGAAAGCCGACCGGGTTGGAATTATCTGGCATAGGCAAATCTCACGCATCAGTTACTAACCACAAAGGAGGTGTTAGGCATGACGCACGCAAAAAAACTGGCAGTGTTAGGAATCTTTTTCTGCACTTTGCCTGCTTCAGTGATTGGGACTCAGGGAGGGCACCAGACCACCGCCAACACCACGATGATGGCCACGCGAATTGGCCCATCCATCAGGTCACCCCGCTTCCTGACCTGGAAAACCAATCCGGGTTATTTCAAGCCGGATTACCCCCTGCTCTTCGTCTCCTCATACCGGGACGAGTCACTGGTCAACAGCGGTAATTTCGGCACAGATGTCCTTGAGGTAGGGGTGCCCCAGGGGGGGCAGGAACTATGGATCATGTTGACCAATGGTGAAACCAAAAAATTGTTCCCGATAACAGGGATACATGATGATCTGGTTGATGAATCACTGGCGCCCGTCAATGGACGCATTCTGGGATCTGTCACCGAGCCCAGTGTTTCCATCGACGGCAAACGGGCCTACTTCAGTTACTTCCACAATGCGACCGACCTGCCGTCCGGCTGTTGCGGCGTGGTTGGTCACTCCAACTTCGAGGGTTGGGAAAAAGGGGGCGACCTTTACGTTATAGACCTCGAACCGCTATTGCAAAATCCAGGCTATCCGGTAACGGACCTCCACACGTCCCGACTGACTCAGACCCTGGATCCCCACGCTGAAGCCATGAACCCGGTAATGTCACAAATTGAGGGGCCATTTCCTGGTGGTGTCGCCTATTCCGGTGCCATCGAAATCGACAACGCCTACTCTCGCCAATTGATTTTTGCGAGTACTCGCAGGATGCTCGGCAACTCCAACGCACGGGTTACCCGGAAAAACAAAAACTACAATCTGTTTACGGCCGACCTCGTCAATACTCAATCCGGCGGCTACGCATTACGCAATACCAAACAGGCGCATTATTACACCACGTCTTCCGCGCTCAGTCCGCATCGAATGCGGGTGGGCTACGCCTTCTCTTACCAGTCCAACACCGAGGATGCCAGGCAATGGCACATTCAACATTCGGTGGGCCACGCTTGGCGGCCGTTGTACGGTTACGGCATCGGCAGTGAATTGGCGCACCTGGCGACTTTCTGCGTGAAAACCAATGCGTCAGCACAGTTGCCGGTGGACGACTACGCCGTGCTGGTTCGTTACTACAACCTGAACAACAACGGCTTTGGTGCCATCTATGCCCAACCCATGAGAACTGCTGGCATTAATCGCTACGATGCCTTCACCGGCAATGGCAAAGTGCCGGCCCAACTGGGTTCCGTCAAGCTCACCGAGAACGTAAAGAGTTCGGATGAAATCAGTGACAATGGCAAGTTCACGACGCCGGCCTGCGGCGCACCTGACGAGCTTTTCCTGGCCTACGACCCGGGTCAGGCCAATCACAGGAACCAGGCGAATAACTACCAGCCGGAAATCGTATTCTCATCGCTCGAAGTCGCTGACCCGGCAACGCCCGGCGCCTATCAGCGGGTGATCAAGGGTTCCAGCAGGAAATGGGCCGCCTTGTGGCCCAAACCGGTGATCGACTGGACCCACCGGCTGACCGGCGTTCCCGACCCCAATGGCGATGCGCAACAGGAACCGCCCGCCAGCCCGATCGACGAAAACTTCACGGAGCCCTTTGGCTCGCCGTATGCGCTACTGGGCACCTCGGCGTTGTACAACACCGACGTTACTCCGGTCGATTGCCGAGCCACTTCGCACTACTACGACCCCAACATCACTGGCGACGCCCACATCGACCCGCTGTACAACAACATTGCGAACCTGAGCCGATTGATGATGCCAGCGACAGGTTATGCAACCGGTGACATCACGCTTCAGACGGGCTCGTGCACAGCACCATTGATGGATGATGTGTTCGGCATAGCGGTTTACCTGACCAGCAACCGCACCAGCCAAGACATGTTTGTCCCGCACAAGCGCGGTTATACAACCGACAACAAGGGCGCCAAGGAAAGCAAGCGCTTACTGGGGGTTTTCGAAGTCGGCATGCAGGGCCAGAGGGATGCCTCGTTCAAAGCGGTAGTTCCAGCCAACGTACCGGTGGATTTTCACCTGCTGGATCGCAATGGCACCAAGCTGGCTGACGTTCGATCCTGGCACAGCTTTAAACCCCGAGAGCAGCGGGTCGACTGTGGCGGCTGTCATAATCACCGCCTGAACCAGTCGATCGACTGGTCCCAGAGTGATTCGGCCGATCCCGCGATCGCGTCACTCGACATGGTGCGACAAACCACCCGGATCAAGTACAACGCCTACTGCCAACCCAAGCTGATTACGGACAACGAGCCCGCAATCGATCTCCCCGTCTGGCAGGACCTCGCCAGCGGTTTCGATGCCTATTGCGGTAGCTGCCATGAGAAAGATGCCGGATATCCCGATCCTGCGGCCACCAACGCCCTGAGTTATGACGCAAGCAAGTTATACGCCTTCAACAATGAGGACGGTACGCCAATTGCAGGTAATCCCCTGAGTAGCCTGTTCTCCCGGAATTACATTGATCGATACAGTGCCAATGGCAGCCCCATGTTCTGGGCTGCCAGTGGCCGGCGAACCGACGGTCGCGACAACAGCCTGGCCGAATACCTGCCCATGTCAGATGACTTCAGCGGTTGTTCCGACGACCAACCTGAGAATTGTGGGTATCACTACACACCGGTGCACGACGGATTGCTCTGTGATGGCACCGATCCGGCCGGGGCGCAGTGGGTCTACCGGCTGTCACAGTGGCTGGATAACCATGCCCCGGTCGACCTGCCTGGCAAACCGCACCCCTACCATGCCGACCGCTATCACCCATCTGCCGAGGGCATGTTCCTGCCCAGCATGGCCGGCTGCACTGCACCGGACTCGCTGGAGATTGGCCTGTGGGACGATTCCGGACAAATCGCTGAACTCATTGTCGACATCAATGGCAATAACTACCAGACCATCAATGACCCTGCGTTACTGAAGTCCGACAGCGTCTATTCACTGCCCCTGAGTGGTAATGACCTGACGAGAATTTCGAATGCCGTGGTCCGGATTGCGGTCACTGATGCCGCCGATAACCGGCAATTCTATGACAAGACAGTCTATGAATTAATGCAGGAATGCAAAGCGTCCCAGTAACTCGAAAACCGACTGCGGCGAGTGACTAAGCCGTCCCGCCGCTCGGATCCGCTTGCAAGCCTTTAACACGCAACTCACAGGGGCGAATTAATTATGAAAAATTCATTACCGATCATGTTGATGGCTGATGGCCAGTTTGCCAACCACCACTATTCGCCTCCAGAGCGTCAATGATTGCAGAGCAGGATTCGACGAAAAATCCATACTGGCAACAGCAGGCGTATTTAATCCTATAACCCAATGGGTATGGGCTTCTTGCGTCCACCCTTGCTCTTGCAGTGTGGATAGGGGGCTTCGCCAGGGATAAATTCTTCGGACGAATATTCTTGCTCATCACAGCCTGGAGGAGGGTTCCAGGAACTGCCTGGCACCGTGTCACCAGGACCTCGATAGCAGCCTCTTGCGCCGCCACTACCAGCCAGACAGCTCAGATTACCGGCGCACGCTCCGTAAGTCACCACAAGCGCAAATGGCTGTGGTCCGGCCGGTACCGAGCTACCGTACACACGAATGACCGGGCGCAGCTGGGCATTCTGCTGCTGGCCCATCGGGATAAAAACGTCCTCGACGTTGTTGACCGTGTCGAAAGCGGCGTTTTGATTCAACAAGTGATTGCCATAATAAATTGTGCTGTCAAACTCAACTTCAAGATCAAGGTCGTTGACCAGTTTCGGGCCCGCCAGCAGCGGCCCCGCCGGATCATTCCAGACCAGCGTCACACGCAATGTGTTGCAGTTGGCGCCCCAGCGGTCCCTGAGTTTGGGCCTTACCTGCCAGACCGCACCCGTGACACTGGTTGTGCTGGAATTTTCATACACCTTGAGTTTGCGATAACCGGCCGGCTCGAGCACCTGGTCGAGTACCGGGCGCCCGTAGCCCTGGTCATAATTGGGATAGGCGTCGGCGGCGAGGCCCTGGCCGAGATTGCCCATGTAACCACTGGGGTCATAGATCGGTACCGTCGAGTTAATCAGCATGGCCTTGACCAGGGCCGAGCTCGGAGGAGCCGACAACGGCGGATCACTCGATTTGACCGGATAGAAACCCTGGGCAAAGTAATCGCGTACCAGCGCGGCTGCCCCAGCCACGGCCGGCGCGGCAACACTGGTCCCCGGAAAGATCGTATAGTCGGAATAGCCGCCGGTGTCCGCCGTTTCGACATAGTAATGTGCCGGCGCCACCACATCCGGCTTGACGCGCGAGATTTCACCACAGGAATTGGGAGCACAATCATTGGCGGGGCCACGACTGCTGTAGGGGTACATGAAGTCACGGGCAGAGCCATTGCCTGAACCGCCGACCGCGATGGCATTTTTAGCGTGGGCCTCGTCCGACAGGGAGTACGGCACATAGGCAGTCCCGTACATCCCGGCATTGCCCGCAGCAAAAATGATGCTTTGCTCCCGGCGGGTGGCTTGGTGCAGGTACGAATCAATCATCTGGCTGCGCCACGAATAGGCACCCTGGGGATTGCCCTCGACCGCATTGTGGCCCCAACTGTTGGAGTGCACCATCGACCCGCTGTACCAGGCCGGATCGAACAGGTTCTTGATGTAATCCTGCGGCGGACAGAAATAATCATTCTCGTCAACGATGTCCTGCATGATCAACTCGGCGCCCAGCGCCAGGCCATCGTAATCATTGGCCGTATTGAACCCGCCACTTTGCCCGAGCGAATCGCCCAACAGGGTGGCGGCCACGCCGGTACCATGGTTAACGCTGTCCCCGGTAACCAATACGCACGAGTTTGCTGCCGGGGCATTGGCAACGACCTGATTGGGTCGGGCGAAAACTTCGTGATCTTGCAGCCCTGAATCGGCCAGCGTCACGATTTGGCCCTTGCCCCACACGCCCATGTAATACACCGGGTTGTAAAACGATTGGTTAGCGGCATGATGAGCATTCTCGGTCTGCATCACCACGCGCACTTCGTTGTTCATCAATGCACCGACGCCCGCAATATCAATCATCTCCACCTCGGGCAGATCTGCGACCTGTGACCATTCGCCAGACGACAGCAGCGTGCCGATGACATAGCGGCCTTCGATGTCTTGCACCCACTGTACTTCACCCAGTTGCTCAAGCAATTCCATGACCGGGTCCGGCGCTGCCCCGGGGAACAGCACGATCTCCAATGGCGAGGAGAGCGGCCCCGGCGGCAACCGGGGGGAGAGTTTCCATTCGCTTTCGACCACTGCCATGACCGCCACGGCTTCCAGTTTGGCGATCTCTTTCCGGGTTCTGGCATCGGCCAGGACCAGGTAGCCTGCCGGAGGCATGGGCCCAATCACCTGCGCACCGGCCGTTTCGAGTAGACTCACATTATCCGTGGAAGTCGGGCCAGTCAACGTGATGATTAGGGGCATCGCGTGATCTGGCAGAGGATTGGAGGGATCGAGCACATGGTCTCGCAGGTCAACCTGCTGATCCCGCAACTTCACCAAATAGGGGTTTGGCAAAGTCTTTTCACGGATGACGTGTCCCGCCGAATCCATGAAACTCAAGGATCCCTGCTCTTGAGGTTGCGCGTGCGCCAGGCAGGATAGTGTGACCGAAATCAGCAAAAGGCAACCAAATTGAGGTTGCAACAACGTTGTGTGAGTCTGTTCTGGCATCTCATTTCTCCCTGTCAGTGTCAGTCTTGCTTACAGGGGATGTTTCCGAGGGGTTTTCAAACCACCCCCAATTCATCACCCCATACTATATCAAGATGCGTAAAGAGGAACCATTACAAATAATGCTGTCGGTTTTGCAGACTACTTACAAGTCAGCACATTGACTCAGGGTCGAAAGCACAGGTTTTAGCCGGTGGTCTTTCTGTGGCAGTGTCCGCGCGGCTGTTTCGAGTAGTGGCAGTGCCTCTGCACAATCTCCATGTGCGGCCAGTTGCAAACCGAGTTCGGCTATCGGTTTTGCGGTGAATTGATGGTGTGATCCGAGAGTATAGGTATAAATTTCTATGGATTCCCGATAAAGGCGCGCCGCTTCATCAAGGTGATTCAGAGCCGCACGGTTAGCCGCCAAAATCGCAAGACTCTCGGCTGTTTCAGCATTTTTTTCTCCCAGCGAATCCTGGCGCTGTCGCAGTGCTTCCAAACTCATAGGCAATGCTTCCTCGGGACTACGGGCAATCACGATTTGGGCCAGGTGTGCAATGCTTCGGGCCACTTCTGGATGATTATCACCAAATAGTGAGCGGCGCAGCTCCAGTCCCTCCTGTGCACGAGCCTCTGCCTCATCATATTTGCCCAGTGCGCGC
Source organism: Lysobacterales bacterium (assembly GCA_014238945.1). Lineage (GTDB taxonomy): Bacteria > Pseudomonadota > Gammaproteobacteria > Xanthomonadales > SZUA-36 > SZUA-36. Next base: position 47,966 of record JABAAB010000062.1, read on the forward strand.
AGTGTCTGAGCCAGCCCATCAATCAACTCGGCCACCATGTTTTTCGATCGATCAAGATCCTGATAACTCTCCAGCGCCTTGCGAAACAAAAGTTCCGCCTGCTCGAATTCAGCCTGATCAAAACGTAACAGGGCCAGGTTACCGAGAATCTTACTGGTCTGCGAGTAGCCCTCTCCGGACAGGCGTTCACTACGTTCGAGGGCGATTTGATACTGCTCGCTTGCCGCCTCGTACTTACCGCTCTCGTGCAGCGCCAGGGCCAGCCCATTCAGACTGGCGATGACATCCACATGATCCTCGCCAAGGTAACTCCGCCGAATATCCAGAGCCTGTTGAAAGTATGGTATCGCCTGGCCCGGTGCGCCGGAACGTGCCGTGGCCCGCGCCAGTGAGTAGAGAGTTTCCGACACCAACGGATCGGCCTCACCCAATACCTCAAGCCTCTGCCGAAAGGCCAATTGATACAACGCGGCTGCGTTCCTGAATAGGCCCAACTCCTCGTACAAGCTGCCCAGGGTGTTCCGCAGCAGGGCCTGAGTGTCGGGTTGAGATTCGAGCAAATCAATTTGTGCCTGCCCGAGATCGAGCAATTCTCGCGCGGTCAATGAATTCCCCCGCGAGGGGTTTGGGCCACCCAGGTGGAACATGCTGATGAGCATCTGGGAAACCTCTTCGGCCCGGTCACGTTGCAATTCGGTAATCCCCTGCTGGCGAACCAGCGCGAAGACAAACAGTATGCTGAGGAGAAGGGTTCCGGCGGTGGTCGCCAGACCAATCCAGTGGCGACGAATAAATTTTTTGCCTCGGTACAGCAGTGAGTCGGTTCTGGCCTGCACAGGGTAGCCGTCCAGGTATCGATCAAGATCATCGGCCAGGTGCCTGACTGACTCGTAGCGTCGTTCCGGTTCCTGACGCAAAGTCGTTTGTAATATGTTGTCCAGGTCACCCCGCAAACGTCGCCGCAGGGATTCCGGGTGCTCCTTTCTGGAAGCTGCATTCGCTTCATCGATAGCTGCCAAACTGGGCAGGATGGACGGAGTGTGCAGAACCGCGGACTCTATCTCGCGGATTGGGGTCGAATCCCTGAACTCATGAGGTCTGCAGCCCGTTAGTAAATGGTACAAAAGGATGCCCAGGTTGTAGATATCGCTGGCCGTGGTAATCAGATTGCCAAGGATCTGCTCGGGACTGGTGTAGCCGGGCGTTCCCAGGCGGTTCATGGTGGCAAAATCTTCTACCGAGAAAGCAGGGTCCAGTACCTTGGCAATACCGAAGTCCAGCAATTTGGGTTCACCGTCTGTATTGACCAGGACGTTGGATGGTTTGATATCCCGGTGAATAACCAGGTTCCGGTGTGCAAAATGGACCGCTTTGCAGACCTTTTGGAACAAGCGAATGCGTTCGCGCAAGGTAAGTCGGTTTTGATCGCAATAGCGGTCAATCGGCAAACCATCAATCACCTCCATTACGAAATATGGCCAGCCATCGGGTGTTGTACCACCATCCAGCAGTCGTGCAATGTTGGGATGGGAAAGTCTGGCCAGAATCTGCCTCTCAGCCAGCAAGCGGTGCTCCAGTTCGGGATTGGACAGATCATGGCAAACCACTTTGATTGCTACATTCTGCTCGAATTCCCGGTCGGAGCGGTGCGCCAGGTAAACCGTGCTCATACCCCCACGGGCCAATTCTCTTTCAATGCGATAAACGCCCAGCATGCTGTCCGGCTTAATATTCAGTTCAGGGTTGGTCATGCGGCCCAGTGCACCGCTCCTGGTCAGATCACTCGCGACTTTCTCGATGGCCGACTGCAGGCGCTGGCTGGCTTTACCGCTGGCACGGAGCAAACGCCACACCTGGTCGATCACCAGGGGGTCTTCGTTCGGTTCCAATGACTGAACAAAAGCATCGATCTCCGTTTCGGGCAACGCGGAGGCGCGTAGAAACAGCTCTTGTACGCGCGACCATCGATTCATATCATGCGTCGTCATTGGTAGTGGGATTCTCCTCGTGCCGGGCCAACAGCCAGGCCAGTGCAACCCGTGTATCAGTCACTACCGTGGGCACTGACACGCCAATGAGCTTGGCCACATCGGTGACTTTGAAACCACCGAAAAAACGTAATTCGATTACCTGCGCCTTGCGCGCATCAAACTGGCCCAGTTCAGTTAGTAGTTCATCGAGTTCAATCAGTTCAAGAGCGGGTGGGGTACTGATGCTACTCGCCTTTTCTAGAGGAACCTGGCGTGCCTGACCCAGGCGGCGTGCTGCATTTACACGGCGTGCATGATCCACCAGAATCTGGCGCATGACGCGCGCCGCCAAGCGCAAAAAATGTTGGCTGTCCTTTACCGTTGGAGGAGAAGACCCCTCGAGCTTTAGATACGCCTCATGCACGAGCGCCGTTGGTTGCAGCGTGTGATTGCCCCGCTCCTGCTGGAATGTCCGGCTCGCCACACGACGTAAGTCGGCATAGACCAGCGGTAACAATTTGCCCAGTACGCCTTGTTCACCGGCACTCCATTGGTGAAGCAAGCGGGTCACCTGATGATCGTTAGACACCATGAATGTCCTCTTGGATCACTGCCCGGGATTGAATTTCCCGAAATGAACGCTTAACACCCAAAATAACATCAGTAACGGTGACGCCGCAATCGCAATACGCTGCTTGCTCCCTGCGTATAAATGAACGGAACCACATAAACATGTAAGCATGGTCCTTCTGAGAACATCTCACAATAGTCAAAACAGAATCTGGAATCAATCAAGATAAAAGCGCTTTCCCCTAAAATGAAAAAACTTCACTGTTCATATTGTGCTTCGAATTATCACCCAATTCGATCCGGAGGCTTGCCAGTTTGGTATCTTAGTTATCCGCGATGTGAATCCCTCCATCACTTTAATTTCAAGCCAAATCCAGCCCGCCGGTCATTCGTGTCCAGCCTGCGGGCTGATTAAGCCAATAATTTAATGAACGGGTTTCTTTTAACAGGCCTGTGCCGTGGTGTTCGGTTTTTTACCAGCAGGACAATTGCCCAGCCAACCCAACCCGATGCCGCTGTGCTTCGGCAGCCTGGCGGGGCATTGAACTGGCGCCACAACCGTTCCAAAGAGACCTTTTGGCGCTCCCTCCAGATCGAGTAAGCGCACAGTGTACCGTCCTCGCGCCTGGCACAGGCTGTCAATTACGCAGGTCAATCGCGAGTTCAGCGCGACAGTATCTCTGTGGACCGCGTTACGGCTGCCACATCAGCGGGCTTCAATGGCGCTGCCTTGAACCTTCCAACTTCCCATCGGCTCAGTTGTGAAGTTATTGTCCCGGACCTGGGATCTTCTGACACACCCACCGGCAACAAGGAGCTATCGCGCCCACCGAAGTCGACCAGGTGGCTGTAGCTCTGCCCGACCTGGGACCAGATGCTGTTTAACCAGGCGCAGGGCAGTATCCCGCTGGTCACCGAGAAATCACTTTCCACCTCGGTACCGTCATAGAGCGACATCCATTTGAGGGTCATCGTAGCGACCTCGGCCTGCCACGCTGCCACGCGATCACGGGCGGGTATGGCAAGCTCCGGTTCCGCAGCAGCAAACACCGTGTCGATGTAAGTCAGTTCTTCCGGTGACGGAACATACTGTGGGTCGGCTGCAATGGCGGCGAACACCGAGTCAAGGAAATATTGCATTCCTGCCTGTCCGCCATAATATAATTCCTGCAGCAACTCGCCGGTTTCAGCCACTCGGAAATTGGTCGGCATCGCGCGACCCAGGGTCGGACCGATCAGGTGGGAACGCATTGAGCCGTCCCAACCTTCCAGTTCATCCAGCACGGCCATTGCCGCCGGTGAAAGCGCTGCTGGGGCCACTCCCCGAACATGACGGCCGACCACCAGTAATCCTGCAACGGCATGGTCCGTGCAATCCCGCTGCACGCCCATCATCAGGGATTTTGCAGACCAGTGATCTCGTGAAGCCAACTGGTCCCTTAACCGGGCTGAGCGTGTCGTATGACCACCGCTATTGACCGGGAGGTGCAGCGGTAGCGGGTACCATTCGCCGACGGCGCGGTGGTTGCCACTGTATACGACCCCATCCGTGGGTGTGGTTACCTGGGGCAGGAATGTGTGTGGTATCGTTTCAATCCATTGCGTCTCCCAACTACTACCATCCTGGGCTACCCAGCCACCCAGCGGTGAAGCCAGTGAGCGCACCGGGATCCCGCCGATTACCGAATAATAGACTTCACCGTTATCGGCTGCCGCCACCAGGTTGACCGACGGCGCGCGCCATTCCTCCAGTGCGTTAGTAAATCGTTCCAGCGAGTTACTCTTCATCATGCCGAGCATACCTACGATGGTATCGCGGTCGGTCTCAGCTAAAAGTACGCTCGTCAGCGCCCAGGAACTTCCGTAGGTATCATCAAGCATCGGGTCAATTACCGGCCCCAGACGGGTTTCTCGCACGATTACGGGGACGCTGGCGCCATCCCGCACCGCGATCAGTTCTTCTGAGACACCCATCGCATAGGTCACACCATCCATCACGTAGGTATTGGCCTCGTAACCCGGTTCGAGCCGGTAAAGATCCGCCTGGTCGCCACCGCCGGCCGTGATGCCCCACGCCATGTGCTCATTGAAGCCGATGGCAATCCCCGGGCTACCCGGCACACCGACACCACGGACACGGAAACCTGGACTTTCGAGCTGGAACTCATACCAGGTACTTGGCAACTTGACCTTTAACTGCGGATCTGCCACCAAAAGTGCTCTACCCGAAGCAGTTCGTTTGCCGGAGACAGCAAAGACATGTGAGAAATGGGGTCCCGCCTGGGGAGAAGCGATCATGGTGCGCAGGTCACCATCGCCATAGCCCACTGATGCGGCATACCGGTTTACCGCATTCACATACTCCGGATCGAGATCATCCAGTTGCACGATTCCGGCAGAGGGTACCCCGGGATGCAGGCTGTCCAACCAGGCTTCCACCGCTGCCTGCTCACCCAGCCTGGCGACATCCTCGTCGAACGCCACGCGCAGTCCCGCCTCTTTCAGGGCGCCAATCGAGAAGTGGCGGGCCAGCGCGTGCCATGACGCCAGCACATGAGCCACGGTCCAGTGCTGGGGCGTGATCCCCAACCGGTCAAGCAAGTGCAGTGAATCTTGGGACTCAGTCCACGCGTTAATGCCGTCGGCATAGGACCGGAGCAGCGCCACCGTATCAGCGTCCAGTCCCTGGGCTTTGCGTTGCGCGGCCTGCCAGATCATCATGACCCGCGCCTGTCGGTCGTCGTCGATGTATTCCGCCCCCAGCACCTCGGCAATGCGCCCCTGTGCGGCGCGTGCGGTTAGTGCCAACTGCACACGTCGATCCGTGGCTGTTGCCCAGCCCAGTCCATAAAACGCGCCTTCATCCGTCGCCGCCTCGACATGAGGCGTACCGGTTGCATCACGATGGATGCGGACCAGTTCACGCGGCTCTGTAGCAGCCATGGACCCGGTCGGAGCAGACCCACAGGCAGTGAGCATGATGACCAGAACGCTCTTGAATCGAATGCTTCCCTGATCGCCATGTCCTGAAAACAAGCAAATCCGCAGTGACGGGCGGTCGGGGACCATACCGGGATAGCCGGTGTGTTTATTGAGAAAATTACTCAGGCGAGTAAGCATGTCCGTACTCCTGTTAATGTTACTAATTACTATTTGCGACAAAACGGACATTTGTAGTTGATTTGAGCGAATCCCAGGTGAAAGTATGGGTAGCATTAAAGTTGCATTGCCGAAACCCTACATGTTTTGAAAATCGGTGTACTTCTGTATTTGGCTGGAGGTGCCTTTTATTGCTGGGTTAATACGCTGCGAAATGTCGTGCCGGTCGATGGGAGAAGACTGGGTTCTGCTCTTTAAACTGCTCTATTTCTCGCCCAATCCCGCTCCCACGGTGACAGATGCTGTGCCGCTACCTATAGGAAACAGCGAGTGAGGTGAACATTTAGATTTCATCAATTCATGCAAATCACACCGCTTCTGGCGGGGCTCTGGCTTCCGGTACCAGGGAAACCAGGCTGGAAATAAAATCCAACAGAACAACTCTTTTCACAAATAATACGGCTCAATAAACTGCTTACCAATTCATTGAGCTATTCAGCCGGTAACCAACTGCGAGCTGCGATTTAAACAGCTGATGTTGCTTCAAATCCCGTTTGTTTTACTCGCAACATTAACGTGGCACAGGAATAATCGAGATTTTCTTAAAATAAAGCACCTTTATCATACCCATACCCATACCCCATTTTTCCAAGTGTTCACTTCAGCAGGCACTTTGACCAGATATTGATTGGATTCAAATTAGAAAGCGCATAGAAGAATTTGATTCTACTATCTCGATTCTGTCAATTTCACGCAGTCTTTAGTATCTAGCCCGATTGTTGACCAGGCAGTTCTCTACTCAACATCTGCCACACAAATCGTTTTCAACAGGCGGTTAGCCAACAAACTTCGTGTTCGAGACTATGCAATAAACAGACAAGAGGATGAAATGATGAGAAAACTCATTGCCAACGTATTGTTGTCCATACTGTGTTTAACCGTTATTAGCATTAAGGCGATTGCAGAAGATACGATCAGCTATCAGGCAATTGCAGGAGTTGAGAGTTTTGTGTCAAAAAGAATTTGCAAAGGACCATGTACTGCTGGAACCTGCCCGGTCGGATATACCGTGTCATCTACATCTTGTAACTGTAATTCTTCATGCAAATGCAAAGGCAATACAACCTGTGAACAAGCAGGGGGTGGAACAGTTCGTGGTGGAGCATGCGCCGGTGGCTGCACCTGGACGTTTGTTGCACCAATTGAGAAATTGGGTGTTAATCGAAATGATGGTGGTGATCAGGCAGTAGCGCTTCTGGGTTATTTTGGGCCGCGCATAAAATCATCCTGTTCAGGTGTGTAAGCAGTATTGGTCCTGAGTGAGTATTGGGAAACAAGCAGGGTCATTTGATCCTGCTTGGTTTTTAATAAATAAATATTGATGGTGTTTGTGTTATGAAATGGTTATTGGTTTTTATCATGACAACTTTACCGGCTTTTTCCGGGGTTGCCCCTGCTAAAGTGACGACGTCCAGTTTCAAGCCGGTTGTTAAATCAACGGAAATAACGCTTTACCGTACTGATTTGAATCGATTTATACTTATTCGCTGGGGGATTTCTGAGGTTCCAGACTTTGAAGACAGTGAAAAACAGAACACATTTGAAGTCAAGATGGCAAAGGATCTCATTAGTCGTCGACTGTTTTTAATAGATGCATTACGCAAGGGAATTACTATTGATCCGGAACAGGTAAAAACACGTATTGCTGAAGAAGTTGAAAACAAAGGTGGAGAAAAGTTATTCGACGCATTTCTTTCCAGGATTAAGCTCACTCATGAAGAATATGAGAAAGAAATCCAAGGAAACTTGATTGCTAAAAAGTATATTGATGAATTGGTTGCGGCCAGCAATAAATCCGCCCAAAACTTCGAAGCAGATCTGCTCGAAGCCTATGAGAAAGAACCAGATCGCTACACCCGACCGGAACGGGTACATGTCCGGCACATTTTTCGCCGGTTTCCTGCTAATGCAAACCAGGGCCAGGAAGAAGCCATTCTTTTTGAAATGCACAGTATTCGTGATCACATCATCAATTCAGGGGCTGATTTTGCTCAACTGGCGAGTAGTATTTCAGATGATCCGTCTGGACAGTATGGTGGTGATCTTGGTTATTTTGCCCGTAGTGAAATGGAAGCATCATTTGAGAAGAGTGCGTTCTCATTAAAAGAAGGGGAGATAAGTGAACCTGTGAAAACAAGAGCTGGGTACCATCTTATTAAACTTGAACAACGTATTGACGCTGACAAGGGTGGATTGCAGCAAGCCCGCGAGCGAGTGATCAATGCGGTGCATGATAAACGTCGCGAGGAGATTCTGAACAAAACTATTCGCAAGCTTTGGGATGATGCAGAAGTTGAACTTCTTATTTAGGAAACCACAGGAGTAATGCAGTTTCCGAATGTGAGTATAAGCAGTAATAAAACCTGTAGGAATTTAAGGTGGAGCGGGTGATGGGAATCGAACCCACGTAGTCAGCTTGGGAAGCTGAAGTTCTACCATTGAACTACACCCGCTTTTGTGAACCGCTTGGTGGCGGATTTACCAGTCGTTGATTCTACATCGTGGCCAGGCAGTCAGCCATGCCTATGCAACCGTATTTCAGCCCGGGTATCAATCGAGGGGTTATCAAGCGCCTGAATCCAGGCCTTTTACGTGCTGCCGTCCTGCACTGGCCAGGGCCTTCAGATCATAGCCGCCCTCAAGAATTGATACCACCCGACCGCTACTGCAGTCATCAGCCAGGTCGCAGATTTCTTCGGTGATCCAGCGATAGTCGCTGTCACATAACTCCAACTGACCCAACGGGTCCCGTTCGTGGGCATCAAAGCCGGCTGAAATCAGGATCAGGTCGGGGTCGAAGCTGTGGATGGCCGGTAGCCCCGTCAGATTCCAGGTTTTTCGAAATGCAGTGCTGCCGTCGCCGGGTGCCAGCGGCAAATTTAGGATGTTTCCACATCCGATCTCATCGATATGCCCGGTCCCCGGATACAGGGGGAACTGGTGACTGGAAACATACATGACCTCAGGGCTTTGTTCAAAAACCTGCTGTGTGCCATTGCCGTGATGGACGTCAAAATCAATAATGGCCACCCGCTCAATGGAATCCGTTTGCAGTGCATGACGGGCACCAATGGCAACGTGATTGAGCAGGCAGAAACCCATGGCGAGTTCGGTCTCACTGTGATGTCCGGGTGGCCGCACGACACAAAATGCATTGGCTGCCATGTCGTTGACCAACTGGTCAATGGCAAAACACAGACCACCACTTGCGCGGCGGGCAGCATCTATTGAGCCCGGACTGAGATAAGTGTCAGCATCGAGAGCAACGCGGCCTTTCCGGGGCTCTCGCTCTTGCATATCGGACCAGAATTCGAGCGGGTGTACCGCCGCAATCTGTTCGGATAATGCCAGTGGGGCAGGCAGGTATTGAACACCCCTGAGGTCGTCAAGTCCACTCAGGACGGCTTTGACCCGCAATGCGGATTCCGGGTGCTTTGAACCTGGCTCGTGACGCAGACAGTCGTCGTGGTGAATGATCATGGTGCCCATGGGCTTATTCTAGCCCGAATTGCCGTAGGACCTATAAACCGGTTTCAGAACAGCGGCAGGTTCAAGGTTTCTTTTACTTCTTCCATAACGACATAACTGCGTGAACCATTGACACTGGGCAGGGACAGGATTTTCTCACCCAGGAGTTCACGGTAGGCCTTCATGTCACTGACACGTGCCTTGATCAGGTAGTCAAAATTACCGGAAACCAGGTGGCAGTCCATGATTTCGGGTAGCAATCTTGCTTCATCCCGAAATTCACGGAATGCATCCGGGGATGTGTGTGACAGGTTTATCTCCACAAAAACCAGCAGACCTGCATTGACCAGTTCAGGGTCAAGAATGGCCGTGTAACCCTTGATGAAACCCTGTCTCTCCAGCCGCTTTACACGTTCAATGCAGGGTGTGGGGGTCAGGTTGACCAAGCGTGCCAGACGCACGTTTGAAACCCGGCCATCAGCCTGCAAACATTCCAGGATACGACGGTCAGTGCGATCGAGTGCCTTGGGGTTTTTTTGCTTCTGTTTCATCTGAAAAACTGCCAATAACTAAAAAATTAGTTTAAATAACCTATAAAAGGTTTTCAATAGAGAATAAAACTGCTTTAATCACTATAAAATAGTCGTTTCACACATTATACAGGCAATTTCATGAGGATCGGTGTACCCAGAGAGATTAAAAACAATGAATTTCGCGTTGGGCTGGTGCCTGCATCGGTGCGAGAGATTGTGAATCACGGTCATGAGGTGATCGTTGAGAGCGGTGCCGGTTTGGGCATTGGAATGTCAGACGGTGATTATGAAGAGGCAGGTGCAGTCATTCTGAATGACGCACAAAAAATCTTTGTGCACGCCGAAATGATCGTCAAGGTCAAGGAACCACAGCAGGTGGAACGTGCGATGCTGCATGCTGGGCACACCCTGTTTACCTATCTGCATCTTGCACCGGACCCGCAACAGACCAAAGAATTGATCCAGAGTGGGGCCACATGTATTGCCTATGAGACCGTTACCGACTACCGGGGTGGTCTGCCGTTGCTGGCGCCCATGTCTGAAGTGGCCGGGCGATTGTCGATCCAGGCCGGTGCCTGGTGTCTTGAAAAAGCACGTGGCGGATCGGGTGTATTGCTGGGCGGCGTACCCGGTGTTGAGCCGGCGAAAGTGGTGGTTATCGGCGGTGGGACCGTAGGATTCAACGCAACCCAGATGGCAGTTGGGCTGGGTGCTCAGGTCATCGTGCTTGACCGCAGTGCCGATGTGCTGCGTTTTTTCAATGGCACGTTTGAAAGCCGGGTGCAGACGGTTTTCTCAAACGCAGATGCCATCCGACGTCATCTCAAGGATGCAGACCTGGTTATCGGCGGTGTATTGATTCCAGGTGCCGCCGCACCAAAGCTGGTTACGCGCAGACATCTTGCCAGAATGCGCAAGGGTTCAGTGCTGGTCGATGTGGCGATCGACCAGGGGGGGTGCTTTGAAACTTCTCATGCGACCACGCATGAAAATCCTATCTTCATTGTGGACGATATCGTCCATTATTGCGTTGCCAATATGCCAGGAGCAGTGCCCCGAACTTCCACCTTTGCACTGAACAACGTTACCCTGCCATTCACCCTGGCGCTGGCAAACAAAGGCGCAAAAAGTGCATTACTGGATGATCCACACCTGTTACAGGGCCTGAATGTACACCGTGGCATGGTCACCTATGAAGATGTGGCACACGACCTGGATTATGATTACACACCCGCTGAGGAAGCATTGCAAACACCCTGAATACCAACAGGAAGAAAATTTAAGGAGTAAACCCGATGAATGCACAGATAAAATCCATGGAATCTTTCTGGATGCCGTTTACTGGAAACCGGGCCTTCAAAAAAAAACCGCGTCTGGTTGAACGGGCCAGCGGTATGTTCTATTACACCCCCGGTGGCCGGGAAATTCTGGATATGGTGGCCGGTCTGTGGTGTTGTAATGCCGGTCACGGCCATCCGAAAGTTGTCGAGGCCATCCAGGCGCAGGCAGCCGAAATGGACTATGCACCGCATTTTAATTTCGGGCACCCGGCGGCCTTTGAAGCAGCAGAGATGCTGGCATCGCTGACGCCGAATGACATCAACTATTCCTTTTTTACCAATTCAGGATCTGAAGCCGTTGATACCGCGCTCAAGATTGCACTGGCGTACCAGAAAGAACGGGGCCAGTCCTCGCGAACCCGTCTTATTGGTCGTGAACGTTCCTATCATGGCGTCGGTTTCGGCGGGATTTCGGTGGGTGGCATACCTTATAACCGCATGCAGTTTTCCAATTCATTGATACCCGGCGTAGACCACTTGCCGCACACACATCAACTGGATCGAAATGCATTTTCACGTGGCCTGCCAGAACACGGTATCGAGTTGGCCGATGAACTGGAGAATATTGTTAACCTGCATCATCCATCCAATGTTGCAGCGGTCATCGTAGAACCCATCGCCGGTTCTGCCGGTGTATTGATTCCACCCAGGGGTTATTTGAAACGGTTGCGGGAGATTTGTGACAAACACGACATCCTGCTGATATTCGATGAAGTCATTACCGGCTTTGGTCGTCTGGGTCACAATTTTGCTGCCCAGGCCTTTGATGTAACCCCGGACCTCATTACCTCCGCCAAGGGCCTCACCGGCGGTGCGGTTCCGATGGGTGCGGTTTTCGTACATGACCGGATCTATGACGAGTTCATGTCCAAACCCGGTGGCGCCATTGAACTGTTCCACGGCTACACTTATTCTGCCCATCCGCTCGCCATAGCAGCGTGCAGGGCAACCCAGGAGGTGTATTCCTCCGAAGGGCTGTTTCAGCGGGCGGCAGAAATGGCACCGCTGTTTGAAGATGCCCTGCATTCGCTCAAGGGTGAACCACACGTGATAGATGTTCGCAACTATGGTTTGATGGGTGCAGTGGAAATGGAATCCATCGAAGGCCAGCCCGGAGCACGCGGGATGGAGATGTTACAACGGACATTCGACGCGGGACTGATGGTACGGCTGACCGGAGACATCATGGCTTTCAGCCCGCCGTTGATTATTGAAGAAACCCATATCCAACAAGCAATTGACACCATCAGGAAAATATTGAGAGCACTCTAAGACATGGAAAAATTGACACATTATATTGCTGGCAAAAACGTTGCTGGCACCAGCGGGCGTTTCGGCGATGTCTATGATCCGGCTACGGGTCAGGTTCAAAAGCTGGTTCCCCTGGCCTCAGCAGATGAACTGGATACTGCGGTCAGGGCCGCCGCCGCGGCTTTCCCCGCCTGGGCTGCGATGCCTGCTTTACGACGGGCGCGTTGTATGTTTCGTCTGAAGAATCTTATCGAGGATAATCGCAACGTTCTGGGAGCCATGTTGACCTCCGAACATGGAAAGGTCCGTGACGATGCACTGGGAGAGGTTACCCGTGGTCTCGAGGTGGTCGAATTCGCCTGTGGTGCTACACAATTACTCAAGGGCGAATATAGCGATACGGTGGGTACCGGTGTGGACGCTTATTCATTCAGACAACCACTGGGTGTGGTTGCGGGAATTACACCGTTCAATTTCCCGGCCATGGTGCCGTTGTGGATGATTCCGATGGCACTGGTGAGTGGTAATACATTCGTACTGAAACCCTCGGAGCGGGATCCTGGCGCATCAATGATATTGGCTGACCTGGTTCAGCGCTCCGGTGTTCCCGATGGTGTATTCAACGTGGTCCATGGTGACAGGGAGGCGGTGGATGCCATCCTCGCACACCCGGACATCAAGGCCATATCATTTGTGGGCTCCACCCCGATAGCAAAGAAAATTTTCGAGGTTGGATCGGCCAATGGCAAACGTGTGCAGGCGCTGGGGGGCGCCAAGAATCATATGCTGGTGATGCCGGATGCGCCCATCGAAGCGACCGCTGATGCCCTGATGGGTTCAGCCTACGGTTCTGCCGGTGAAAGATGCATGGCGATTTCCGTGGCCGTGGTGGTTGGTGATGAGACAGCCGATTCCCTGGTTGCCGAACTCAAACCAAGAGTAGAAGCGTTGTCGATTGCTCCGGGCAACACACCCGGCGCTGAAATGGGTCCATTGATCACTGGTGAGCACCACGCCAGGGTATCGGGTTACGTTGACCTGGGTGTGACCGAAGGTGCAGAGTTGGTAGTGGACGGTCGGGCGTTCAGCCATGCCGAACAACCCGATGGGTTCTTCATCGGCGGCTGCCTGTTTGACCGCGTCAGTGCGGGCATGCGGATTTATGACGAGGAGATTTTTGGTCCCGTATTGTGCGTGGTCAGAGTCAATAGCTACGACGAGGGGGTCAAGCTGATCAACGAACACGTTTACGGCAACGGTGTGTCCATTTTCACCCGCGACGGTGATGCTGCACGCAACTTTGTGCAACACATCCAGGTGGGTATGGTAGGTGTCAATATACCCATACCGGTTCCCATGGCTTTTCACAGTTTCGGTGGCTGGAAACAGTCATTATTTGGTGATCACCACATTTATGGGCCGGAAGGTCTGCGTTTTTATACCCGTGTCAAAGCCGTGACCCAGCGCTGGCATACCGGCATACGCAAGGGCGCTGATTTCCATTTCCCCCAACTGGGGTAGAAAAGAGCAAACAGATCCCCGCGTCAGCGGGGATCACGTGACAGGCTCAGAACATACCCCAGATCACCATGCCCAGGGCACCCAGAATCAGCACGGCATTGGCCAGCAAGGTCAGCGCCATGCCCGGGGTGCGTGAAGCCGGGTCCTTGATGTACTCGCTTGAGTACATGAAACGGCCCAGGATGAATGCCGCACCTGGCACCAGTACCCACAAACCACTCACATACCATGCAAACGCATAGGCTGCCGGGATCATGATCACCAATTGCTCCATGGTGTTTTGATGCACACGGAACATGCGGTCGAAGGTTTCATCACCGCTACACTCTGGCGCACTGACCTTGTATTTGCCACGCGCCTGACCGACACGGGCGGTAAAAAAAACGTACTGGAGCAAGGCAAGAAGTACTATCAGGGTGGCATTTTCCATGTTGTTTCCTCGTTGGTTTATTAAGGGACTAATCGAAGCTTTCTGTTCTTATCCAGGTCTGAATTCAAATGCTCATTCATGGAAATGATATTCAACGTCGGTCGCCATGAACCCACAGCACTTCCGAACCGCCGTTGGATCTGGCAAGTAGCCTGGCGATGACAAACAACAGATCGGACAGTCGATTCAAATAGCGAAGGCTGACGCTGTTGACATTTTCAATCACCGACAGTGACACCAACAGTCTTTCGGCTCGACGGCACACCGTTCGCGCGAGGTGGCATCGGGCTGCGGACTCCGTCCCTCCCGGCAGGATAAAATCCTTCAGAGGTGGCAGGCTGGAGTTGAACCCGTCCAGGTCTGCTTCAAGTTGTTCTACATAGCGGTCCGGAATCAGGGTGTTCCCCGGCATGCACAATTCGCCACCAAGATCGAATAGCTCATGCTGGGTGCGGGTCAGGCAGCTGCGTACCTCATCGCACAATTCACTGGCCAGCACCAGGCCGATGATACTGTTCAGTTCATCAACCGTTCCAAATGTTTCAACGCGCACACTGTCTTTCTCCACACGCGAGCCATCGCCCAGACCGGTGGTTCCATCGTCCCCTGTTCGGGTATAAATTTTTGTAAGCCTATTACCCACGATTCGTTTTTACTACCATTTTGATGCAGGAAACTTCAATATATCATGTGTACGTATTGGTGCGTCGAAACTTGAATGCCGCCAAACAATACGAATTAATCAGAGCAAACGGGAGTGTACAGTGAATCTGAAATCACTAATGACCACCAATGACAGTTGGGGTCTGTTGGGACTACGTCTGGCCACGGGTGTAATTTTCATCGCCCATGGTCTGCCAAAATTTGGATTTCTCGGTGGCAAAGGACTGGCTGCCAGTGCCGAGGCATTTGATGGTATGGGTATACCGTTGCCCCTGGTCAGCGCCTTTCTTGTAGCGTTTGTCGAAACGGTAGGTGGCGCTTGCCTTATTGCAGGGTTTATGACCCGTATTTTTGCAGCTACGCAGGTTTTTGCCATGCTGGTGGCGGTGTTCTTGGTGCACTGGTCGAACGGTTTGGCGGGCAGGGGCGGTTATCAATGGGCATTGCTGCTTGCTGCTGCTGCATTTGCGCTGATGATAGAGGGTGCCGGTCGCTACTCCGTTGATCGCCAGATGAGCCGGAACAGCTGACACCATCCGCGCTTCGCGCCAGCCAGGCCAGGCCGCTTTCATCGAGCATGGCAAGACCGGACATCGTACCCATTAACATGGCCAGCGTACTGATGGAACCGGCCAGCAGACAGCTGGGAGCGTGTACCGAAACACTCTGCAGACCGTCGACCGGCCAACCGGTTATCGGGTTGATGATGTGGCCATATCGCCGGCCATTGATCAAACTCCCACGTTCATAGTCACCGCTGGTTGCCAGTCCGCCGCTGAATACGGGGATACCCGCCAGTGCGAAGCCTGCAGCATTTTGCCGGTGGTCAGGGTCACGGATTCCCATATTCCATGGACTGCCATCCGGATGTGGTCCGGTAACGTGAATATCGCCACCGAGTTCCACAAAGGCCGAATGCAGACCCCTGCGAACGAGAATCAACGCTGCACGGTCAGCGGCATACTCCTTTACCACACCACCCAGTTCCAGACGCATGCCCTCGGGCAATTCCAGTCGTGGTTGCTGCCACCTGAGCTTTGCCCAGCCAGTGTATTGACGTGCTTTGTCCAATGACCGCAGTGATGGCAGTGTCGCGCGTGTGTGCCACAGACGTGACAGGCATCCGGCCGTGATGTCGAACAGACCTCCGCTCAACTCGAACTGTGTTGCTGCATAGTTCAGCAAAGCCGAGGTTTCATCATCAACCATCGCTCCGCCCGGTTTGGCAGCCTGTAATTGCAAACGCGTAATATGGCTGGATTTCCGGAAATGTGAATACTTTCGATCCAGTCGATGGACTTCATCCGCGGCTTCGGTCATTGCTGTCAGTGCCGTCTGGGAAGAATTCCCATACACGCCAATTTCGCAGGGACAGCCCATGGAATTGAAGCTGTGACGATAAAGTTTCATTGCCAGTGAACCTGCCAGCCAAGGCTGATTCTCCAGAAATCAACCAGGGCCGGTGTGTCAAAATGGGGGCCGGACAAGGCCAGCGACTCCCTGCTGTTGTAAATATCCGCATTCAGGGAGACTGACCATATCTCAGCACGCCAGGTGGCGGACAGCCGGTATCGCATCGCACCGTAGGTTGCCAACCGGTAGTCACTGCTCCAGTGACTGGGTGTACGTCCATCGGTTATGACCGGTGCATAAAAGTCTGCTGCACTCTGGCTGTAATAGCGGATGGCGGGTGCCAGTTCAAATCGTTCCCCGATAGGCAGGTGCCAGGCAAGGTCCAGGGTGTGTGAATCCACACCCCAGTCATCGTTGAAGTAACGGTAATCGGCATGTAATGCTGAATTGGTGCCGACAAAATACTGGCGGAAGCGTGTACTCCAGGCAAACGCCGTGCGGTCTTCAGGTCGATGATCAAAGAAGATGCCACCATTGATGAACATCTCTTTGTACGGGTCAGACAGGTAACCATCGTGGTGGGTAAGCTGAACACCACTTTGAATCAGCGCATTGCGATTCAGGATCCGGGTCAGACCGAATGAGGCAGACACGGTATTCCTGCTGGCCCGCTCAACGCGCCCAAACAACAGGGCATCGGTTGGTGACAACCGGTCATCGGAATAACTCGCACCCCAGGAAAGGGTGGTGTGGTTGTTTTGCTGTTCGTATTCCCCGGTATAGGAAATCGAGACGGCCTCGTAGTCGTTTTCATTGGAGTAGCCAGTGGCCAATGTGTGTTGAATTTCCTTGTGTTCTATACCCAGGGCCAGGTTGATTTCGTTACGGGTCTCCTCGATGGTGGCGCCACTCATGACCTGTAACAGATTGCCCTGTTGATCCGGCTTTACAAACCAGGGGGACGAACCGCTCATGGATTCGTGTATGCCCTCAACGGTCAGGGTAAACCGTTCATTCAACTCACGCTTGAAACGGAACTGGTGCGACTTGATGCGGTAACGGTCGGGGCTGCCATCGAGCAACAGGCCCTCCGGCAGAGGTTCCTCATCGTAGAGGGTAAAGCGATACTGGAACTCGTTCGGGTCGCTTTCCGCGGCCAGCAATTCACTGAATCCGGGCAGGCTGAGACTGGATACCAGCAAGGATTGTACGGTGCGTGATAATTTTTTCATTTTCAGGGTTTCATAATTGAGGATTTATCCGGTATGTGTCATACCGGGAAGCTCAATTACAACCACAGCCACCACCTGCCGGTCCGATACCGCCCGATGCAGCTTCCTTACTGTTGAAGGTGTGTGCATCGATCCCGGTGAGCAATGGATCAGCATCCAGTGCCATGTGGGGTTTTGCCAACCGGCCACGTTCCCAGGGCCGGACTTCGGCGCAGGCGCTGAGCTCAATCAGACTGAGCAGCAGGCATACGGTCCATAAGCGCTTTGATGTCATTTTCAATCATCCCGATATGTGATGGTTCAAATCCTATATAAATATTAGCAAGTTTTCCGTTGGAATCTACCAGGTAGGACGAGGGCATGGCCAATACTGTCCATCGCTGTGCACTGTCACCGGTGGGATCATACAATACCGGGTAACTCACCGGATGACGTTGCAAAAATCTTTCAGCGTCCTGCACATCTTCATCCAGGTTAACTGCCAGAATCTGAAAGTGCCCGGTTCCCAGCCGTTTTTGCAATTCCTCGTAGAGTGGCAGCGAGCGGCGACAGGGTGGGCACCACGAGGCCCAGAAGTCAACGTAGACGACTTTCCCCTTGAAACTTTCGAGGGTGACCACTTCGCCCCCTTCCAGTGTCGGCAGGGAAAGTTCAGGTGCTTTTTCCCCGGGTGGAATGGCCCTGACTTCACTGCTGAACACCATGCCCGCAAACAAGATACCCAAAATGGCCATTTTATTTATTGACGATTTCATGAGCTTCCCCGTTGTGCGGATATCGTTGACTGTCAGTCAGACCGGTAAACCCGGGAGAAAATTGCACCCAATGGCGAAACATGGCCTCACCTGGGGTCATCCAGGTCTTGCAAAGTATGCAACAGGCTGTCCTGAAAGTTGGTATTCCGATCTGGAATTCTGCCGCCGGGTCATGCAAAGTAAGCTGTCGTCAACTCGACAGGGATAGCCACAGGTATCTAGCCATGCAGGAAAATATTACCTTCAGGAACCGGAGAGCACAAACCCTGTCCGGTGTATTGCACAAACCAGCAACAGGGCCATCCCGCAGTTGCGCAGTATTCGCTCATTGCTTTACCTGTTCCAAGAACAACCGTGCAGCGACACGTATTTCCAAGGCCCTGGCTGATGAGGGCATTACGGTACTGAGATTTGATTTTACCGGTCTGGGTTAAAGTGAGGGGGTTTTTGCCGATACCCATTTTTCCAGCAATGTCGATGACCTGGTGGATGCTGCCGGTTACATGGCGTCCATTGGACAGGCACCGGAACTTTTGATCGGTCATTCGCTGGGTGGTACGGCGGTACTGGCCGCTGCGCTCGAAGTTGAATCGGCGCTTGCAGTGGCGACCATCGCGACACCTGCCGATGCCGAACACGTATTGCACCTGGTCGAAAAAGATCTTCCTGAAATTGAATCTGAGGGCCAGGCTGAAGTGCGTTTCGGCGGGAGGCCGTTCAACATTAAAAAAGAATTTGTCACAGATGCCCGTACCCAGTCTGTACGACAAAATTTGCATAAGCTGCGCAGGGCTCTTCTGGTGATGCATTCTCCCGTGGACGAACTGGTGTCCATAGACCAGGCAGCACTTATCTACAGCAATGCACTGCATCCAAAGAGTTTCATATCACTCGATAACGCCAACCACTTGTTGACCAGGGACCAGGACTCCGATTACGTTGCCAGGATGCTGGCCCAGTGGGCCAGTTGATACGCAGGCCGGGAAAAACAGCCTCCGGAACAGGCCCGTCATGTGCCCGGTGCTGCAACCGTGCTGGGCAACACGGCGGATGGCTTCCTGGTCTCCATGGATGCAAATGGTCACCGTATAACGGGTGATGAGCCAGCGAAGCAGGGCGGAACAGACCTTGGCCCCACACCCTATGATCTATTGGCCGCGTCTTTGGCTAGTTGTACCGCGATGACGCTGAATTTTTTCGCCCGGCGGGAGAACCCTCCACTGGAACAGGTGGGGGTCAGCGTACGGCATGACCGGATCCACGCGCAGGATTGCGCGGACTGTGTGAAAACCGGGGGCAGGATTGATCGTTTCAGCAGTGAAATACGTCTGCGTGGCAATCTGGATGATGCACAGCGAAAGCTGCTGTTGAAGATCGCTGACCGCTGCCCGGTACACCAAACACTGAAGAACGAAATCACCATTTCCAGCCGACTGGTCTGAAAGTTCTCCGCGGTCGGCATTTACGCATCGTTTTTGTGTTGCTTTTTTGGTTGCAATTTTGGTTTCGACCGCTATATTGTTCGTCAGTTTTACTGTCCTGAGATTATGAGCAGCCCCCAGGGAGAACCTGCATAATGCCCCAACGAACCCCCTTGTATGACACCCATGTGGCCGCCGGTGCCCGGATGGTTGATTTCGGTGGCTGGGATATGCCGATCAACTATGGATCGCAGATCGAGGAACACCACAAGGTGCGTCACGATGCCGGTATGTTTGATGTTTCTCACATGACCCCGGTAAATATAAAGGGAGAGCAGGCGAGAGATTTCCTTGCCTACCTGCTGGCAAATGATGTGGCCAGACTCCAAACCCCCGGCCGGGCACTCTACAGCTGTATGCTGAACCAGCAGGGAGGCATTATCGATGACCTGATTACCTACTGTCTTGACGGATCTTTTTACCGGCTGGTTGTGA
This sequence comes from Lysobacterales bacterium, assembly GCA_014238945.1. Classification (GTDB taxonomy): domain Bacteria; phylum Pseudomonadota; class Gammaproteobacteria; order Xanthomonadales; family SZUA-36; genus SZUA-36. The sequence continues at coordinate 68,127 of JABAAB010000062.1, forward strand.
ATGCATCCACCCGTGACAAGGACCTGGCATGGATTGGTTTGCAGGCACGGGCATTTGATGTCCATGTTGAAGAGAGGCCGGAGCTGGCCATGATTGCCGTCCAGGGTCCTGCGGCACGCCAATCCTTGCTGGAGCAGATACCGGTTGATTATCGTGCCGTTGCGGCTTCACTTGAACCCTTCAATGCAGCACAAGTGGGCGAATGGTTTGTTGCCCGTACCGGCTACACCGGCGAAGACGGCTTTGAGGTCTCGCTGGCGGCGGAAAAGGCCCCGGCTTTGTGGGATGCTCTTGCCGCTTCAGGTGTTGCACCCTGCGGTCTGGGGGCTCGAGATACACTGCGTCTTGAGGCCGGGATGAATCTGTATGGCCAGGATATGGACGAAACCGTGACACCTCTTGAATCTGCACTGGGATGGACCGTGGCCATGCAGGATGATCGTGTCTTTATTGGAAAAGATGCGTTGTTGGAACAGAAATCACGAGGTGTTGAGAACAAGCTGACCGGTCTGGTCTTACAGGACAGAGGGGTGCTGCGGCCCGGCCAGCAAATAATCACAGGGTATGGTCCGGGTGTGACCACCTCGGGCAGTTTTTCGCCAACATTGAAGAAGGCCATCGCCTTTGCGCGCATACCAAAAAATGCGACGAACAGCTGCCAGGCAGAGATCCGGGGCAGGATGCTGGACTGCAATATCGTGCGGCCGCCATTTGTACGTAACGGGGTGGTTTGCGAGGGTATTGATTAACCGCTAAAATTCGTGAAATTATTTGAAAGGCTAAAATCATGAGTAATATTCCGGACCATCTCCAATACACTGAATCCCATGAATGGATCGGCAGTGAGGACGATGGCACAGCCCTGATCGGCATCACGGATCATGCCCAGGAGGCTCTCGGTGATCTTGTATTTGTCGAGTTACCGGCAGTAGGAGATGAAATCAGCCAGGGTGACCCCTGCGCGGTGGTGGAATCGGTCAAAGCAGCTTCAGATATCTATGCGCCAGTCTCTGGCAGGGTGCTCGAGGTCAATGATGACCTCGAAGCGGATCCGGCTTTGATCAACACTGACCCCTACGGTGACGGTTGGTTATTTCAACTCGAACTGACCGATGCCAGCGAGCTTGATGTTCTGAAGGATGCTATTGCGTACGCCGATACGCTAGACGAATAGCCCTGCTGATAATCGTCGTTTTACTGGAGCGCTTCTTTCAATAGTGCTTCACACAAACCCTTGTTGTCGAGTGCAATGCGCTCAATGGGCACCACACCCTGTGCATCGATCGACGGGATGTCGTAAGTGGCTGTACCTTCGTTGCAATTGCTGAATTGCAGCACGATGGTACCGTCATCCATACGGTCGATTTCGGTGGCTGTATCGAACAGACCACCCGATGCAATACTGACCCCCATTTCGGACATGTCGCCGTCAACTGTACCCAGTGCGGTAAGCCAGCGGTGTCCGGGGTCACCCAGGTTTGCCGTTGCTTCATCGGGGGGCAGTTCCGTGTCATAGGTAAACCAGGCCATCGACACTAATCCCAGGTCAGGGAACACGGTAATAAAGAAACCCTGTCCATCGGTGATGGGATTGAACCACGCATCATTCAGACCGGCATTGATCACGAATTCTGCAAATATGAATACTTCAGTTGCATCGACGTTGCTGTCATTACCTGAATCGGCATCAACAAGATCAATAATGGCGCCGATAAAATAGTCCCCACTGGGCAGCGATTCCGGCAGACTCACAATTTCATCTACATTCAGGCTTGCACCTGCACCGATATTGGCTATGTTGGATGTGCCGATCAGGGAATCACCAGTGGTTATATCCGTGTCGCTGGAGGCGTAGAAATCAATATTGAATGATCCTGAGCCCGCATCGCCATTGTTTTGCAAAACTGCATTAACACTGACCTCATCACCGGTCGCATAAATTCCGTCTGCAACACTAAAGCTATCAACACTGACCTCGGCCGAAGCCATGGTCTCAACGACTCTCACAATTCCGTTTTGTGCTGAACAGGGTGCCGGACAGCTGTGCACAGAGCAGTGGTAAAGTATCTCTTCTATCGAATTAAACGTCATTGAGAATTCAAAACTTGAAGAAGTCGGCGATTGAAAACTGCCATCGTCGGCCCGCACATCGTGGTTGGCTCCGCCCGATGCATTGACCCACTTGACGGTATCCCCAACCTCGATGGTCAGGTCATTGGGTTCGAACCGGCGTGGATCCAGCACCTGGACCTCGTGGGTGGTCTGTGCGTTTGCCAGTGCTGGCGAAATGAGTAACAGGGCGATCAGTAAAACCCGCTTGAACAGATAGTCTGGTTGATACTTGTATGTGCTCATTTGATCTTCCCTGAAAGGCCAACTACAGACCCGTTTGTGCTCATTCTAATGCAGACCGGAGGATTCTGCCTATTCTTTCACTTCTTCTTTGGTCAAAATCGTGCAGGCATCCTCATATTTCTTCACTGTCGCATCTATAACCGATGCTGGCAGCGCCGGTCCGGGCGCGCGTTTGTTCCAGTCCAGTGTTTCCAGGTAGTCGCGAACGTACTGCTTGTCATAACTGGGTGGGCTGGTTCCAGGCCGCCAGCTGTCCAGTGGCCAGAAACGTGACGAGTCCGGTGTCAGTACCTCGTCCATCAGGTAAAGCCTGCCCTCGTTGTCGAGACCGAACTCAAACTTGGTGTCAGCGATTATGATTCCGCGGGCAATGGCATGGCGCTTGGCAAATTCGTAGATCTCAATACTGGTCTCACGTACCTTCGTTGCCAGTTCCTCACCGATCAGGTCAACGATCGCCTGGAAATCAACATTCACATCATGGTTGCCGGCAGCCGCCTTGGTCGAAGGGGTGAACAGAACCCGGGGTAAGCGGTCTGCCTGTTGCAGTCCGGCTGGTATGGTAATTCCACAAACAGCGCCTGAACGCTGATAATCTTTCCAACCGGAACCTGTCAGGTATCCGCGCACGATGGCCTCCACAGGCAGTGGCTTGAGTCGGCGCACCACCACAGATCGCTCATGCAGAAGGTCGGCAAGCTGAGGGTCATCGACTACATCTGCAACAGCAATACCGGTCAGGTGATTGCGTATGATGCCAGCGGTTTGTCCAAACCAGAAATTGGATATACGTGTTAACAAAGCACCCTTGCCGGGTAGCGGATCGGGTAATACGACATCGAATGCCGACAGCCGGTCAGATGCCACGATCAGCATGTGTTCATCATCGATCGCGAAACAATCGCGTACTTTGCCCTGGTGGATCAATGGCAAGGAACTGATCATTTCGGTGTTGTATGCTGGGGACACGACGATTCCTTTGTTATTTTTTGCTGTGACAGTACCAGCAGCAATTATATACTTGCCCGCTTGGTGATCGAACAAGGAAAATTAAACCGGATGACAAACACCGATTTTACAGCTTCGGCCCAACCTGGAGAACAACGGCTCAATGAACCATTATTGGGGTAAGTTGATCGGCGGTATTCTTGGTCTGTTGCGTGGCGGAATCACCGGGGCGATTTTTGGGGTTTTCCTGGGACACATGCTGGACAGATTCCTGTCGGGTCTTTCCGGTGTAAACCACACACGTGATGCATTTTTTGGCGCGGTATTTTCCACCCTGGGTCATATCAACAAGGCTGACGGGCGGGTAACAGCGGCAGAGATTGCGGCGGCGGAGCAATTGATGCGACGTCTGCAATTATCCGAACCCGAACGACAACGGGCCATCCGATATTTTCAACAGGGCAAGCAGGCTGATTTTAATCTTGCGGCCACCCTGCACACTTTTGCACGTCATTCCATGCTTCGTCATGAATTGCGTATCATGTTTATCGAACTGTTGTTGGAGGCGGCGCTGGCGGATGGCGAGTTTTCGGCAGCCGAACAGGCAATACTGGTGCAGTCTTGTGCGGCATTGCATATTCCGGGCAATGTGTTCTCAGCCATGCTCAAGGCACGCCAGGGTGGTGCACAGGGCGGCTATAATAGCCAAAGGCAGACGGTGACCCGGGGGCCAAGCCTGTCGGAGTCCTATGCAGCCCTGGGTTTGGCGCCCGAAGCAACTGCCCAGGAGGTCAAACGTGCTTACCGCAAACTGGTATCACAGTACCACCCGGACAAGTTGGTATCACGGGGACTACCTGATGAAATGATGGAAATAGCCAAAAAAAGAGTACGCGAGATCAACACCGCCTATGACAAGATAAAAGCATCGAGGGAGATCAAGTAAATTTCCATTTTTGACTCAAAGGCAGGCGCAATTGGTGCGCACAACAGGATATTTTATGAAACAAGACAGTATTATTGCTCCATCCATACTTTCAGCTGATTTCGCCCGTCTTGGGCAGGATACACAGGCCGTCCTGGATGCAGGTGCGGACTGGGTACATTTTGATGTGATGGATAACCATTTCGTACCCAACCTGACCATAGGCCCAATGGTTTGTAAGGCCTTGCGTGATTACGGAATCACCGCGCCCATCGATGTTCACCTGATGGTGCAGCCGGTGGACGAACTGGTAGACCAGTTCGCAAGCGCAGGTGCAAGCCTGATCAGTTTTCATCCCGAAGCGAGTGTTCACACGGACCGCAGTATTAACCTGATCAGGGAAAGCGGGTGCAGAGCCGGCCTGGTGCTCAACCCCACAACACCACTGGAGGTGCTGGAATGGTCACTGGATCAACTGGACATGGTCCTGTTGATGTCTGTCAATCCTGGTTTCGGTGGTCAGGGTTTTATCCCTTATGTACTGGACAAGGCCAGACGTGTCCGGGAAATGATCGACGCCAGTGGTCGTGACATCCGACTGCAGATTGACGGGGGCGTCACGGTGGACAACATCGGCACCATTGCTGCCGCAGGTGTGGATACCTTTGTTTCCGGTTCGGCCATATTTGGAACGGATGATTACGCGCAAACCATCACCAAAATGCGCGAAAACATTTCCGGCTAACGGCATTCCAAACCAAAGGCACCGTCATCCCGCTGCCGCGAATAGCGGAACCCAGTTCCCGCTTTCGCGGCAATGACCTTCGACCTTTTTGCACCGTTGTCGCGGCAATGACGATCTTTCTACCCCGTATCACGCTCCACCGGCAACGCGGTAATCACCCACCGCAGTGGACCGCCCGCCAAGGGTGAATCAAAGGGATAGCAGGTCAACAGGGTCAGTCTTTCCAGACCCTCTTCGATAACCAGTTGCTGACGGCGGCTGTCGACCGTTTCCAGCCAGGTGACCCGGTAATCGCGGGTATCACCGCTGGTTTGCAGACGCAGCAGGTCACCGGTTTCCAGGTATTGCAGAAATTTGAAGTGCGTATCGCGGTGACCGCTCAGGATTCGGTCCGTGGTCCGTTCCATTTGCGTGTTGTTCAACAATGTTGGGCCGAAGGCGAGGTTGCGGCCCGAACTGCCCTCAAGGATGACCTCGCGCAGACCCAGGCGGGGAATTTCAAGTACCGCGATGGCCCGGGTATCTGCCCAGGGCCAGGGTTTGGCCTCAGTATCACCTGCCAGTGTCTTTTGCCAGGACCGTTCCAGCAGTTGTTGGGCGACTTTGGCCTTGATGGGCATCCATGCTGCGTGGATGCTAAAAGAAACGGCGGTGCAGCACACCGCCGCCAGCAGCCAACGGCGTCCTGACAGACCAGCTTTCACAACGGGGAGGGTCTTGACCAGGATGAGAGGTTTGCCGATGGCAAGCGACTGCCACTGAACCACAACATCAGTGTGGCCAACAACAGCACGAAAAGGGATAACAGCAGTTGTGCCTGCCAGCCTGTGGCGGTTGAGGGATAGTTGGCCAGGGTGGCGGAAGCGCCTGCGGGTAGCAAGCCACGTACATTTGACTGTGCCAGGGTATCGTCAACGCTTCGTCTGGGTGTTTTGTCCACCGCCACCATGCTGGTATGACGGGTCAGCAGACCATGATCCAGCGCCAATGATGTGATTTCCAGTTCTGTCAGCTCCCGGTCAGCGCCAAACAACAGACCATCCTCCAGGGCCTCAATTTTCTTTCGTGCCCACAAGATGGCCAGGTTATCACCACCGGGTATGCCGGAAGCGACGTCCCAGCCATTGACGGTCAGGTCCCAGTCCCTGTCGTTGAATCTGCCGCACAGACCGATCATGGTGGGTTCCGAGTCCAGGCGGGCGATCAGCCACAATGGCTCACCGGCATAGAGATCGGGGATGATTTCGGGGTAGTATTCGGCCGATCCGCCCCAGTCAACGCAGATATCGGTCAGGGCCGGTACCTGAATGCGTCCCCAAAGTGCCGACATCTGCTCTTTAACTTCGTCCGGCTTGGCGATATGGACATGGCTGCCACGACCGATCTCCGCAACCTTGCGCATAAACCAGCTATTGGGTGCGTGTCCGATTGCGACCGTGAACATACGGCTGTCACCCAGATCGCCCGCAACCATTTTCAGCACATCGGCTTCATTGCCCACAGCACCGTCGGTGATAAACACTACCTGTCGCATCAAGCCCTCCAACTCCGGCAAACCGAGTGCGATTTTCAGGGCAGGTGCCATATTGGTGCCACCGTTGGCCGAAAGACCCCGAATAAACCGCCTGGCGTCATCCAGGCTGGTGTGGTTAACCGGCACGGAGCGGTCGAACAGCACATCGGTCTCGGAGTTGAATTCCATCAGGTTGAAGCGGTCATCGGGGCCAAAAGACTTGAGTGCGTGTAACAGGGCCGCCTTTGCCTGTGAGAGTGACGGGCCTTCCATTGAACCGGAAGTATCGATAATCAGGATGACCTCACGCGCCTGCAACACGATGGCCTCCTCCAGTGGGGGTGCCAGCATCAACTGGGCATAGACCGACTCACCATCGTAGTAGGTACTCAATGAAGCGCTGGGGGCGGTGTTTTGCACCGCTGTCCAGCTGAGTTCAAAATCCCGGTCCGCTACCGCGTAGGGATCCAGCAATTCAATATGGTAGCCATGTGCTGATTTTTGGATATCAACATCGTGGTAGCGGCTCTCAATGGCCGCAAATTCGACCGTGCTGGCCAGGTTGGCCCGCAGACTCAGCGCGTGGTCATTGCTGTTGCTGGCGGGTAGCAACTGCGGTTTTGGTGCTGGCTTGAGATCAACATGCTGACGCCCCGGTGTCCAGCGCGGCGTAAACGTCATGGGTATACGCAGGTGGTAGCTGAAGTCGGAGTAGCTGATGTTTTGCAGATAGGAGATGGTGACTTCAATGGCCTCACCCGGTCCGATATTGGCGAGCCGGGTTTCAAACTGGTTTCGGCGCTGCTGTTCCACCAGCGTGGCCGTCTGGCCGTTGTCACGTGCCTGTTGATAGACCCGTCGGGCGGTTTCTTTTTCCTGAATTTCACCCTCCAGGATACGTTCACCGACCCGGATCCGCATACGATCGACCGCTGCTCCCTGCGGAAGGGGAAAGCGGTAGGTGCCTTCTGCCCATTGGCTGCCGCTGTTGCTGAATTGCTGGGTTATTTCCACCCGTGCAATCAGACCTGTGATGTCAATCTGTACATCGGTATCAATGGCCAGTTGCGTATAGGCGCCTGAATCACTATGCAGCAGTAAGCCCCAGATCGGCTGACCGGTCTGTTCCTGCGCTATGGCAGCTTCCATGCGGATGATCAACAAGCTTGCCAATATCACGGCGAGTGACAGCAGGGTGCGGTGTTTCCAGTGCATGACCCGGCGGTTGCCTGTTTTTCTGGATTTCAGCCGGCGGCTAACCCTGGCAGCAAGACGACGGGCCAGACCTGGGTTCTGGCGCCAGGCTTGCTGCTCAAGGAGATCACGGATGGATGCTGTCTCGGGTGGTTCGTAGAGGTCATCGGGGTATTTTATCTGGGGCATGACTTGGGTCCAGTGGTGTTGTAACTGTAATTGAAACGCAGTGGTATGCACTGGCGGTGATGGAATGCGGTCAGGAAAAGGCCTGAATGGGGCAAAACTATGGCAATGGTCAATCTTCAGGTACACCCACCGGCACACAGGCCGTAAACTAGGAGTACACACCGGAGAGGAATTTGATGCCACGACGTATCGCCATTGTTGAAGACGAGGCCGCCATCCGCCACAACTACCAGGATGCCCTGCGGATCCAGGGCTACCAGGTCGCAGGCTATGCTGACCGTCAAAGCGCGCTCAGTGCTTTTCACAGCCGTCTGCCCGATATGATCATCATTGATGTCGGTCTCGGTGATGATGTTGAAGGCGGTTTTGAACTGTGCCGGGAGTTACGGTCCAGATCACGCACCTTACCGATCATGTTCCTGACCGCCCGGGATTCCGACCTTGATGTGATCTCCGGTCTGCGCCTGGGTGCGGATGATTACCTGACCAAGGACATCAGCCTGCCGCACCTGATGGCGAGAATCGTGGCGCTCTTCCGGCGGGTTGAGATGCTGTCTGGTGAACAGACCAGTGGCACCTGGCTGGAACGTGGAAAACTGCGTCTGTCAATCGAGCGTATGGAGGTTATGTGGGACAGCCAACCGGTACCCCTGACGGTGACTGAACTGTGGATCGTGCATTCCCTGGCGCGTCGCCTGGGTCACGTACGATCCCGTCAGCAGTTGATGGATGACGCGAGCATTCTGGTGGACGATCAGACCATTACCAGTCACGTCAAACGGATCAGGCGCAAGTTCAATTCGCTGGATGATTCATTCGATAAACTGGACACCGTCTACGGTGCCGGTTACCGATGGAAAACACCAGGATAATGCTAATAGCCTGACCGCCTGATGCGTTTAAGAAACCAACTCCTCGCACTTTCTCTGCTGACCTTGCTGTTGCCCTGGTCGGTCTGGAAACTGGTACAGGAACTGGAGAATTTTTTACGCGAAAACGAGGAGATTGCCCTGCTCGAATCAGCGGGAATGATCGCGCACGCACTGCCCGGCTATTACCAGTCCGAGCTCAGGCTGGCACGAGGCCAGATTTTACCCGTACGCCAAATGGGTACGGATCCCATCATCGACGGTTACCTGACCGACTGGCCAGACCCCGGTCAGAGCCTTGAATTTGACGCCAACGGTGAAAATCTGAAGCTGAATGTTCTGGCAGGACGTGTAGGAACGGGGTTTTTCCTGGCATTGAGAGTTACCGATCCCGGGGAGATCGGTGCAACCACCTTCAATACAGGTATCACCGGCAGCGAACAAAAGGCCGGCTTGATGTTGTACGCGCAGAGCAAACGCAGCCTGTATACCTACATGGTCTCAACCGAGGCACCCGGGCCACTGACACTGGAAAACCAGGCTGGCACAGGTACCCGACTGGACGCTGCCTGGATCGATAACCCTGACGGTTACCAGGTTGAATTAAGATTGCCGGCCGAGGTGGAGCGTATCAGTGTAGGCGCGATCGCACCTGCGTTTACCATGCCGGGTGTTTCGGCAGCACGCTATGCAGGGACCCTGGATGGCACCGGGCAGGGGGATTGGCTGGAACTGACCTCCCGCGATGACGCTCTCGCGCGCTGGTTGTCACAACTGGTGCCGGCAAATTCCCGTGTTTGGCTGCTGCAGGCCGACGCCTGGGTCGTTGCGGATTCGGGTCCACTGCAAAACACCGGAAACTCTGAGCTGACATGGGTACAGCGCATGATTTACCAGGGGGTTGCGGATTCCAGTATGCAGTTACGGGAGACCCGGCCGCAGTGGCCCATACGTTTCAGCGGTACAGCGGTCGAAGCTGCGCTGCAGGGCGAGAATGGCAAACTCTGGAGCCGGGATCCGGATAGTGCTGCTGTTTACAACCTGGTGACGGTGCCGGTAAGGAGTGGCGAGAAGGTGCTCGGTGCCATCGTGATGGAGGCCAGCTCAGAAGGTCTTTTGTTGATGACCAACCGTGCATTGGGCAGCCTGTTATGGACCGCCATTTTGCTGGTAATCGCATTGACTGCCGGGCTGTGGTTGTTTGCATCGCGTCTGTCGGGGCGTGTGCAGAAACTCAGTGGGGCGGTCAGCCGTGCCATGGATGATGCCAGCCATATTCCTGATTTACCACAGACGACATCAGCTGATGAACTGGGTGACCTGGCCCGGAATACCGAGAAGTTGCTCAGGGCCGTGGCCGAATACACACGTTATCTGCAAAAACTGGCCGGGCGTTTGTCGCATGAACTCAAAACTCCGCTGGCGATCACCCGTTCGTCACTGGACAACCTGTCTGGACATGATCTGGATCCCAAGGCCCAACAATACGTGTTACGGGCGCGTGAAGGGCTGGAACGGCAGGCCGCGATCGTTCGTGCCATGAGCGAGGCGCAACGACTGGAACAATCCGTCAGCACCACGGACTGGGAATCCATTGATCTTGGTGAAATGTTGATCCATTGCGTGGAGGCCTACCGAGGTGTTCATCCTACGCGAACCATCAATCTGGAACTGCCACCTGATGCATGTAATTTGCGTTGTGCCCCGGAATTGATCGCCCAGGCCCTGGACAAACTGGTCGATAATGCCATCACACTCAGCGCGGCGGACTGCGCCCTGGACATTTCGCTGAGCCGCGTGTCCGGCGAGTGTCTTATTCGTGTAGCCAACAGTGGAACCCGGTTACCCGATGTGTTGCATGAACAACTGTTCAACTCGCTGGTATCAATGCGTGAAAAACGCGGTAGTGGCCGTCATCTGGGACTGGGTCTCTACATCGTCAGACTGGTTGCCGAAGCGCATGGCGGCTCGGTCGCTGCAACCAACCTTTCCGGTGATAAAGGCGTTGAGTTTATTATTCATCTACCCGCGGGCTGAATCGGGGTAGAATCGGCTTTTCATCCTGTCTTATCATTGGAACTTCCACGGTGTGAACAAAGAAAGATTCGAGCAATTGCGTGCACAGGCTTATAACCGCATCCCGATTTACAGGTCGGTGCTGGCCGATCTGGACACACCGTTGTCGGTGTACCTGAAATTGGCCGAAGGCGATAATTCCTACCTGTTTGAGTCGGTCGAAGGTGGGGAGACCTGGGGCCGGTATTCCATCATTGGATTACCGTGTGAACGGCGCTATACCTTTCATGGGCAGTCGATGACGATCACCGATAGTGGCCAGCTGATTTCAACAGAGACGGTCCAGGATCCGATGGCCAGGATTGCCGAATTGCAAAGCAACTTCCGGGTTCCGGAGCTGACCGAATTGCCCTTGTTCAGTGGTGGTCTGGTGGGATACTTCGGTTACGAGACCGTCCAGTTGATTGAACCCAAGCTGGTTACGGGTGACAAGAAAGACGAGTTGGGTACGGCCGATATTGAATTGCTGTTGTCAGAAGAGGTGGCCGTACTGGACAACCTCGAGGGACGTTTGTGGTTGATCGTACATGCCGACCCATCGAAACCAGGGTCATTTGAACAGGCGCAGCAACGACTGGATGAACTTGAGCAGCGACTGCGTTCCGGTGGCACCGGTTATGGTTTGAGGGTGTCCGGTGAGGCGGTGGAAGAGGGAGACTTTTCCTACGGGTTTGAGCAGTCGGATTTTGTTGACGCGGTTGAAAAGAGCAAGGAATACATCCTGGCAGGTGATATCTTCCAGGTGGTGTTGTCACAACGTATGAGTGTCCCTTTTGATGCCAGGCCACTGGATGTATACCGTGCCCTGCGGGCGTTGAATCCTTCGCCGTACATGTACTTTATCGATCTCGGCGACACCCAGATTGTCGGCTCGTCACCGGAAGTACTGGTGCGTGTTCAAAATCGGCGGGTCACGTTGCGGCCGATCGCCGGCACCCGCCATCGGGGTGAATCCCCGGCCGAAGACCAGTTGTTGGCAGATGAGTTGCTGTCAGACCCGAAAGAACGCGCGGAACACCTGATGCTGATCGATCTGGGTCGCAATGATGCCGGTCGCGTGGCCAGGACCGGCAGCGTGGAAATGACCGACCAGATGATCATCGAGCGCTACTCCCACGTCATGCATATCGTCTCTGAAGTGCAGGCTGACCTGGATGACGGGTTGTGTGCCATGGATGCCATCCGCGCAGCATTTCCTGCCGGAACACTCTCCGGTGCCCCCAAGTTCAGGGCAATGGAAATCATCGATGAACTGGAACCGGTCAAACGCAATATTTACGCGGGTGCAGTGGGCTACATCAGTTGGCATGACGACACCGATCTGGCCATCGCCATCCGCACTGCTGTCATTCACGATGGCAAGCTGCATGTACAGGCCGGGGCCGGTATCGTGGCCGATTCCGATGCCGAAAAAGAATGGCAGGAAACCCGCAACAAGGGCAGGGCACTGATTACCGCCGTGGACCGTGCTTCAAGAGGGTTATAGCAAAGACCAACAACCGTCACTGTCATCCGGGGCCGCGAGTAGCGGAACCCCCGTCATCAGGGGCCGCGAGTAGCGGAACCCGGGACCTCCGTACGCCCGCAGAGCGTTTGGCGGTGCATATGTTTCAGGTTGCGGCAGCGTTGGGAGTTTCCCGCTTTCGCGGGAATGACGGATCAATTCGTCCACGCAGGTGGAATGACGGATCAATCCTCCCGTTTTCGCGCGATTACGATGCGTGAAAAATGAATTGGTTATTCAGTCACCGTTTTCTCAACCGTCAAGGCAATTGCTTCGGTGTAGGTAATCACGACAAGATCACCAACCTCGGCCTTTTTAAGATTTTCAGGGTCACGTGCGGTGTATTCATTGATCTCACCATTCGGACCCTTCAGCTTGAAGGTGTTGGCCTCGATATTGATTTCCTCAACGATTGCTGTAACCACAACGGTGTCCAGCGCAGCCATACCCGGCATTTCACCCTCTTCGGTACGTGCAACGGCCTCTATCTCACCGGCGCCCGCTACGGCATGCTCTGCTGCCATAACTTCGACCGACATACTTTGTACATACTCGGCAACGACGATATCACCGACAGCCACCTGACCCAGGTTGCGGGCCTCTTCGCTGGCAACAAAACTCACGCTGTTGCCCTGTGGTCCACGCAGGGTCACTTCGCGGGTCTCGTGATTGATGGCTTCCACCAGTGCTGTGATGGTGACAGTCTCGGAGGTGAAAATGTAAGGCTTTTCAGTCGCTGCGTTTGACTCACCAGACCAGCAGGATGAGGAGAGAATCAACAGTGTAACCAGCATCAGTATCTTATTCATGGGGTCAAGCTCCGGGTTGAGAATTTCGGGATTGAAGTCCTGCAATTATAAAATATATAAGACAGGAGAATCCGAATGATACTTGCTGGCGCTCCTGATGTCGGCTTTATTTGTGAATTGAGAGCAATTCTTGCTATTTCCTTCCCGGTTTATTGCACCGGGCAGCTTTCAAATCCATTACAGGAAATAATATTGGGTTTATCCACGCTGGTGGTAAAAGGTGGCTGGAAACCCCGCACAAACCCGGATTCAGTTTCGATAAGTGATATCCCGTAAACACCGGGCGTAACCGAGGTAGCAAGGACAGCTTCAGGTTCCAACAACGGTTCCTCCAATGGAATGCATTGGGGCTCAAAAAAAGCAAGCATGGAATATGCTTCAATTGCTTCCGATTGGCCCCACTCAATTCGAAACAGGTCTCCGGGAAGTGGACCGATGCGAATTATCTGCCCGTCCCTGCTTCTCATCCAGTCGTTTTTGATCGCAAAGTAAGCCGACCCGGTGCAATCGGTTCCGGTGAACAGGAGTGTATCGGGCATGCTACCAGTGGGTGCACCCACTGCGCCCAACGCGGTACTGACGGTGATCAGGTAACCGTCGTGGGTCATCAACTCCAGGTTTTCAGATTCGGCACTCACGGGCCTGACGAGGGTACCCATACGTACCTGGTTGGCGTCAAAAAAACCAGACTGGATTGTGCCAAAGCAGAAACAGACAGCTGCAGCAGGATCAGCAGGGTAGCGATGTCTCTTGTCATACTGGTGACTCCTGTACAGGTCACCATCAGCGTAGTCGGTGCGCTTCAGAATGAAACCTGCAATAGAGACAGCAGAGGTATCTCCCCACAGCAATTCGGGCAATTCACTAAAGGGCAGCCGTTATCGGATCCAGGAAACTATCCCCGCACCCTGATGGTCTGTCGGGGTATTTCCTTTATATCTCAGACTCACACAAGCGTATGCTTGCTGGCAGACATGAGAAGGAGTGAATAAGTGAAAAAGCTTATATTGATATGCGTACTAGCCCTGATCTCAACGGGTGTATTGGGTAAAGCGAGTAAAGCTGGTAACGTGATCTTGATTGGAGAATATCAACGCCATGATATTCGGGTGACAAGCATGTGTATTGAGGGGCATGTAGTTGTGGTTTCACATAGCGATGTTGGACAAGGTGGTGGGCTGCAAATGATTCAACTTCAGCACGAAGTTAACGGAAAGATCGTGCCAATGAGATGTGATGTCGAGGGTCAGGCAGTGGACTACAAGCAATAGCTTCTATAGGGCTTTGACTACTTGTAGTGTTATAAAAACCAATGACCATAGCAGTTCTTTTATATCAAGTGGTGATCGCTGCAATCATAATTGGAGCAGGCGTTTCAAGAGGGAAAAAACTTGCTTCTGGGCATCTATTATTGCCGCAATCTGGACTCTGACCCATGTGTTTTTGCCATGGCTGATGGCAATGCAGTTTGCAGCCATTGCTGGGGCATTGGTGATCTTTGCTCCCTTATGTAATTACCCGTGGATGGTAAAAGAGTGAGTATGGAATAATGTTTGAAACGGCAATACACGACATTGAACACAATAGCGTCACAATGTACCGACTCAAACGCCACAACATCCCATTATCCTATTCGGAAGTCCTCGACCTTTGGCAAGCAGACGTTGATTTCCGTGATTACTACACCCGGCTTCTGGCAGATTCACCCTATACGGCCTTTCGCTGGGAAACTCCCCCTTTGACTCAAAGCACCATGGTGAATCCGTTCGAGTTCGTGTTGATCAATAGTCCATGGTTCTGCTCGCGGCAAACTGATGCCAAGGCATTTGAAAGCTACTTCACCGATGCTGCTGACCAAGGGATTGTTTCGGTTGCCAACCTTTCTGGTGATGCAACACTTATAATTCCATCACCAAAGACTGACACCGATGCTTACGGGCATTTTGCTGCATTTATTCGACAGGCCCCCAGTTCACAAGTAGATGCGATGTGGGGTGTAATCGGAACCACGGTCAAGTCGCGCATCGGAAAAACGCCTTTGTGGCTCAGTACCGCTGGTGGCGGCGTGGCATGGCTGCATGTTCGGCTTGATTTGAATCCGAAATACTACGGTTACTCGCCCTATACACAGATCGCATAACACCTAGTTGTGTCGAAGCTGCGGGAGGTGTGAATACCTATCCGCAGTATAGCGGGTGCATTCACTCCCGCGGTCGGTATCGGCTGCGCCGGGTAAATTGGGAGATTGCACATAGGTGGGGCAGTGTTTGGTGGTTGAACTGTGAGGAAATGCGTGGGTCAGGGGCTGAAAGGGTCGAATATGGGTCCAGTCTGCAGCCACTGATACTTTGTTAAATTCCAAAACAGGTGGTTTATACATTCTATCCAATGACGTTATGTTATGCTGGCCGCAATGCGGTATTTAAGGTTTCTTGTTTTTGCCGCCTTCCTGCAACTGCTGGGACTTGCAGCACTACCGTGCTTCGCTTGCCAGAATGGCCCCCGCGCTGATGAGATCGAGGCGCAGGGTTCAACGCTCTTAGGCTTTGGCGCATGTCGGCTTCTAGAGGAATATACAATCCCATCAGGCCGCGGCGACATTGCGGTGAAGATTTATGCCAACGCGCCAGCTCAACCAGAAAACCTGGTGTCTCTGCGTATGGCGTTTGAAAATGCTGGGAACACGCTGGCAGAACTTGGGCCTTATACATCTGCGCCAATCGAAGTGTTCCTGTCGCCTGATGAACATCAGGAAGATTCGGGGTTGGCTGCAGTGGCCGGCGCCTCGACACGAGATGGTACTGTTGCTGATGAGACCTGTATTATCTCCATATTCTTACCAGTGGAAATTGGCGCGCTTCGCCAATTTATCGCACATGAGTTTTTTCATTGCGTGCAATACCACGAAACGGTGATGCCCAATACTTCCTCCGTCCACGGCTCGGAGACGGATGAATGGTGGGTCGAAGGTGGGGCAGAATGGTTCGCCACTGAAGCGACACCGGGTGCGGTCGAAAATTTCCAATTCATCTCGGACTTTGATAACGCCTCAAAAGACACGCCGATCACAGGATTGAGCTACGAGGCATTGGTTTTTTGGTGGTGGTTTGCGCAGACCCGCGGCCGGAGTGAGGCGGCGAGTACGATCCTCGGTCTGCCTTTAGGCGCGGAGGCGCAAGCGGATGCCTTCGCTGAAATTGTGGGCGAAGAAGAGTTTCACGATTTCGGCAAGTATTATTTGTCAGGGCGAATTCAAATGCCGGGCGGGGGTGAGGCTCCAACGCTCCCTGATTATGGCGAACCCCGTGTTTGGTCGGAAAGCAAATCGGAGGATTTTGAAGCGGGGCGCAATGTCGTCTATCGCACGATTTTGGAATTTTCCTGCGGGGCTTGGAACCTGACGCAGGAGAGCCTCAACGGAAAAACCAGTGTTGCAAAACCACGTGAGCCGTTTCGGGAATTGCCCCCGCGCGTGCAATCCAATGGAGATGATCCAGTAAGGTTTTTCTTCCTCGGAACCTCTGTGTCCGAAGATGGATTTCAGGCGACGATCCGTGCTGAGAAAGAAGCCTGTGCGCCTTGCCGCCACCCTGATCCTGACGGGCCTGAATCCTGTCTTATCGGGAATTGGGAACTGGTCGCGGGTGGATATGGTGCAAAGGTTGCTGATCTTCTGAACCGACCGGAGCTTCAGGTTTTGACTTACCCCGATCCTGAACGCTTTCTGACCTTCCAGGCCAATGGGCAGATTACAGCCAGCAGCGCAGGCGAGGCGGGGCATCTCGAAAGTGCGACGAAGGATGGTAATATCATTGCCGATTTCAATCTTGCGCTTACCAAAAATGGTTATTGGTCAGCAGACGGAGAGAGGTTGCACATCTGTTACCAGGCAGGTGGTGAATTCAATTTGAGCGGCATTTTGATTGATCCGAAAGGCGATAGAGATTCGTTTAACCAACCCAACTATCTCGGCCCCGCTATTGAACAGAGGAGCGTGCGAACCTACCGCTGCGAGGGAAATCAGATGGAAATGGTGCAAGGGGCTGAAGCGGGCCCGCTTGCCATTCAGTCTACCTACGAAAAGTAAAACGCCGCCCCCGGTCGGCGCTGGCTGATTAATGGCGGTAATGTTGGGACTTAAACGGCTCTTTAGGTGTTACCCCAATAAACTCGGCCTGCTCTTTGTTCATTTTTACAGTCTCCTAAACAGATATCATTTAGCATAGACTGTCCCGTAAGGTCTGACATATCTACACTTTGCTGAATTGCAAATAAGGTGGTTTATACTTCCTATCCACAACGATATAGGAAATAAAATGGCAGTAGACATCAATACGCCGGTAACTGAAATTCAAGGTATTGGGCCGGTAACTGCGGATTTATTAAAACATCAGGGTGTTGAGTTTGTTCTAGAACTAGTTAGAGTAAGAGCAGATCAATTGCATGCTGTATTAGACTCTGTGGCATCCTATCAAGAATGCAAAAACTGGATTCATGTTGCGCATTTATTACAAGTGAGTGAAGTGACGCCTCAGTGGGCTGAGGCGTTGGTGGCGCATGATCTGAAAACGGTAGAGATGCTGGCACGCAGCGATTTTGATGATCTTAAATCCATCTTTAATCAGGCGCTTCAGATCAATATGATTCCAGGTAAGCCTACTGATTTGCAACTTGCGGAGATGGTGCGAGATGCAACTGTTATCTACTATACAGGATCAATCACGGGTACAGTGTTAGATCATATAGGTGCAGGTCTGGCCGATGCCAAGGTAGAAGTGGGGTTGAATACAACCTACACCAACGCAAATGGGCATTTCAGGGTTTTAAGAATTCCTCTCAACACTACGCCCGTAGTGATCATCAGTCATGAGAATTTTTTACACCATGTTGCCGATGAACCAAAAATTATCAAAGATGATGAGGTGATTGTTTCTGAAAAGTATGCGCTTGCAAAATTGTCAGACAGTTCAGAACCTGCCTCCAGCAATCAGCAGATATTGGATGAATTTAATGGAGTCCAGTTACCACCAACTTCTGCAGGTTTGGAATTGACCACAGAACGCCAACAAGGTCAACAACTGAGGGTGGGTGATATATTGATGGTGCACAAATTTTATAAGAATGGCCTTGATGTAATGCTGCAATCGCGTTTTCGTTGTTTAAAAAACGGAAGGATTGTTATTAAAACATACCGCGTTCCCGTATCTATACTGCCTGACGGTGTGCAACTCAAAGATCACGTGGAGCAGCGTACATCAGGACTGAGGCTGGTGAATTTGACTCCCGCCAGGTTGGCCAGACGGAAGGCTTTAAGACGTGTTGCTAGTACACTGAGTTATTCCCCAGAAACACGGCAGGAGAGAAGGGATTATCTAATGACGATTGCAGAAAAGATGGCTGAAGAGCCAGAATTTTCAACGATTATTTATAAACCAACTAACAATGGGGGGTAATACATGAGTGGTTGGGAGTGGATAAGTACGGGTGGGGACAGTTTATGTGATGACATGGCAGGTCTACATTTCGGGGAAGAACCAGTTCGTCCTCATCCCAATTGTGTTTGTTCGGTGCATGAGTATGATACGGAAACGCATTATGCTTCTATGTATAACTATGGCCTGGATGAACTTAGTTATGAAAGTAATGGCCCCGGAACGTTTGATTACACAATGAAATTTAATTATGCCTATCAGATTTTTTGTTCTGATGGCTCTGGACACAGTGGAGAATTCACCCTTGAAAGAGACTATGAAACCTGGTCTCAAGAAGAAGGCGAAAATTTTGAAAATACGGAAGCTATGTTGGACGAAGTGGATGATGAGGCTGCCGACAATATTGAGCAATTAATAGATATCTTTTGTCCGGCACCGCCTCCACCATTGGTGGGATAATAAATAAAATACAGGTTGATCAGAAAAACTCACAGCAGGTTCCCGCAGCGTTTGTAAGTTGATAACAGGTTGCGGGGTAAATGTTCATCACCACCAAAGTGTCAAACAGCGTGAGAAACTGATCAGTTATTAGGGGTAATCAGCGCGCAGGCCTTCCAGCACAATGCGGATCTTTTCTTCCGCTGAATACTGCCGACGGGTTGCTCTGCGAATATCACGAATGGCCTTCTTGGCACTGTCTTTTCTCTTTGTCATCATCGTTCCTCTTCTCAGTTACGATGAGCCAAATGTCTCTCTTATTCAAACCCCTTGTTTGGTCCAACTATCGTTGACGGCGAACATTTCCTGGACCAAGAGACCATGCCTGAGTTGGAGAGAGCTCAGCTGATGTACGTCATTAGATTCATTTCCTGCTGTAATCCTTGGTTACGTAGTGGTTTAATTGCACTTCTCTCAAATGTAAGAGAGGCTGTCCATGACTATTTCACCGTGTCAATTATACGAAATGGCGGTATAGATGATGGTATAGATAAATTAATTAGATTAATAAAGCAAATAAATACAAAAAGATACATATTGTATGATCCTGATGATCGACAACTACGATTCCTTCACCTACAACCTGGTGCAATACCTGGGTGAACTGGGTGCGCAGGTGGAAACCGTGCGAAATGATGTCATCGACATCGCCGGTATTCGTGCGCTGAACCCAAGCGGGATTGTGATTTCTCCTGGACCATGCACACCGGATGATGCCGGAATTTCGTTAGAGGTCGTAGTCGCATTTGGCGGGGCTTTCCCCATTCTTGGTGTTTGCCTGGGTCACCAGTGTATTGGCCAGGTCTTCGGTGGCCGGGTGGTTCGGGCAGGACAGGTAATGCACGGCAAGGTTTCACCGATACATCACGCGGGAGAAGGCGTGTTTGGCGGGTTACCCCAGCCATTTGACGCAACCCGCTATCATTCGTTGGTATTGCAAAAAGATGAGATTCCCGACAGCCTTGAGGTGACCGCCTGGACCGAGACTCCAGATGGCAGTATCGAAGAAATCATGGGGCTGAAACACCGGAGCCTGGCCATTGAGGGTGTGCAATTCCATCCTGAATCCATACTGACCCGTTGTGGCCACGACCTGCTGCAGAATTTTATCGACATGACACGGGAATCGACCGATTCCCGGGAACAAAAGTGACATGAATATACAATCAGCCCTGACCCGAGTCTCCGCGATGCAGAACCTGTCCACCGATGAAATGGTGTATGTGATGCGCCAGATCATGTCCGCCGGTGCCACCGATGTTCAGATCGGCGCATTTCTACTGGGTATGCGGATGAAAGGCGAGAGCATCGACGAAATCGTGGGTGGTGTGCAGGTATTGCGCGAATTTGCCAGCGGTGTCGATGTTGAAGGGCCCAATCTGGTGGATATCGTGGGCACTGGTGGTGACGGTGCCAACCTGTTCAATGTTTCCACCGCCTCGTGTTTTGTGGTGGCGGCAGCGGGCGCACGGGTGGCCAAACACGGTAACCGCTCGGTGTCTTCGAGTTCCGGTAGTGCGGATGTGCTGGAGGCGGCAGGTGTAAAGCTGGATATTTCACCCGCACAGGTGGTGGACTGTGTCAATGGCATCGGCGTGGGCTTCATGTTTGCCCTGATGCACCACAGCGCCATGCGTCACGTCAGCGTGGCACGCAAGGAACTGGGTATGCGTACGCTGTTCAATATACTTGGCCCGATGGCAAATCCGGCCGGGGTAACGCGCCAGTTGATCGGTGTCTATGACCGCGC
>JABAAB010000037.1 GCA_014238945.1 Lysobacterales bacterium
CCGATGTGGATTATATTTTGTTTCATAGACGCCTCCGTTTTTGCATGATGGTTAGAGCCTTACAGCCTACCAGTTGAGGTATCCATCACTGATGGTAGCCCTCGGTTCAGCTAAGGTCGGGGGCGTCTATATCTTCTATACACATCTTTCAGCTGATCAGCCATGAGCGTAGCAGCGCGAAAACTCACATTTCTACTTAAAATGTATCATATTTATCGATTGGCGTTGAAAGCCTTGGCTTCTTCCATGATCCAGGCAGTGAAAGCTTTAACTTTAGCGTCGCCCACCATGCGTTCCTGGCAGAGCAGAAAGTAAGAGTGCTCAGCAGGCACGGAGATCTCAATTGGGCGAACCAATTGTCCTGTCTTCAGGTGATCCTGCGCCAGTACACTGCGGCCCAGTAAGATGCCTTCACCATTTAAGGCTGCCTGCAAAGCCATATGCGAATGGCTGAACCTGGGTCCCTTGGCGCTGATGCCCTTGGAATAACCAACTGATCGCACCCAGGATTCCCAGGACATCTGCATATCGTCATGTATCAACACATAATCAGCCAGGTCTTCCAATTGCCTGATCGGATGTTCCGGATCGGTCAATTCCGGGCTGCAAACCGGAAAAACATCTTCATCAAACAGTTTTGTGATGTGGAGTCCCGGCCACTTTCCACGTCCGTAACGTACTCTGAGATCAACCCAGTTTGGGCCTTCTTCGCCTATCACATTGCCCAGGTCATCGATTTGATTCTGGGAAGCAAGGTGTATGTCCCAGTTCGGGTAACGTTTTCGAAAGCGACCCAGGCGATTGATCAGCCAGTTGACCGCAAACGACTCGGCTACAGACACACATAAGGCGCGTTCATCGTCCCCATTCAGCAAAGCCCGCGTTGCAACATGCAGATCATTCAACATAATGCGCACAACGGGTAAGTACTCTTCGCCTTTGCGGGTTAGCTGCAACTCGCGCTTGTGCCGGTCAAACAACAGAAAGCCAAACCATTCTTCCAGAAGTTTCACCTGGTGACTGACCGCTCCCTGGGTTACAAACAACTCATCCGCAGCACGCGTGAAGCTGCAGTGACGCGCAGCCGCTTCAAAAGCCCGCACGGCATTGAGTGGTGGTAATCGGCGAGGTGATGTTGGGCTTTGCACGGTAAGTCCTGTTGACGAACGGGGTGATTATTTCGTTGATCTGCTGTCTGGGGACCTGAATTATAGCAGTTTGATGTCTGCACGAATCCGTCCAACAGGTTACTGCGGCTAATGACCAACATCAATATCTTTCGTTTGTCTTGTAAATCGAACTTCACTAAGTTCAACTGGTGCCAGTTTATCATCTGCGTCCCGCAGGTAGACAGTTCGCGAATTGCGAGAAGGAGAATTTCCCCATGGCTAAAATGAAGGGTGGGCGGGCCTTGATGGATTCCGTACTGGATTACGGGGTCGACACCATATTTGGAATTCCCGGAGGGCAGACTTATGAGTTATTTGATGCACTGTATACCAAGGGCGACGACATCAATCTGATCACCACGCGCAGCGAACAGGGTGCTGCTTACATGGCTTTCGGCTATGCCCGCTCCAGCGGCAAGGTGGGCGTTTATACCGTGGTGCCAGGCCCTGGTGTGCTGAATTCCGGCGCTGCTTTGACCACGGCCTATGCGGGTAACGAACCGGTTTTGTGTCTGACCGGTCAGGTTCCCTCCAACGGCATTGGAAAGGGTATTGGCTATCTACACGATGTGCCTGACCAACTGGGTATTCTGCAGCGCATGACCAAATGGGCCACGCGGGTTGAGCATCCCTCGCACGCTCCTGGAGTGGTCAGGGAAGCTTTCCGCCAGCTCACTACCGGCCGCAGACGCCCGGTTTCGCTGGAAATGGCACTGGACGTCATGTCCGAAGAAGCCGAAGTCGAGATGCTGGAGCCCATCACGCATCCGGAAACCGTGGTGGCCAACCCGGTTCTGATCGAACAAGCGGCCGTATTACTGGCCAATGCCAAAGAGCCCATGATCCTGGTAGGCACTGGAGCCATCAATGCCTGTGATGAAATTCGACAACTGGCTGAGATGTTGCAGGCGCCGGTGGTGTCGCAGCGTGGAGGCCGGGGTGTGCTCAGCGACCGGCATTACCTGGCTCATAGCTTTCCTGCCGGTCACCGCATGTGGCCTGAAATTGATGTGGCTATCGCCATTGGCACACGCTTCAAGTACCCGCGCATGCACTGGGGTACCGATGTCAACCTGAAGACCATACACATTGATATTGACCCCACCGAAATCGACCGTATCTCCAAACCCGATGTGGGCATTATCGCTGATGCTGCACCGTCAGTGGCCAGTCTGCTGTCCAGTCTGGCGGCGAAGAACGTGCAGCAACGGCCTTCGCGTCAGCAGGAGCTGGAAGCTTTCCAGCAGGAAATGCGCCAGGCGTTTTCTGACAACGTGCAGCCCCAGATGTCGATATTGGGTGTGATTCGTGCTGCCTTGCCAGACAACGGCATATTGGTGGATGAGATCACACAAGTCGGTTATACCTCCTGGTACGGTTATCCCGTTTATGCGCCACGTACCCTGATTACCAGTGGTTATGCAGGCAACCTGGGTTATGGCTTGCCCACGGCCATCGGTGTGAAAGTCGCCAACCCCGACAAAAAAGTCATTGCCATCAGTGGCGATGGCGGTTTCCTTTTCCATTGCGGAGAGTTGGCTACGGCAGTGCGTTACCAGCTCAACATGGTCATCATCGTGTTCAGCGATGGGGCGTATTCGAACGTCGCACGTGCACAAACCAAACGCTACGGTGGCCGGGTGATCGGTACTGACCTGACCAACCCGGATTTCGCCGCCATGGCCGAAAGTTTCGGTGCGACCGGCTATATGGCTCATTCGGTGGCCGAGCTTGAAGATAAAATTCAACTGGGCTTTGAGCAGGAGGGCCCAGTGGTAATCGAGATGCCGCTGGCTGAAACCGACTTCCCCTGGAAATATTTGCTGCTGGGCGAAACCCGTTCCAACCGCATGCTCCAATCACAAAACACAGAATAGGTAAGCTTTGTATGTCTGATTATGATGTTGTCATTGCCGGCGGCGGTCATAACGCCCTGGCTTGTGCGGCGCTACTGTGTCGCGCCGGTCTTCGCACCCTGGTTGCCGAGCGCAATGACTGGGTGGGCGGCGGTGCTGTCACCCGCGAATTAACTGAGCCGGGTTTCAGACATGACCTGTTTGGCTCCAACCACGTCTGGATTCACGCCAACCCCTATATCCGCGACCTGATGCCGGAGCTGAAAAAATACGGTCTGGAATATCTGTGGGGCGAAGATGAAATTATGGGCCATCCGATGGAAGAAGGCCCGGGCGTCATTGTTTATCGCGATCTGGACAAAACCTGTGACAGTATTGCCGAATACTCCAAAAAGGATGCGGCGCGCTACCGCGAGATCCATGACGGCTTTGTAGAAATCAAGGATGGCTTCACACGAAATATGTTCACGCCACCCTCGCCGCCCAGCTATTTGCCTGCGGCCATGGAAAAGAGCACTGAAGGCCTGAAGATGTTGCGCAACTACAATCTCAGTGCGCGCGCCTTTGTGATGGAAAATTTTGAAAATCCACACATACAGGCCTTCATAACCAGCTGGGCCCTGGGGCCGAATATCAAACCGACCCAGCAAGGCGCGGGCTCGACTTTCTACATCATGATCCCGGCTATTCATGTGTATGGCCAGGCCATACCCAAGGGTGGCAGTATTGCCTTACCAAACGCGTTGGCGGCTTATGTGAACGCCAATGGCGGCAAGGTACTGACCAACAGCCCAGTGTCCAAAATCCTGGTCAATGACGGTGTAGCAACCGGTATCCGGCTGGAAGATGGTACGGAAATCACCGCCTGCCGCGGTGTGGTCAGTTCCCTGGAACCGCAACAAACCTTCCTCAAGCTGATGGATGAGGAGCACCTGAACGCCGATTTCCGTCGCCAGGTACAGAACTTTACTTTTGGCGATGTGGCTTCATTCCGCGTGCATTTCGCTTTGCACGAAGCGCCCCAGTACATCGGCAGCGACAACATCAGCAAGGCGCCATTCCAACGCACCATCACCAGCATGGCGGATATCGACCGGCACTTTGCCGAGTTGTCAGTGGGCAAGCCTTCCGCCACTCCGCCGGTACACGGTCATTGCTGGAGTCTGCGCGACCCTACCCGGGCACCGGAGGGCAAGCAGACTTTTATGATCGACACCTTTGTACCCAGCAAACTGGCCAGCGGTAGCTGGTCCGACATCAAGGCTGAGTACGCGCAGGAATTGATCAAGACACTGCGCAAGTACACGACCAATATGTCAGATGACAACATCATTGCCAGCTTCTCGCATTCACCCGAGGACATGGAAGCGCACAATCCCTGCTTTGTTGGTGGCGTACCTTCTGGTGGCGAACGCACGCTGGCGCAGTTGGGCTATTTCCGGCCATTCCCGGGATATTCGCAATATCGAGGCCCATTAGACAAAATGTACCTGGCGGGCCCATCCTGTCACCCGGGCGGTGGCATCAGTGGCATGGGTGTAATCACCGCACATGAAATGCTGAAAGACTTCGGCCTGCTGGAGGATGAGTTCTAAATCGCTTTTGCCAAGGACACAGAAACATGGCCATAAGGATCGCAAAAATTATAAAGCTGAGTTGCCTGATGTTTGCCATCGCGCCACTGACGCTGCCGCTGGTCATTTCACAGGCCAGCGCAGATACCCTGGATGAGGTCCGGGCGCGCGGCTTTCTGAAGTGCGGTATTACTGAATCGGGTGTGGGTTTCAGTTATCTGGATGCCTCCGGAAACCGGGCAGGTTTTGAGGTGGATCACTGTAAGACCATCGCCGCCGCTGTGTTTGGCGAACTGAAAGTGGAGTATGTGCTGGCCACACCACAAACCGGATTCACGCTGTTGCAGTCGGGGGCCATCGATCTGTTTCCAGCCGGCGCCACCTGGTCCTATTTGCGCGACGCCTCATTGGGTCTGGATTACGCCGGCATTTATTTTTATGACGGTCAGGGCTTCATGGTGCGCAAGGACAAGCAGGTCAGTCGTGTCACTGACCTGGGTGGTGCGACCATCTGTGTCGCCCAGGGCACCACGCTGGAACAGAACCTGGCGGACTATTTTGAAAGCGCCGGTCTCAAATACCAGCTGATTACGTTTGCCGATACCGACAAGTCACTGGAAGCCTATCAGGCGGATCGTTGCGATGCCCTGACCATGCAGCGGGCTGCACTGGCTGCACGTTCGTCGGGTATGTATGACCGCAGTCTGCACCAGATTCTTGATGAAACCATCTCCAGCGAACCACAGGGCCCTTTGGTCAGGCAGAACGATTCACGCTGGCGCGATATCGTCTGGTGGTCGTTCAATGCCCGCTTGTTGGCCGAATCGCACGGCATCAGTCAGGCCAATGTGGAAAAAGTCAGGCAGCAATCCGGTAATCGGGAAGTCCAGCGTTTACTGGGCGTTTATGGTGAATTCGGAGCCGTCATGGGTCTGTCCAATGAATGGGCTTACGACATCATTCGACTGGTCGGTAGTTATCAGGATGTCTGGGAAAGAAACCTGACACCCATTGGACTCGAGCGAGGCCCCAACCGCCTATGGAAAGATGGCGGGCTGATGTTTGCCCTGCCCTTTCGCTAAACAGAATGAATTCACCAAGAGCAGTCCGTTATAGAAAAATCATTCAGGAGTATTTGTATTGAGCCAACCCATTCCCCGCCAGGCACTGGACCGTTGTCCGCCCTACGTTCAGGGCAAAAGCGCGATTGCCGGAGTAGAAAACCCCATCAAGCTGTCTTCCAATGAATCTCCGTTTGGCCCCAGCCCACACGCCCGTGAGGCCTTCCGACAAACCGCAGAAACACTGCACCGTTATCCGGATGGTGGCCAAACTGCCCTGCGGCAGGTGATCGCCAGTAAGTTTGGTATTGAAGAAGAGCGCATTGTTTGTGGCAATGGCAGTGAAGAACTGATTCTGCTGTGCATACGTGCTTTTATTGATCCCGGTGATGAAGTGCTGGTCAGCGAAAATGGCTTTGTGATGACACGCATCCATGCTTTGGTGCAGGGCGCTGAGATTGTGGTGGCAGCCGAAGACGGCTGGGATCAGAGTGTTGATCATATTTTGGCCGGTGTCACGGACAAAACCCGCATTGTGGCCATCGCCAACCCCAACAATCCTACTGGCACCTATTTGCCTGCCAGTGAGATTCAACGTTTGCATGCGGGTTTGCCGGGCACCGTATTGCTGTTGCTGGATGGTGCTTATGCGGACTATGTTCTGCAGGAAGATTTTGACAGTGGTCTGGAGTTGGTGCGGCACTCAGAAAATGTGATTATGACCCGGACCTTCTCCAAGTTGTATGGTCTGGCTGGAATGCGTATTGGCTGGGCCTATGCGCCGATGTGCGTAATCAGTGCCATACAACGCATCAGAACGCCGTTCAATACCAATTGGCCGGCCCAGGCGGCTGCCGCCAGTGCCCTGCAGGACACGGAGTTTGCCGACATGGTGCGCGATCACACTATTAAGTGGCGTGAACACATGCGTGAACAGCTGATGGCCTTGGACATTATTGTGCCACCCAGTGTGACCAATTTTCTGCTGATGCAAATACCCGAAAGCCACAGCAGCACGGCTCTTGGAGCCGCCAAATTTCTGACTGAAAATGGAATCCTGCTTCGGCCTACCGGTGTTTCCGGCCCTGGCGATTGCTTACGTGTCACGGTGGGCTCTGCAGAAGAAAATGAAGCCTTCCTGGTCAAAATCACCCAATACATGCGGACCGAAACCAGATCGTGAGTCGGCTGACCTTGATTGCGCTCCACACCTCGCCCTATGCGGCGCGCCTGACCATCCAGATTTTGCACAAAGGCCTGGATGTGGAAACGAAGTTTCCGGCCGAGGGCATCAGCCAGGCAGAACATGGGGCGATGAATCCTTTTGCCAGGACACCAATTTTGCTGCACGGCCCGGACCAAATCATTGAATCGGCCGCCATTGCAGAATACCTGGAGGACTTGCATCCTGAACCCGGTATGCGCGGGCAAAGTTTGATGGAAACGGCCCGGATTCGGGCCTTTGTTCGGGCCGTTGATCTTGACCTGTTTCCACTGATTTATACCCTGCGCAGTCTGAATACGGGTGATCCGGCAATCACGCCGTTGCTGGCTGAACTGCACCAGGTGCTCGGCAAACTGGAAGCCCTGATGGATGGTGATGGCCACGTTTGTGGCGATCAACTGAGCATGGCCGATTGCGCCCTGTTGCCCGCCTGCTTTTACCTGGACTTCTTTCTGGGCCGTTTGCAGCAGGAGAGTTGGCGGCCGCAGCATGATGTGTTGGGAAACTGGTGGCGGGTCATGATTCAGAATACTTCCGTGGCTACCGTGATTGCCGGCCTGAACGAGGCAGTCGAGCAACGCCGATGAGATTCAGCCGCTAATGAATTCGCGCGACCAGTCGAATTGGAGCCTGGCACGCGCCTGGATTCTGCAACTGCTGGTGTTGCTTGGAATTTTCTTGCTGCTAGCAGGTATTGCCTCCACCACCCTGGAAAATTTGGACCGCCTGGGCGTCCAATCCGGTTTCGATTTTCTCGAGAAGCGCGCCGGCTTTGATATCAATCAAACGCTGTTTGCCTATTCATCGGATTCACCTGTGTACATGGCTTTTGCTATCGCCATAGCCAATACGGTGTTGCTGGCGGTGTTGTCCATTGCGCTGTCCACCCTGATCGGATTATTGGTGGCTCTGTGCCGTGTCAGTGGTGACCGGTTCTTCAACGCATTGGGCCACATGTTTATTGAAACCTTTCGCAATATTCCGGCTTTGCTGCAGGTGTTTTTCTGGTACTTCGTAGTGCTGCGTTCGCTGCCCACTTCGGCACAAAGCTGGCAACTCGGTCAGCATGTCTTTCTGAATAATCGCGGATTGTTTTTACCGGGTATGAGTTGGTCTGTCAGCAAAACTGGGCTGATAGGTGGCCTGGCGCTGGTCAGCGTCGCGGTCCTTGCCCTGCTGCTCAGGTCTTATCGTCGGCGCCATCCCGGCAGGCCCTCGCGTCCGGCGTGGTTGAAACGCCTGGCGGCATTCTTTTGGCTGCTGGCCGCAGCGCTCTGGATCACGCAGACCACTGCGTGGTCACAGCCGGAACTGCAGAAGTTTGGCTACATTTCCGACTGGGTGATTACGCCGGAACTGGGTGCTCTGATTCTGGGGCTGTCTCTGTACAACGCCAGCTCGGTTGCTGAAGTCATACGCGCCGGGTTTGTTGCCATACCCAAGGCCCAATGGGAGGCTGCCCGCTCATTGGGCTTGCCGGTTGCAGCCATCATGTGCACGGTGGTAGTTCCGCAGGCCATGCGCATCATCATTCCGCCCATGACCACGGTGTACCTGAATATTTTCAAAGCCACTTCACTGGGCGCGGCGGTGGGCTATCCGGAAATAGTCTCGGTGATGGTGGGAACCACCAATAACATCGTTGGCCGCCCCGTCGAAATCATGTTCCTGATTTTTGCGGTTTATTCGCTGGTGTCTTTGTTGGGCATCTGGATGATGGGCCATGTCAATCGCCGTTATAACCGATTCGACCTGGTGTGAGGCAGCATCATGTCTGAATCCTCAAGTCATACACAGCCATCACCTGCTGCAAGTGCGGCGCAGGGAGTTTCGGCTTTGCTGAACCACTTCTGGCGGCCCGCGCTGAGCATTCTTGGTTTGATTCTGATCGTTTTACTGGTCTGGCCGCTGCTGCAATGGGCTGTTTTTGATGCTTACTGGGCCGGCAGCGATGGCAGTGCCTGTCCGGACAAGGCGGGTGCTTGCTGGCCATTCATAGCCGAACGCTTTGACCAGCTGATGTACGGCGCTTATCCAGAGGCCCAACGCTGGCGTGTCAACCTGGGCTTGACCATCGGTTTGATAATGATGGTACCCATCTTGATTCCCCGCATTGCTGGCAAGGCGATCTGGGTCTCTTTGTTTATCTTTGTATATCCGCTGCTGGCTATCGCCTTGTTTTCCGGTGGTGTGCTGGGTTTAAGTCCAGTGGGAACCAGCAGTTGGGGTGGCTTGTTCCTGACACTGGTGATCGGTGTCTTTGCCTTTGTATTCGCCTTGCCCAGCGGTATTCTGTTGGCCCTGGGGCGGGAATCACGCACACCGGTGATTCGTATTCTGGCCGGCATCTGGGTGGAAATCTGGCGCAGTGTGCCCACGCTGGTGGTGTTGTTTGTGGCGGTGATCATGCTGCCGTTGTTCCTGCCCCGTGAATATGAAGTCGACAAGTTGCTGCGGGCGTTGATCGCCTTGTCCATCCTGATGAGTTGTCATATTGCTGAGGCAGTGCGAGGTGCCCTCAGGGCTCTACCCGCCGGGCAATTTGATGCCACGCGCGCGCTGGGGCTGAAACGAAGTTCCGCCTATATGCACGTGATCTTGCCGCAGGCCCTGAACATTTCCACCCCGCAGATCACCAACATTATCATTGGCCTGTTCAAGGAAACCTCCCTGCTGGTCATCATTGGCCTGTTCGATTTGCTCGGTATGGTCCAGGCTGTGTCGGGTGATCCGGAATGGCATTTGTCATCGGCCCGGGCAACCGGTTACTTGTTTGTTGCTTTGATTTACTGGGCCTTCTGTTTTGGACTGTCGCGCTACAGCGCTTTCCTGGAAAAGCACAATCGCACGCCTGGCTCATACTGAGGGTTCAGGGCATGGCCATACTTCATGCTTTATATGAGAAAGTTTGGTTTGACGCTCCAGCACGGCGAACGGCACGATGGGTCAGCACAATGGGGCGCACCGTAGCTGGGATTCATCATTATCCGCGCGATATTGCCGCGCTAACATTGACCTGGGAGGCTCCTGGATGAACAACGTCGCAGATGCAGACGTCATTATCATTGGCGGCGGGCACAATGGCCTGGCCTGCAGTGCCAGTTTGGCCAAGGCTGGCCTGTCTACCATCGTGGTTGAGCAAAATACCTGGCTGGGTGGTGCCACCGGCACTCATGAGGTCACTCTGCCAGGCTTCAAGCACGACCTGTACGGTTCCAGCCATGTCTGGTTACATGCCAACCCTTATTTCCGCGAGATCATGCCCGACCTCAAGGACTATGGTCTGGAATACATCTGGGCTGACGACAAAATCACCGGCCATCCAACCACCAATGGCCCCGGCATCATCATTTACAATGATGTCGACAAAACCTGCGAGAGCATCTCCCACTACTCAAATGCTGATGCCAAACGTTACCGGGAAATCTACGACGGCTTCATCGAGATCAAGGACGGCTTTATCAAAGGCATGTTCTCACCACCGGTGCCACCCAGTTATCTGCCCATGGTGATGGAGAATAGCGCCGAAGGTTTGAAAATGCTGCGTGATTACAATCTCAGTGCCCGCGCATTCGTTGAAGAAAATTTTGAGCATCCGGAAGTCAAAAACGTGATTCTGGGCTGGGCCCTGGCACCGCAGATAGGCCCCGACCAGGAAGCCGTGGGCCAGACCTTCTACATCATGATTCCGGGCATTCATGTGTATGGTCAGGCCATTCCCAAAGGCGGCAGCCAGATGCTGGCTGAAGCGCTGGCAGCCTATGTGCGTGACCGGGGTGGCAAGGTATTGACCGGCAGTGGTGTGGAAAAAATACTGGTAGAAGAGGGTGTGGCCCATGGTGTGCGTCTTGCCGATGGTCGCGAACTTTACGCTGATAAAGCGGTGGTTAGCTCTCTGGACCCCAGGCAGAATTTCCTCAAGCTGATCGACAGTGAGCATCTGGATGAATCCGTGCAGCGCATGGCTCGATCTTTTTCCTTTGGCAATATTGGTGTATTCCGCGCGCATTACGCACTGAATGAGGCGCCCAAATTCCATAATGGCCAAGCCATGAGCGAGACCAGCTACCAGCGTATTTTCTATTCGGTGGAAGACACGCGCGCGCATTTTGCCGATATTGCGCTTGGTGTTCCGCCACGTAATCCCTTTATCTGGACCGCTTGCTGGACTTTGCAAGACCCCAGTCGTGCCCCCGATGGCAAACACACGCTGATCATCGATACTTTTGTGCCCAACAGCTTGCAGAGCGGTGAGGATTGGGAAGAGATCAAAGGCGATTATGCAGCACTGGTAATGAGCAAGTTGCGCGAGTACACCAGCAATATGGGCCCGGAAAACATCCTGGGCGAGTATGTCGATACACCCATCAGTATTGAGCGCGCCAATGCCTGCCTGATCGGTGGCTCCACCACCGGCGGTGAGCGGACCCTGTCGCAGTCGGGCTATTTCCGACCCATGCCCGGTTATTCGCAATACCGCGGTCCGCTGAAAAACCTGTACCTGACGGGCGCTTCCTGCCACCCCGGAGGAGGAATTTCTGCCATGGGCATGGTGACCGCCAATGAAATGCTGGAAGACTTTGGCCTGTTGAACGACTGAGTCCTGGAACACATAGCAACACTGAAAAAACGTTAACGCTGAACCACATTAAGGATGAGACTGAATTATGGCTAGCAGAATCAAAACCTACACCGGACTGGTGATTCAACCTGCAGTAAAAGTCGCGCAGGACCGAGACGATATCATGCTCAACCTCAATCGGGTTTGTAACATGATCGATTTCGGCGTGGGTTATTACTGGGAACTGCCAGCTCGTCTGGCCGTATTACCGGAATATTTCCTGCAGGGTGTGACCACACCCGGCAAAGGCGAAGACGGTCTCGAAGCCTTCATGAAAAAGGCCATCACCATCCCGGGTCCGGAAACGGAAATCCTCGGCAAGAAAGCGAAGCAGTACGGCATGTACATCGCCGGTGGCGGTGTGGTTGAGAAGCTGCCGGAATTTCCGGATCGCTGGTTCAATACCGCATTCATCATAGGCCCGGATCATGTGTTACGTGCTGGGTTCCAACTGGGGCACGGTGGATTATGATTTCTACCCCAAGACGTTTTGCCCCGGTCATTCCTTTATCATCGATTACATCGGTGTGGTCAATCGTATTGCGCCCTACCCGGCAGAGCAGGTACTGGCAGCGCCCATCGACATCGAAGCGCTGCGCGAACATCGCTCGCGAATTGCCCATAACACCTGGGTGGATATGCGCACCGAAATCTTCGCCGAGATGTATGAGAAGCCAGTTTATCCGGCCAACATGTTCCCGGTCGGTAAACCGCCGTGCAATCTCACCGACAAGATTGAAGGCGCCAAACAGGCACTGGATATGTTGTATGGGCAGGGTACTTTTACCCCACCACACGGTATGACTCCTGAACAGATGTCAGGTGAGCTGGAAAAACGTGTAGCGCACGCACATAAAACAGGTACGCTGCGTAAAGACTGATTTTATGCCGGGTCAATTGCGCCCTGACCAGGGTCTGGGCGCGGCAAGCAACAAAGGAGTGAGTAGTTTTGAAAGTGGTCAGCAAATTGGTAGAACTGGATTTCGAAGTCAAGCGCATCGAAAAAACCAAGCATGGCATTGTCGTACTGAATGATCCGGCCAGGTCCATGGCCACCAAGGTTCACATCACGCCTGAGGATGCCATGACCATTGCCAAGGCCATATTGAGCAGCGGCGCAGCCTTCCGATTTGTATTAAGCTTTCCCTTTGTCTATTGGTTTGGCAGACTTAAAGGCCAGCCCAAGAAAAAAGGCAGTCGTCCATGAATGATGTTGTGGAAAAATTCCTCGCCTCCACCCGGCCCATGCTGATTGGTGGTGAGTGGGTGCAGGCTGATTCCGGGGAGTTGATAGAAGTTATCGACCCCGCTACCGAGGCAGTGCTGGCAACCGTATCCGCCGCGGGCCAGAATGAAGTAGACGCTGCAGTGACGGCGGCGTCCGAGGCATTCCGGCACGGTGCCTGGACTGAAATCACGCCCTACGAGCGCAGTAAAATGCTGTGGCGAATGGCAGAACTGCTGGAAGAAAACATTCAGGAGCTGGCGCTGCTGAACACATTGGAAAACGGCAAGCCATTGTCTGCCTCTATAGCCGGTGATGTCCCGGCAGCAGCCAAGACCTTTCGCCATTACGCCGGGCTGTGTACAAAGATCGAAGGCAAAACGCCGCAGGTTTCGTCTTCGCCGTCCGATTTCCATGCCTATACCCGGCGAGAACCCCTTGGCGTGGTGGGGCAGATCGTGCCCTGGAATGGGCCGATTGTTGCGGCCTCCTGGAAACTGGCGCCAGCACTGGCCGCGGGCTGCACCACGGTATTCAAGCCGGCTGAGGAAACGCCTTTGACGGCCTTGTTTATGGGCCAGCTGTTACAAGAAGCCGGTATTCCTGCGGGCGTAGTCAACATCATTCCCGGTTATGGCCACATCGCAGGCGCAGCCATGTGCACACATGATCAGATACGCAAAATCGCCTTTACCGGCTCGACCGAAGTCGGCCAAAAGATCGTGCGTAATTCCGCTGGCAATCTGAAAAAAATCTCGCTGGAACTGGGCGGCAAATCCCCGGTGATCATTTGCGCCGATGCCGATCTGGATCGCGCCATTCCGGCTGCTGCCAATGCCATCTTTTTCAACGCAGGGCAGCTTTGTATTGCGGGCTCGAGGCTGTACATTGAAGCTGCGGTTTATGATCAGGTGCTGGAAGGCCTTGCACAAATTGCAGACAACATGCGCGTCGGTCCCGGCATGAATGCTGACACACAGATGGGTCCACTGGTCTCGCACAAGCAACTGGATAGGGTGCTGTCCATGATTGAACATGGCCATGGCCAGGGCGCACGAGTGGTCACGGGCGGTAATCGCATCGAACAAAGTGGTTACTTCATACGCCCAACTGTGCTGGCCGATGTGGATCACGACATGACCGTAGTGCGCGAAGAAATTTTTGGGCCGGTAGTTTGTGCCATGAAATTCGATGACATCGATGAGGTGATGGAGCGGGCCAACGACACGGATTACGGTCTGGCAGCCAGCATCTGGACGCAGAACCTGGCGCGCGGCCATCGCCTTGCTGCCCAGGTGCAGGCCGGTTTGGTCTGGATCAATTGCCATGCGGTGGCAGATCCGGCCATCGCCTTTGGTGGCTACAAACAGTCCGGCTGGGGGCGTGAGAATGGCTGGGAAGGCATGGAGCAGTATATGGAACTGAAATCGGTGGTTGCCAGCTTGCAATGAGTGATACCGCGGGCCAGAGAGTGATTCTGATTACTGGCTGCAGTTCCGGCTTCGGTGCATTGTGTGCACGTGAATTTGCTCACGCGGGCGACCAGGTCGTGGCGACCATGCGCAATCCGGCGCAGCAGACGTTTGCAGCGGATGATGCGATCGAGGTGCGCGCACTGGATGTCACTGATGCAGATTCCATCCGGCATTGTGTCGAGGGTGTGCTGCGGGACTACGGCCACATCGATGTGCTGATCAATAACGCTGGCATCCATTTGCTCGGTGCCATGGAAGATATGGCCGAGCTTGAATTCCGTCGCGTGTTCGAAACCAATTTCTTCGGTGCCATCAACATGGCACGAGCCGTTTTGCCCGGCATGCGCGAGCGCGGACAAGGCCGCATTATCAGCGTTTCATCGATAGGCTCCCTGGTAGGTCGTGTGATTGATGGGGCCTACTGTGCCAGCAAGGCAGCGCTGGAGACGGCTCTGGAGGCGATGAAATACGAAGTGGAACGCTTCGGTGTGCAGGTATCGGTGGTTTGCCCCAGTGCTTTCCAGACACAGATTGGACATAAAATGGTTATGCCAAAAGCAGAGTCAGCCGAGGCGCCGTATCATGAATTGCTGGCCTTTCGTTTTGACAAGGTGCGTGAGGCCGTGGCTGAGGGCGAAGACCCACAGGTGGTTGCGAGCCTGATTCGGCAAATTGCCAGCGACGAGAATCCACGATTCCGCTATATCGTCGGCAGCAAAGCCGCCTTGATGCAGCAAACGCTGAACGGCCTGACCGATGCCGAACGACAAGCCTTGATCCGAAAGCTGGCCATTATTGATTGGTGGGTATCCGGCGATCCGGGCCCGACCCCATGAGCTTTAGTATGGATTGGATCAACCCATGAGCAGGCTGGAAACAAAGATGCCCAAAGATCAGTATGACCCGCAAGCGGATACACCGCAGGTAGAAATCATTGGCCTGAACAAGTGGTACGGGGATCTGCATGTGCTGAAGGATATCAACTTGCAAATACATGCGGGTGAAAAGGTCGTCATCTGTGGACCTTCCGGTTCCGGAAAATCGACCTTGATACGTTGCATCAACGCTCTGGAAAAGCATCAGTCCGGCATCCTGAAAGTGCAGGGTCAGGAAGCAAAAACGGCCAAAGAGATTCGTCTGATGCGGCAGAACGTGGGCATGGTATTCCAGCAGTTCAATCTGTTCCCGCATCTGACGGTGATGGAAAACCTGACCCTGGCACCGCGACTGGTGCACAAGTGTACTAACAGCGTTGCTGCTGAAAGGGCCAATTATTACCTGGACAAGGTCAAGCTGAGCGAATATGGCGAAAAGCACCCGGCACAGATGTCGGGAGGCCAGCAACAGCGCGTGGCGATCGCCCGCGCCCTGTGCATGGAACCCAGCATGATGCTGTTCGACGAACCCACTTCGGCACTGGACCCGGAAACCATAAGTGAAGTGCTGGAAACCATGATTGCATTGGCCGGGTCGGGCATGACCATGCTCTGCGTGACACACGAAATGGCCTTTGCGCGGCGGGTAGCCAATCGGGTGCTGTTCATGGATGAAGGCTGCATCATTGAAGATTGTGCTCCGGAGCAGTTTTTCGACGCTTCCGGCAATGAACGGGTCAAGCGCTTCCTTTCGCAGGTCCGGGAACATTAAGCTTGAATAAGATGAGTACAATCGAACAATACGGCCTGCTGCCTGAAGACGCCGAAACAATTAGGGAAACCGATAATGTCAGAGTGATCAGAATGTTCTTTTTGATGCCATGGTTGTTACAAACTAACGTTTTAGTTCAGCGGCACCGTTAGGCGTCCGGTGGAACCTGCTTGCTGGCAGAACGAACTTAAACGAGTTGTTATGCTGCGGCAAATTCAATGTGCTGAACACCATCGAGCTTTGTGTGTGACGTCAGCGCAGAGAGAATCCAGGACATCCACATCCAGGAGAATCCACGAAGGAGAATCCAGGACATCCACATCTAATCCCTATCCTACACAAGTCCGCCCCATTTGCCATAGAGACCATCAAGTTACTTGTTTAAACTGGGTACATGCCTGAACCGAGATACCGCCAAGTCTCAATTGACGATACACCGTATTACCGAGGATAGGAATAATAAACGCGCTTTTCTTGGGAATCAACGCTTACCTGTCAATCTTATTCCATGAATAGCCACTCAATATGTTTCAGAATCTTGCAAATGTTGACATTTGCAACTGGGTTCAACCCTTAAATTCCGTTATTTCTCGATACGACAGGTTTTTGTCCAAACGAGATCCAAACGAGAGCTCACCGCAGTATATGCGGTAACGAACCGGAAAAGTTCCTTTAAGCCATCAACCC
>JABAAB010000088.1 GCA_014238945.1 Lysobacterales bacterium
GCTGCATCCATGACATGGGGGCTTTGGGCTTAACGCTGTCCACCCTCCTCCGTGTTGAGCGCGGCACAATCTTTCCCCGATGCCTGAAGTTGGGTGCAAACACACCATGAAAACGGGTCAGGTTCAGTCGCGGTCTCGGCACCCGTGCCGCCAGGCGTGCCATGAACTCCAGCGGCTCCAGTACCACCTGCGTTGAACCATCCCGGAACGGGTGGTACAAAACGCACCGGAAGAATATCCTTCCTGCTGATCTCACCGTTTGCATTTTTCTCGATCAGCAACAGTTCCTGTCCCCCATAGTGCCGCTCGACCGGGATAATCATCCGCCCTCCCGGCTTGAGCTGGTCAATCAATGGCTGTGGCATCTCAGGGGCTGCTGCCGTCACTATAATGCCATCGAAAGGTGCGTGTTCGGGCCAGCCCGCATAACCGTCACCAATCTTCACGTGTATATTGGTGTAGCCAAGGCGCTGCAGTAAATCTTTTGTTTCCAGCCCCAGCGGCTCAACAATCTCGATGCTGTAAACCTGGTCGCACAGCTCACCAAGCACTGCCGCCTGGTAAGCGGAACCCGTGCCAACTTCGAGTACCCGCCCGCCCTCAAAGACACCCAGCAGGTCAGTCATAATCGCCACTATATAAGGCTGGGAAATAGTCTGGTTATAGCCGATTGGTAACGGACGATTCAGGTAGGCCAAAGACTTAAGCTGGTCCGGTACAAACTCGTGACGCGGTACTTTGGCCATTGCCGCGATTACGCGCTCATCCAGCCAATCCTTGCCCAGATAGCTACTGGCTGCCCTCACTTCAAATTCGATTTCCTGCACAAGCTCAGCCCGGGCCAGGGCATATTCGCCCGTATCGTCCGGTTCATTCGCACAAGAACCCGTTGAATTCATAACCAGTAGTACTAAAACTGTCAGCGTAGTACGCATAGTGACAGTGAGCAGTTGCAAAAAAAAGACTGATTACATTCTACAACGAATGGACTGAACAAAGACGTGACCGACCCTCAAAACTTTGACCTCACTCAGTTGCTTACTATTGAAATGCACCAGTGGGAAGTGGAAGCCAGCTACGGTTGGCGATTCTGATACTGATCAATTAGCTGTATAGCTGCAACACGAAACCGGTGCCGTTCGCGGCGCCGGTTTTTGTTTGGGTTAACGTGACAATACCGTAATGTTGGATGCATAGTGGGCTGAACCACCATTAAGTATTTGCAGATTTTAATAAAATAGTTCTTAATACTTTCTGAGCTCCCCGCCACCATTAAATATTGAGGATTGCCAAGGTGAAACCCACTTCTTCCGACAAAAAACAAGAGCCTGAGCTGGAGCGTTTTGCGCAAGAGGTGTTCTCCTCTGAAAAACGCGAGGATATCTGGGCCATCATCATCGCCGTTGGCATCCTGGTCCTCAGTTTCGGCTTCCCCGAGCAGATCCGTCATTTTTTCACGCAGACCTTATACCTTTTCTGAAACGGCAAATTGGTTTGATTTCGCAATGCTATAGTCCACTCCGGTGAGGTTCGAATGAAAAAACTAAAACACCTCTTTGTTTCCGACTGGGGCAGGTTCGTGCCCGGTTTCCTGTTCTGCCTGGTGTTCGCCTTCCTGGGCATGAACCTGGATCATTTCATCGCTAATTACCACAAGGCCAATGTGGCTGCTGAGAAAATTCCCGCCCTGGAGCAGCAACTGCAGGAGATGATGGAGTCTGGCGGTGATGCTGAGGCCCTGAAGGCCACACAGACGGCGATCGAAAAGCAACGCGCGGCCGTGGCAAAGGTGGGCGGAGCCGATGGGCAGCGCTGGGGCTGGGCCACGTTTTTGCATGGAAAAGCTCAGTTCAACTACGTGGCGATTCTGCTGCTGGGCGGCATCCTCATTCGCAATTTCTTGCCACTACCGAAAATATTGCTGCCGGGAATCAGCATCGCCCGCCCGGTTATAAAACCCGGCATTATCATATTGGGATTGCACTACGTCTGGTCCGATGTTGTGCAAGTGGGCGGGCTGGGCCTGGTCCTGACCGCAGTGTTTATTTTCGGCACCGCCATCGTGGTGATGTGGCTGTGTCAAAAGTGGGGTGTTCCGGATGGATTGGGCGGCATCATGGGCGCCGGCACTGGCGTATGCGGTGTGTCCGCCATCATCGCCACATCCCCGGTGGTGCGGTCGAGTCCCATTGAAATGGCTTACGCCATTGGCACCATCCTGTTCTTCGGCACACTGATGTTGTTTACCATGCCCTATATCGGCAAAGGCATCAATTTATCGGAAGCCCAGTTTGGCGCCTGGGACGCCATCGCAATCCTTAATACCGCGCAACTGGTGGCGGCGGCGGAGTGGTATGGCTCCGAAGCCTTGGATACGGCGGTCCTGATCAATGTGGCGCGCATCATGTTCCTGCCGCTGGTGGTGTTGTTTTCCCTGTGGTTTTATATCCTGCGAACCGGTAAGCAGGAGGCCGGTCTGGAGATCAACAAGTGGAAGCTGGTGAAGGATAAGTTTCCGGTCTTCATTCTCGGCTTTTTCCTGCTGGTTTTTCTGAACAGTCTGAATCTCGAATCACTGGGTGGCCCCAAAATTCAGGGTTCGCCGTTCTGGGCCATGGATGCAGCGTATAAATGGTTCTTCGCCATCGGCTTCGCGGGCATCGGTCTGTCCATCTCCTTTGAGGATATGAAGAAGGCCGGTGGCAAGGCTTTTGCCATCGGCATGGTAGCAGCGCTGGTCAAGATGGTTCTGGGTTTGGGCGTCGTGCTGCTCATCGGTACCGAAATGCTTCGGGTGATCGGGAGTCATTGATCATTGCCCTTCAGGATCCTCGTCTGTATAGATGGTGAGCCACACAGCAAAGGCGCCATACAATGGGCGATACAGCTGGGTTTGTCATTGCCAGCCGGGGTCACAGCCCTGCATGTTATCGATCCCTACCTGAAGAAGTTTTACAACGAACTCTATTCCCAGGGGCGCAAGAGATACCTGGAATACGTGGATGAGCGTCTACAGGAGGGAGCAGACAAGACGCACAGCGAATTTACCAGGATGTGCCAAGCGGCAGGCCTGGAAGCCGGGTTCAAGCTTCGGCATGGGGAGCCACTCAGGGAGATACTCGACGAGTTACGGCAGACCAGCCCGGACCTGCTCATCGTCGGTGGTAAGTCCTTGAATGCCTGGGGCAGGTTCCGATCCAGAAACCTGCCGCTGCGATTACAGAAAAAGGCAGGAGTGCCCATATTGACTCATATCGCTAAGCAGTAGTGCCGAGAGCTCTGATTAATGCGCTGGATATTTTTCGCGTTAACAGACGCCGGATGGCGCGCGTGATGTAGCGACACAGGCGTTCCAGCTTGCTGCGTTGGTGCGCTTCGCACACCGTGGCCGCATGCAGGCTGAGGGCGTCGAGCAGCCTTGCCAGTTCATCGCGGGTGGAACGGCGAGCGCGGTAAAAGGAGGCCTTGCCGCCGGCGAATCGGTAAGCGCCGTCCAGGAACAGCATGTGCAGGTGCATATTCAGATTGAGGGCAGAGCCAAAACGCTGAATGAGTGTCACCGCTCCGGTGCGGGCA
>JABAAB010000089.1 GCA_014238945.1 Lysobacterales bacterium
GCGAAGAGAAGCGTGACCCACGCCAAGACGCGACCAGTATTATCCTATAAACCATGGGAGCTTGACATCAAGGCCCGATTAGAGAAGCGGACCATAAATTTTCAGACCCGATTGCTGAGAATGTTTTTACTCTGACCCCAATTGTTCCAAGCAGGATGAGCTCCGGACCTTGGGTATAGGGTTTTAGTCCTGTATTGCCAGTTTCAGCATGTTTGATACGGCGTATCGATCCGATACTGCCAGTGGGCCGGACTTGTTGTGTACAGCGAAATTCAAAATGGTCATTCCCTCCAACATTGCTATCAGCATCGTGGCACGTCGTTGACTCTCGCCAGGAGATTTTGTGGATCGACAATCGCTGATCAGTTGCGCGAGCAGGTTTATGGCCTCACCGTAATACTCTGACATTATTTCGGCGGCATAGGCGTCGATCCTCGCGCGTGCCCATAACTCCGAGAAGAAGCCAGCGAGCGCCCGGTCTTTCGTGGATGCGTGAATACCTCGCAAGAACGATCGCAGCCGTTTTTGTGGGTCGGCAGAGTCATGTATTTCAGTGAGTTCGATCAGTTCATTCCACACGCTATCGGCAATGTCCCGGAATGCCGCCTGGAAGAGTGCCTCGCTCGTCGGGAAATAATATTGCAGCGTCGCCAACCGAATTCCGGCGTTTTCAGCGACCACTCTTAGTGCCAGCTTGGAATAACCCTGCTCCACCAGAATCACGCGAGTAGCGTCCAGAATCAATCGCCTTCGATGCTCTGCTTTCAGGCGTTTTGTTTCCCGGTACGGCGCTCGTCTTTGCTGCGTTGCTGCCATTGATCGTGGTCTTTGCGAGGTCACTAAATGATCGTGGATTTGATATTATCTGTCAAGCGACAGATAATATCGCCCTGAAAGATCAGGAGACAAGAAAATGGCCGAATTAACTCACCTTCCCCCAAACTGCTCTACCGATGACATCATCGACGTCCTTGAACGAGACGGGGCAGCAATTGTCGACGGATTTGTCGATCAATCCTGGTTGAGCGACTTCAATAAGTCGATCCAGACCTCTGTCGATAATTACACACCTTACGACTATGGCGAGCCAGAAGCGCTGGAGTTTCTTGGCCACCAGACAGTTCGACTGAATGGCTTGATCAGCAAGGCGACGGGCTATATTGATCTGATATCCGATG
Source organism: Lysobacterales bacterium (assembly GCA_014238945.1). Lineage (GTDB taxonomy): Bacteria > Pseudomonadota > Gammaproteobacteria > Xanthomonadales > SZUA-36 > SZUA-36. The sequence goes on from JABAAB010000089.1 coordinate 1,179, forward strand.
AGCGCCTGCTCCGGATTATGGATCATTTCCTCGCGCCAAATTGCGGTCAGTATCAGCTGAATTCCAGCGAAATCATCGAGATTCACGGCGGGGAAACCGCCCAGGTATTGCATTGGGACGATATGATCTGGCCCGCACATTTTTGGGCACCTGATCGACTGTTGCAGTTCAATGTGATGGTGGCAGCAACTGACTTTACTGAATCCAATGGGGCGACACAGGTCGTGCCTGGCAGCCATAAATGGGATCATTCCGAGCGCGAGGCAATGCCGGGTGAAATTGCACGGGCCGAAATGAGTGCAGGCAGCGCCGTATTAATCCCGGGCAAGACCCTGCACGGCGGCGGAAGCAACATTGATGGCATTCGTCGCAGGGCAATTGTCGCGTCTTATGTACTGGGTTGGCTCCGCACCCAGGAGAACCATTTTTTACACACCACAATTGAACAGGCGCATGGTTGGCCGGAGCGCGTGCGCCAACTTCTCGGATACGATCTTTACGCACACTATGACGAGAATATCGAAGCAGGTCCGCTTGGTTATTTCGAATATGGCAGTCCCGCTGCACTATTCAATCCCGATTCACCCAGGAAAGTGGAAGCTGGCTAGGGATAATTGGGGTCAGAGGACCAGGAAAAAATGGTGCACAGGGGCGGAATCGAACCACCGACACGCGGATTTTCAGGAAGAAACAGTTAATCTTTAATGTTCTATAAATCAGTCACATGCGGTGTTTACCTGTTCGTAATGTGCCCGTAACCGGCAGTAAACGACAGTTAATGACCGTTGGTGTGGCACAAATTTTGTACGGGACGTCGTAGCTCCAACTGAATACTCCAGGCGGGCTTGGAGTAAAACCAAAATCGGCTACACGGACGAATACGTTGCATTTGTTGAGACGGTACTAGAGGAGGGTTCCTCGCGGTAAGCAATGGTAGATTATCTTCCAAAAAACCCGGGCACGGGTACAGGTTTTGATGTCCCTCGGCCGAAAGCAGACACGTTCGGGCGCCGGAATTGTCATGAAATTGCACACTAGATATATAGATTTCAACCTTCATGATTCAACTGATACAAGATTTCACTGTGCATAAATTTACCGACAACAAGCGCCCTCAGGAGGGTGCTGACCAAGGCAATGTTTGCTATACATGGAATTCTGGCAACAGCGTGTTTGAACGGCCTGTGCACCAGGAAGAAGCGGAGGTTGCTCAGGAATTCCTGATAAGATCCTTCATCGCGGGAGCAGCGGCGCTGTCCGGAAATACTTCCTTGTTCAGTAGTGTATGCGGAACCGACAGGTGATCGACAAGCACTCCTTTGAAAACGCTGCGTAAATCAGTGGTCGGTGCCAAATCGCGGCCCTGGTAAAGGAAAGAACTCTTCAGACCTGGCCAGTCAGAAACCACCCGGCCACCATTGACTGCGCCACCCAGTAATAATGCGGCACCGGCGGTGCCGTGATCGGTACCCCGCGTGCCGTTGACACGAACGGTGCGACCAAACTCAGTTACCACCGCAACCACCGTTTTGGACCACTCATCGCCCATGGCACGTCGAAACTGATCCAGGCTGCTGTCCAGGTTGCGGAACTTGTTGGCGAGGCTGCCGGTGGCGCCTCCCTGGTTGGCATGGGTATCCCAGCCACCCGATTCGATCACCGCAACACGCGGTCCGTCCGGTGCCATCAGGAATTTCGCGGTGGCCTGCATCATCTCACGGGACTGGGCATCCCGGTTCTTGCGTTTTCGTGAATTCATGTCGTCACCTGCAATTTCCCTGGAGTCCAGGGCCTGTTGCAGACGACTTGCAAAAAAATCATCACTTGAGTAAAGATTCCTGATGCGTCGCAGAGTTTCGTCATCGGCGTCCGGCAAACGTGACGGGGCCCAACTGGTCACTGGCTCACTGCCCCTCAGGACCAATGGCGTATTCTGTGCCATTGCGATTGCGGCTTCCTTACCACCTGTTTTGTGCAGTGGTGCCAGTGCCCGGTTAAGCCACCCATCCCGTCTTCCTCCGGGGCTCAGGCTGCCATTTTCCAGCAGATCCTGGGCGTCAAAATGTGAGCGTTCACGATAGGGTGTGGCGACGGCATGCAGCAATACCGCCTGTTGTTGCTGGTACAACGAGTGGATGTTGGAAAACGACGGGTGCAGTCCAAACAGGCCATCCAGTTTCAACAGACCATCGGTGTCACCCGGCGGCGCCAGTGCCAGTTCGCCACGCAGGCCCTTGTACGCTGACTCGCCGTAGGGTGCCAGCATGGCAAGGCCGTCGACCGCACCACGCAAAATGACCAGGACCAATCTGGACTCCGTATCTGCCCTGGCAAAACTGATACCCGGCATGCCTGCTGCCAGCAGACCCAGACCGGAGTACTTCAACATCTGTCTTCTGCTCAACATGCCCTATCTCCGTTGAAATTCCGGTGAAACCAACAACAGTACCAATCCCTGGTTCAGGCTCTCGGCCCGCGATATGGCTGTTCGGGTGTGATCACCCAGCACCGGACCAAGGACGTCCTCTCCAAGCTCCAGTGGATTGGCCCGTTTGCCGACCCTCTGGGCCACGGCGTTCGACCACTCAATTCGTTTATACAATCCATCAGCACCACCCCAGTGCGCGGCGGTATCGGGCCAACCCGCGGGAGAACCGGGTTGCCAGGTTGCCTGACCCATCATCTCCAGGGCGGAAAACACCGTCCTGGCATCATCGGGAACGTGACCGAGGGAGCGGAAAGTTGATATGACAAAATCTTCCGGGGTTTTGTACTTGGCATAATTGATCTGCCAGGCCTCTTTTGCCTTGACCAGTGCCGCGTGTACAGCAGGCAAATCACCCCCGCTGTCCAGGTAGGTCTTGGCCAGCGAATCAACCAGGCCCACAGGTGGATCGTCTGCTACAAAGTGACGCGCCAGTTTTTCTGCGATATGACGGGCGGTCGCGGGATGGCCGGCAAGATCAGCCAGGATGGCCTCACCCTGGGACATACCTTTCTGCTTATAACGTTTGTTCAGAACAGTGACGCTTCCGGGTTCATGTATTTCGTCGCGGAAATAAAACCGGCCCGGTGTACCGGCTTTCATCCGGCCACGTCCGCCACCGACACTCCAACCGGTGATGGCCTGGGCAAATTCGATCACATCGGCCTGGGTAAAACCGCCATCCACACCCAGGGTGTGCAGTTCCAGGATTTCCCGGGCCAGGTTTTCATTCAGACCCGTCTTCTTGTCTGAACTTCGTCTGTTCGCCCTGCGTCCGGCATTTGAATTGGGGCCTACCGAACGCTGATTGTCCAGGTAGAGCAACATGGCGGGGTGTTTTTCGACCGCCATCAACAGGTCGACGAATTTTCCGGAAATATTGGGGCGGATGGCCTCGTTCTCGAATGCGCCAGCCACCGCCGGGATGGGTTGTTTATCCGCAGATACGGCGAAGTGATTATTCCAGAAATACACCAGCCTTTCATGAAATGGATAATCTGTCGTCGTTGCGGTTATATAACGGGCGTGCGCCTGATCCATGTAATTCCGGCGTACGGCACTGCCATACATCTTGCGGTCCTTGTCTTTTGAATTACCGCTTTTTTTTGCCTGCTGACGTTGTTCACGCGCCTTTTCAACCTCGACCAGTATGCTGGCAGACCCGGGCAAGTCTGTTATGGCTTCCGGTAGACGTGAGGGCCCCTTTATTTGGTCCAGCAACCAACTCTGAGGTTGTGCGTCAATTTTTACCAAATCTCCCGGGCGTGCTCCCAGACCAAATCGATTGGTCGCGATCGCTGATTCAATTTTGAGCGGAGTTTTCATGGCAGTCATGGTTCTTCAATTTCCTGATCATTATATCTGCCTGGCTGGTCAGTAACCGTCAGCAAGTGAAAATTTGTGCAAAGATGCCAGCCATTTAGTGTGAAAATTATCGTATGCCCCGACAGCCCCTCACTTTTGGGACATGGCGAAAACGCAAATAGTGGTTAGCCTTGCAGTCCAAATCAAATTACAGGCTGATTGAAAAGGACCACTGCCATGATCACCAAGTCAGAGAAGGTATTGCTTACCACCGTGTTGGTGCTACTGATCCCACTGAGCAGCACCGCCCAGGACACCAAGGTAACAATCCAGAAGACCTGGGAAGCGCAAACTGGCGCAGCCATTTATGGTGGCGTTCGCACCGATGAATCCTCGGTCTATGCAGGAGGTGAGGACGGCGTCCTGCGTGTATTCGACAAGGAATCGGGTCAACTGACCTGGTCGTACGATTCAAAAGCAGCGATCACATCTAACGCAACGATGGATGACAAACGGGTCTATTTTCACACCCGCACCGGGGTTGTACATGCACTGGACAGGAGCAATGGCAAAGAATTCCTGACCTGTTAACCCGGGACCAGAACAGATTCAGGACCACTAATCAACCACTCAGGAACCCGCGTTCTTTTGGAACGCTAGTCCGGTTTATCAATGGATTTCATTAAGTACATACTAACGAAACTGATCACCGAGAGTACGGCAAGATAGATGGCGGGCGAAGCCAGGTCGCCGGTCGTCTTGATCAGCCAGGTGCCGACCAGTGGTGCCGTCCCACCGAAAATTGCCAGCGTGATGTTGTAACTCAAGCCAATCGCGGTGTAGCGTCCGCGGACCGGAAAACTCTCGACCATGAAAGCCGGCAATGGGCCCTGGATCATGCCGATGAGGATGGCAAACACGACCTGTACTGCCAGCGCATACAGCATTACGCCCTGATCAATGAGCAGAAACAGTGGATAAACGCTGATTCCCATTAAAGCAGTTGCCGTTAACATCACCTGTTTCCGTCCGTATCGATCCGACAGTTTTCCACCCAGTGGAATCAGCAACAGCAACAGGGTCATCGCAAACGTGTTCACCATCAGGGCATGATCGATCGCGGGTGTGACCATCTTCGTGAGGTAGGTCGGCATCCAAACGAACAGCATGTAGAAACCGGTCCCGAACAACAGAATGCTGACCGACATGTGCAGCACACGCAACGGCACGTCCCGCATGACTTCAAGCAAGGGATTGCCGCTGGTTTCACCACTCGCCTCGGCTGCGGTGAAATCCGGGGATTCGACCAGTGACCGGCGCAGCCAGTTACCGATTGCAAATATAATGACACCCCCCAGGAATGGTACCCGCCAACCCCAGTCGCTCATCGCCTCTGCACCGAGCAAACTGCTCAGCATCGTTGCAACCAGTGAGCCCAGCAGAATTCCTGCGACCCCGCCACAAACCGACCAGCTTCCGCTGAGACCGCGACGACCCGGAGGCGCCGTTTCAACCATGTAGGACATCGAGCCAATCAGCTCACCACCCACCGACACACCCTGCAGCAGCCGCAACAAAACCAGCAGGACCGCAGCGGAGGCTCCTAGGTGTTCGTGCACCGGCAGTAAACCGACCAATACCGTGGGGATGGCCATCAATGCAATCGAAAGTTGCAGTGCTTTTTTGCGACCCATCCGATCACCAATGTGCCCGAAAACAATGCCCCCGATCGGACGCATGAGATAGCCGGCTGCAAAAATACCGTAGGTGTTGATCAGGCCGGTCAGTGTGTCATCTTCAGGGAAGAATAACGGACTCATTACAGGGGCAAGAAATCCATAGACGGCGAAGTCATACCATTCAAGGACATTACCCACAGTTCCGGCCAGTACATGTTTACCCGCTTTTTCCTGTTCTGCAATGGTACCCATATGCTACTCTCCGCTAAGTTGATTCATGGCAATCCAGCCACTCTGAATACCCGCTGAAAAAGCCCCGGGCTTCCCGCCCATAGCATTTTCCTGTTCACCATCTCCCCAGGATAGTATTACACGCGTTCATGCGCAGCAAAAACACTGCGGTACCTAAAACGTCCACCAACTCATCCCAACAGCAGGTGCCGGCACAGATGGCTCCTGCCAAAGAAGGGTAGTGGCAACCAGGTCAAATTTTCCAAAAGACACACTAGCTGATCTCCTCCCGGAGACCGCCACTGCGCGAAAATCCTTTATCGCTATAGAATAGATATATTCCAACAGATTCCCGGCGCATGGACCCATGATCAAAAAAGGACTCAGCCCCCGGATCAGACCCGCACTGGACAGACCGGGTGACGGGAGCGATTACCGCAGGGTGTTGCCATTCAAACGCGCCTGGGAGGTCATAGCGATCCTCGCGGTCTTTGACCTGATTTTCCTGGTTCCTGCGATACACACGTTTCAGCAGGCCGTATCCGAATGGAGCAAATTTGATGACCTGTTTGACCTGGTGGCCGCCTTGTTCCTGTCGGCCTGGCTGCTGGGCTGGTCCATTGCACCCATACTGTTAACCACGGTTGTTGCACTGATGATGTTTGGTCGGGAGGTGATCAAGGTCCATAACGACCAGGTGGTGATTTTCTTTGGACTGCCCGGTATTGGCGTCGCTGCGAGCTACCGTGTTTCCAGTATGCGTAATATGCGTATAGAACACCCACAGAAGAAATCCGGGAAATCGTGGCGAGGTGACCATGTTGCCTTTGACTATGGCGCGAATCCAATGGCGGTGGGCTCTGAACTTGACCACCACGACCTGGCCGACATACTCAACGGCATCCGCTCCGGCAGCGGCCAATCGGTCCGACGCGGGGATGCAACACCCGAGGAGTTGTCGGGAGAATGGCAACAACCGGATACTCTTGCGTTACAAGACGACCCACAGGATTTACCGAACAGCCATCAGCCTGATGGTGAGCCGCTGAGTCTCACCTCCCCTTCAACCCTGGTATTGATCCTGGTCAACCTGGTGCCACTGGCCGGAGCGGCATTCCTGGGTTGGGATCTGGGCAACGTGATGGTGTTGTACTGGGCCGAGAGCGCCGTCATCGGGTTTTTTAATGTTTGCAAGATCATCGTCATCAGTCGCTGGTTCGCATTGCTTGCAGTGCCGTTCTTCATCGGTCATTTTGGTGGTTTTATGGCTGTCCATTTCCTTTTCATTTACGGTCTTTTTATACAGGGTCCACAAGACACCAGTGGTGGTGACCTGACCGAAGTGGCACAAATGTTCATCCATCTGTGGCCGGCTCTTGCACTTTTATTTGTCAGCCATGCATTTTCCTTTGTCAGGAATTTTCTCGGGCGGCGTGAATACCGGAACCGCAGCGCAAAAAACCTGATGTCAGAACCCTACGGCCGAATAATTTTCATGCACCTGGTGGTAATTCTTGGTGGTGGGCTGACCCTGGTTCTGGGTGAATCAACACCTGTGTTGATGGTGGTTATTGCTCTGAAAATATGGATTGATGTCAAGGCACACTTGAAACAGCGGGTCAAAAACATTTCAAATTAAGCTGAGCAAACACTTTGAGTTACAGAGCCACGGAAGGTCGCTTCAGACTTAGCAGATAAACGGAGGCCAACTGATTCAGTTTATGGCGACTGAACCGGGACAGAGTGTTTGAACACCATCACTTCGGCATCCATGGGTAATTCTTCCGACGAAATTTTAAATCGATGGGTGGTCAATTGACGCACACCACGCTGGGTTTTCAGCCAGCCATTAATGTTTCCAAGATCACTGGGACTGTCCGGGTCTGTCTCAAGATCCGGGTGGCGGTAGTGCATTGGAATCACGATGTCGGGTTCAAGATGACGCCGCCAGTCTTCTATCTGGTCGTGCGAGAGTACGTGATACTCGGAATCGATCGGCAGCATCAGGATATCAACGATTCCAATTTCCTCCGCTATTGCGTCGGTTATGGGCCCGTTGTCACCGATGTGCGCGATACGCAGACCGGCAATTTCCAGAACCCAGACGGTATTGGTCTGGCCAAATTCCTTGCCATAGGGTTCCGCATGCCGACCCTCAATCGCGGTCACCCCGATATCACCGAAAACATAGCTTCCGGGTTTGGCCAACACCGGTGTTGCATACGGCCAGGGCAAGGTATGACCACTTGATAATCCCCCATCATGGTCCGGGTGTGGATGGGAGCTGAGTACGGCATCCACCTTCAATGGGCGGACAGGAAAGTCATAACCCAGCCACCAGCGACTTTCATAGGGATCGATGAGTACCGCGTAGTCATCCGGTGAAATGACAATAAAACTGGCGTGGGCGATATATTCAATGAGCACGTAATCCGTATTACGATCTACAGATGATGCAGACCGGGCCGTCATCACACAGAAACCAAGAAACATGATCAGAATGATATTTTTCATTTCAAAACCCCGGATGGTCATTGCCTGTAACACTTTATCCTGTTTTACATCGATACAGAACCAGGACGGGGTTTTTCCAGACCGAAAATCTTCATCCTGTAAGCCAGGGTTGAAGGTTTGACTCCCATTCTTTCGGCGGCCCCAGCCGGCCCCGATACCCGCCAATTGGTGGCATCAAGCAATGCACGCAGGTTTTGTTTTTGCCGCTCACGCATTTCGACTTCCGTCATAAATCCCCGCTCCGGCAGCACACCCCTCGGGACCAATGAAACATCCGCATCCATCTGTGGCATGGCAAGATCCAGTCTCAGGTAGTCACGCTCGGACAGGATGACCGCCCGTTCAACCACGTTTTTCAGCTCCCGCACATTGCCGGGCCAGGCATGCCTGAGCAGAGAGTCGCCATGCTGTCTTGTCAGTTGCAGGGTTTCCTTGCCCAGTTCACGACAGATAATCTGAAGGAAATGCAGGGTCAGCGGCACAATGTCCTCAGAGCGTTTGCGCAAAGGTGGCACCTCGATCGGAAAGACACTGAGGCGGTAGTACAGGTCCTGGCGAAAATTGCCCTTCTCCACTTCGCGCTGTAATTCCCGGTTGGTTGCAGCCACTACACGTACATCCACCTTGATGGTCTTTTCATCACCCACACGTTCAAACTCATTTTCCTGCAATGCACGTAGCAGTTTGCCCTGTTGCTCCAGTGGAATCTCACCGACCTCGTCCAGGAACAGGGTGCCACCACTGGCCAATTGCATACGACCCACCCGGTCCTTGTGCGCAGACGCGATATGAGTGCCAACGACATCCCTATCAGTGCTGATGAGAGGCAGCTCTGAACCGCGGGCCAGGAAACATCTACACACCGCGTGCCGGTCACGCGGGGACACCGAAACCAATTTACAAATCAACTGAAAACCAATAAGGAAATCGCCATGCAAGCAACACTGAGAAATCGTAATTCAATCCAGGCCAATAACTGGGAGTTCAACAGAAATGCAAACTATATTGAGGAACTACATCACCGTTCAGTACCAACCCATCACGGGTCCGAAGAACCAATCGGAACCCTGACACGCATCACTCTCGGAATTGCCCCGATCATGCTGGCATTTGCGTTGTTCCTGGCGGGTACAACAAGCGCACAGGCGCAACTACCCGATCCGGGTATGGAAATTGAAACCGGCAAAACTGCCGTGCTGATCACCGACCCCCAGAATGACTTTCTGAGCCCCGATGCACAAGATCGGTATGTTCGATCGCAAAGGTGCCCTCAGCCTGGAAGGATTTGAAGGTTCCGGCGCAGATTGGCTGGAGCGCTACAAGCCGCTGATCAACGATGGCCAAACCATCATCAGCAACCCGCACAAAGTGTATGGCCCTGAGACCAATGACCTGGTGCTGCAATTGCGTAAACGCGGAATCGACAAGGTCATACTGGGCGGAATGTCGGCCAACCTGTGCACCGAACCCCTTGCTGCTTTCATATCACCGGAAGGTGTGAAGTGGCAATACACCCATGGTGTACGCAATGCGCAGTTGATCAGTCCGGATAACTGGAACGTTGACCTGCGTCACCTGCAACGTGATGGCAACCCTGCCATTCAACTGGCTCTGTTCTATGACTACCAGAACAACGTTCCGCACTACCCTGCGTGGCAGGCATACTTTCGTGAATATCAACCTCCGACCCTGGTCGTTTGGGGAAAGAATGACTACATATTCCCGGCCGAAGGTGCCTACCCCTACCAGCGGGATTTGAAAAACATTGAATTCCACCTGCTGGATACCGGGCACTTTGCACTGGAGGAAGACGGTCAGTTAATTGCCCGGCTAATCCGCTCTTTTCATCAAAACGAGGTGAAAACCATCGGCCAGTCCGGTCTGTCAGCCGGCCGCTAGTTCTTTTATTGATCTTGACTTGACAGAAAATGAAACGGTTCGCGGGTGCACCCATTGCTTATCAAGTGATGGGTGTACGCATAGCCAGCCTGGAAAGCCCGGCAAACAACGCGACACCGCAATTCGACCCACAGGCTGTGGACCACACTATTGCCAGGAAAATGGGGGGTACTCGGGATATTCGAGTTGAATGTTGGTTTCACCCGCCGAAACACGCTGGCGGGCCTCGGTCCTCAGCGTTTGCATATCTTCCGGAATGGCGAGCCTGAAATCTGCCACCTCGTTCCAAAGGGCATCAAACCCTTCCGGATCTTCATCCTGATCCCAAGCTTTTAGTATGGGGCCCAGTACGGCATACGCTTCATCAACACGTTGTGCAAGACGCCACTCCATGGCATCGATGTCTGCCTTGAGACGGTCCAGTTCCGCAGCGTGCGTCGGCACAGAATCAGAGGGTCCCCACTCAGCCATCTGTCTGAAATACTCCACTGATTCATCCATACCAATATTGAAGGCATTACTCCATTGATGACGGTTTTCAGCGTTTAGGAGTTGCCCGGTTTCCGGGTCCACGATCAGCACTGTGGGTGTGGCATAGTAAATTGGTGTACCAAAGCGCCGCACCACGTCCCTGCCGTACTCATAGTAGCCAACACTTACGAATACGGTCTCATAATGTTTTTCCACCAGGGTTTTCAATGGCTGCTTGTACAGACGTGAAGCCAACGCACGTGAGTCATGACACCAGTTTGCTCCGACCACCACCAGCAACAGGCGCTCGTTTGCCAGCGCCCGGCTCAGCGCCGCATCCACCTCCACCATGGGATTTTCAGCGGGCTGGTACAGTCTGCCGCTTTGCACCGGGTCAGCCGCAGTGTCCTCCCCGGAAGCGTAAACGGCGGGCAGGTACACAATGACCACCATGACCAGCAGCTTGAATAATTTCATTGGATGAATTGTTCCTGTTTCGGTTACATTGTATTGACCGGGGTCGGAAGATAACAGATTCAAGTTGCCCTGACAGCGCAGCGGTTGCCATGGAGTGCTGGATAGAAACCGGCAAAAAGGTCAAAATACCCACTTTAATGAATGTAATACACCAGCGGGGTTGAATGTCCTCTCAAATCAGTCATTAGTTCGGCAGGCAACCTTCAGGAAACTCAAATGAAAAAATGGATTTTTCTAATCTGCGTGTTAACCCTCCTGCCTTTTTCTCCGGCAAGGAGCGACGAACTGACCATTCAACCGCAAAAAGACAATTCGCTATTCGAGGACGATCTGGGGCGCTGGAGCAATGGCTCGGGGCAATACCTGTTTATGGGCCGAACCGGCGGTGATAATGGCCTGGACCGTCTGCTCAGACGCACCGTGCTGACATTTGACCTGTCACAAATTCCGCCAGGCTCGGTGGTCGACAGCGTGGAATTACGTCTTTTTATCAACCAGGTACCCTTTGGGGCCACCGACGGCAGGTCCGATGTTCATCGCCTGGTAAGCAATTGGGGTGAGGGTGCTTCCAACGCACACGGACCGGAGGGCCAGGGTATTAGCGCACAAAGTGGTGACGCAACGTGGATACACACCTACTTCGATTCCAATGAATGGGATGTCGCCGGTGGTGATTTTCTACCGGACTCGTCACAAACATCCTTCTATGGCAGTTCTTCTGAGCCACTGGTATTTTCGTCGTCAGACGCCCTGGTAGCCGATGTTCAGAACTGGGTTGACAGCCCGGCTACAAACTTCGGCTGGATCATACTTGGTGACGAACAAACGGTACAGAATGCCCGGCGCATGCACAGCCGTGAAAACGCAGATAGCCTCAACGGGCCACGATTAAGAGTTGAGTTCACTCCGCTTGTTGCCAGCCCTGTCTCGGTCCCCACCAATACTCTCGCCGGTCTGGTGTTGATGATATTGACACTGGTCCTGGCCATACCCGCATGGCGAATTCATAGCCGTTCATAGTGCCCGCCGCTGATGTTGAGCTACAGTTTTTTCTAAGAGACTCTCGGTCAGACACAGATCGACCGGGAAGTGGTTAAGCTGGCTGTCGTTTTCGTATTCGTTTGGCTGGCAAACCTGTGCCTGCTGAAATTACTTGGCCTGGCCAGGTCCAGATTTCAATAAACCGGCTTACTGGGCTATCATGGCCGCCGGCATTCACGCCACACCAATAAAGAGAGACATCCTAATGCACCGTATCCTTACCGGCCTTCTGCTCATCATCAGCTTCCATGTTCTGGCCGAAGAGACCTCGGAAAAAAGTGAAACCGATGCAACCGAAAAGCCCGAGTGGGAAGTCAGCTCTGACCAGTACCATAGCGATGAAGTCAGTGTTGATACCGTTGAAACCACCTGGTCGAATGTCACGGTCAGTCCCGACGGTGAAACCATGGTGTTCGATATGCTGGGTGATATTTATTCGGTCCCCATTGGTGGAGGTCAAGCGACGGCCCTGACCGATGGTATCGAGTGGAACTATCAACCACGGTTCAGCCCCAATGGCCGCCAGATTGCTTTTGTCAGTGATCGCGCTGGCGGGGACAACCTGTGGGTCATGAACAGCGATGGCAGCGATCCCCATGCCATAACCGACGAGGCCGAGCACCTGGTGCACAACCCGGCATGGAGTCCGGATGGTATGTACCTGGTGGGTCGTAAAGGCTTTTATTCAACCCGTTCCATCGCCGCCGGTGAGATCTGGATGTTTCATCATGGTGGTGGCAACGGTGTCAACCTGGTCAAGCGGCCATTTGATGAGGGGGACCAAAAAAACCGGGCAGAGCCCGTGTTCTCACCGGATGGTAAATATGTTTATTACAGCGCCGACATCACCCCCGGGAAAACCTGGGCATACAACAAGAATTCTGTGGGCTCAGCCTTTGCCATAAAACGTCTGGAACTGGCCAACGGCAAAACCACCACGGTGGTCAGTGGTGCCGGTGGTGCCATCCGTCCCGCCCCGTCCCCTGATGGCAAATCGATCGCCTACATAAAACGCCGGATCGGCCTGGTCAGCCAGATCATGGTCAAGGACTTCGAATCCGGTCTCAAGAAGCTGGTGTATGACGGATTTGAACGTGACCTGCAGGAATCCAACGGTTCAGAGGGCAATGCACCCGCCATTTCGTGGTTGCCCGATGGTGAGTCAATCGCATTCTGGTCTGGCGGTACGTTTCACCGCGCCAATGTATCCGACGGCGTTATCACCGACATCCCGGTGCATATCCGTGTCACCAAGAAGGTCAGACCGGCATTGCGTAATCGGGTGACGATGTCGGAGGATGAGTTCGAAGCAAAAGCCATTCGCTGGGCCAGCTATACCCCGGACAAAAAGCAGGTGGTATTTCAGGCCCTGGGATATATCTGGGTTCGCGACCTCGACGATGGCAAGCAGCGGCGGTTAAGCAAACAGAGTACACATCATGAGTTTTACCCGGTGGTTTCTCCGGATGGAAAATCCGTGCTGTATACCACCTGGGATGACCAGGGCTTTGGTTCCGTGAAGATCACCAGCATGAACGGACGCAGGACCACCGATCTGACCGACCAACGCGGCCATTACATAGAGCCGGTGTTTTCATCAGACGGCAGTAAAGTGTTATTTCGGAAAATTGGTGGTGGCTACCTGTTATCGCCCTTGTGGTCTGAAAACACCGGTATCTACCACGTGGCGGCAGATGGCAAACAAGCACCGGAACGGGTCATTGACGAAGGTGTAAACGGGCATTTCAATACGGATGCCAGCCGGGTATTTTTCAGCAAAAATACCGGAAAGCTGAACACCGAGTTGAATCTTCACAGCGTGGATCTTGATGGCAATGACCCACGCGAGCATCTGCACGGCACCAAGGTCACACGTTTCCAGGTGTCACCTGACGGACGCTGGGTGGCGTTCACAGAGAAGTTCAAGACCTGGGTAGCACCGTTTTTCAGCAATGGCAAAACGGTATCACTCAACGGCAACACCAAGGGGTTCAAGGTCAGACAGGTTTCGGGTCGTAGCGCGGCGTTCCTGAGCTGGTCTGCCGACAGCAGCGCCCTTGACTGGTCACAGGGACGTTTTATATACCGGCGTGACCTGAACGAAGCTTTTGCATTCCTCGAAGGTGCACCAGAAGAGTTACCTGAACCACTGGAGGAAGGTCTTGACCTGGCATTCGACCAGCCAAGTGATCAACCCCGGGGTACGATCGCACTGGTGGGCGGACGGATTATCACCATGCGGAATGCAAACGAACAGCAGGAGGTTATTGATGACGGTGTATTGATCATCAGGAACAACCGCATCAGCGAAACAGGAAAACGTGGCGATGTCGTGATTCCTGAAAATGCGTACCAACTGGATATTGCAGGCAAGACCGTGCTTCCCGGCTTCGTGGATGCCCACGCACACGGCGGCATGGGTACCAGCCAGATCATCCCGCAACAGAATTTCATTCAGCTGGCCAACCTGGCGTTTGGTGTCACCACCATTCATGACCCGTCAAATGACACCAACGAGTTCTTCGCGGCAGCCGAGTTGCAGAAAACCGGTCAGTTGGTGGCACCTCGTTTGTTCGGTACCGGTAGAATTCTGTACGGTGCTTACGCACCGAACTACCGGGCCGAGATCGGCGATCTGGATGATGCCCGTTTTCACGTGCAACGAATCAAGGATGCCGGTGGTATTTCGGTAAAAAGTTACAACCAGCCACGCCGTGACCAGCGACAGCAAATCATCCAGGCGGCATCGGAACTGGGCATGATGGTGGTGCCGGAAGGTGGTGCCAAGTTCCAGCCGAATATGACCATGCTGATCGACGGCCATACCACCATTGAACACTCGATCCCGCTGAAGAATGTTTATGACGATGTGAAGCAATTGTGGTCACAGATTGGCACCGCCTACACACCCACCTTTATTGTTTCCTACGGGGGAATCATGGGTGAGGAGTACTGGTATGACCGCACCAATGTATGGGAAAACCCGCGTCTGCTTCGGTACACTTCCAAGAGCAGGGTTTACCCCCGGGCCATACGCAGACCCAAGGCACCTGACTCGGAATACAACCATATCCACGTTGCCAGGAACGCCAAGGCACTTCGAGACCGGGGTGTCCGCGTCAACATCGGTGCCCACGGCCAACGCGAGGGTCTGGCCGCACACTGGGAAATCTGGTCCATGGTCCAGGGCGGATTCACACCCTGGGAAGCCCTGCGTGGAGCTACCATTGACGGTGCCGCAAGCCTCGGTATGGACCACGATATCGGCTCTCTGGAAGTCGGTAAACTGGCTGATCTGGTTGTCATCGACGGTAACCCGTTGGCGGACATAAGCCGTTCAGAATTTGTCAGTCATACCATGATCAACGGGCGCCTGTACGAAGCCGCAACAATGAACCAGGTGGCACCGCAACAAGTGGCCAGGCAACCTCTGTATTTTGAGCTCGAAGGCGGTGATGCGTGGAGCGTTGAGGCCATGGAAGCGTATGAACAAAAGGCCGAAGCTCTGAGGTGGAAGCACTGACCTACGTATTCAGACATAATACCGGGGAGAATATTTCCCCGCAGTGGAGCCAACATGAATCATAAGAGCTGGAAGTGTCCAAAATGCCAGCACCGTGAATATGAAACGGACCAGTTCCGTGCCACGGGTGGTAATTTCGCCAAATTCTTTGATGTGCAAAACAAGCGCTTTACCACGGTCAGCCGTACACGCTGTACTTTCACGGAAATCTACCGTACTCCGAGTTCGAAACTGGGTAATGTATTTGATTTTTTTGCTACCAATTGACCCGATGCTTGCCCGGCAGGAGTATATTTAAACCGGAACCAGGTCACTGGTATTTTTGCTGCCCCTCGGTCAACCACCACGCACGATTCTGGAATTTAGATGCACAAACAAATTGCGACAGCTTTAGTGATGATTTTATTCGCATCCCCCCCCGCCCTGGCGCTGCACGAATGTGGAGCACAACACCCGGAAAGTGGAGCACAGGAATCACAGGCCATTCATGGTTGTGACCGTCTGAGGGAAACCGATTTTTTCAATGGCGACCCGCGTGTAGATGCACCCGAGCTGGCACGACGCGGTAGCTACCCGGTGGGTGTACGCACACTGGAAGTGGTGAACCCCGACCAGTTGGATGTCCTCAATTACAGCGCCGAGAACCGCAACCCGCGTTATGACCGGCCACTGACCCTCGAGATCTGGTATCCCGCTGCACTCGAAGATGGCCAGAAGCAGATTACCACCTACAATGACGTGCTTGGCCACGGTGCCGGCAACCCGGCCCGCCCGCTCCTGCCTTTCGAGTTCGGCGGCAGGGCTGCGCGTGATGCCGGGCGGCAGACAGATGATGGCCCCTTTCCGTTGGTCGTGGTCTCCCATGGATATTCCGGTTCACGTGTCATCATGACCTGGCTGACGGAAAATTTGGCCTCCAAGGGCTATGTCGTTGTCGCCATAGACCACACCGGTTCCACCCATGCCGATGCCACGGTAATCCACAGCACCCTGGTCCACCGCGCACAGGACATTAACTTCACCATTGAAAAGATGTCCAGCATGAGCAATCGGCCTGACGGGTTTCTGACCGGTATGGTCAACGCCGGGCAGACGGCAGTTATCGGTTACTCCATGGGCACCTACGGCGCCCTCAACGCCGCCGGCGTAGGGGTCAGCGAGGCAGCGGTTAACTTTCCCGGTGGTGTTCCAGGGGGTCACCTGGCTGCCCAGCAGGAGGGCGTCCCCGCCTACATCGATTCTCTCGACCCGCGTATCCGGGTTATTGTCACTTTTGCACCCTATGGCCCACCCGGTTTCTGGACCGAAAAGGCAGCGGCCGAGTTGAAGGTTCCCAGTCTGTTTATCGTGGGCCGGCAGGATCAGACCACGGGTTTTGCGGCTGCGCAATGGCTGTTTGACAACACGGTAAATTCCGAACGTTACCTGCTGGTTTACCAGGGCGCGATTCACGAGGTTGCCCCCAACCCTGCCCCGCCTCTGGCCAGCCAGCATTTTCGGGAATGGGTCCACTACCAGGAACCAGCCTGGGACAATCGCCGCCTGAACAATATCAACCAACACTTCATAACCGCTTTCCTCGGAACCTATCTGCTTGGAGAAGACGACCGCTATGCGGATTACCTCAAGCTGACACCGGAATCCAACACCGCGCCACGCACCGACAGCACGGACCCGGCCTACTGGAAGGGCTTTTTGCCCTGGACTGCAATCGGTATGGAATTGCACCATCGTGAAGCCCGGCAAGCGCTTGCTGACTAGTTACTCACAGGACCCTTGGGGCAGGAGGAATATGACATGGGGCACTCCATTGCTGTGTATGGAGTCTCCGGTAAACCCGGGGCGGTTCAGTGAGCAACTTCGGCTCTGATAACCACCTGTCCCAGGCCTGATGTCTTCGAATCCGTGACGAATTCAATTTGCCTGGCGAACGGCAACCCTTCGAAGAAGATCCAGTGATACCTGGAGCAGGGTCACCCCTATCCTCCCATCACACCAGCGCACGCCTGTAATCTTGAGTCACAACAGAAATTTGAGCCTTGCAGTGAGTAGCACGCCAGGTCCATGGAAACCGCCGATTTCTTCATGGCATTCTTGGTATAGGCCGGCGATACACAATAGATTTCATTGGTTTTCGGCTTTCTCAGGTTTTCCCCACCGGGTCGAAAGAAACTACGCAATTGCGTCCAGTTCCGGGTGATCTTTCGTTTCACATCGGAGCAGGACTCGGTACCTAAACTGGTATCAAACTGCGCCTGCAGTGCCGTCGGCGTCATCATAATCAAGACAACCATCAGTACCATTGTCAGGCCGCCGTACAACGTGCAAATTTTCATTTTCATATTCTTCCCAAGGTGGTTGGCATAAATATTACCAGTAAACGGGGAGAGCGTTTTCTGGTAAAACCATGATGAATCTCATTTGAAGAATATCGTCAGTGGTCTTCAAAAGCACTTCAAGGTACTAAGAAACCCCGAACCCGCTCGGTAGATCTCGCACAATTGTCTGTTTTGCTTGCTGGCAGGATTGATCTAATCCGTACATCTAAATCAGCAACACTTCCGGCTCTTTGATAAATCAGGGTGTCCTGTGCTCTCGACATTTTCAGCCAGAACTACGATTCATTGCTGTCATTATACTTTGACTCAATAGACCACAGGTCTTACGGTTGAAGCTCAGCGGGTTAAGTGCCATTGACGTCATCGCCTCGCGGTCGAGGTCTTTGATTTGAATAAAAACAGTAAATCAATAAATATCCTCACAGAACTCGGCAGCCGTGGTGTTTACCAGGCAGTGGGTATTTATGTGGCGGTCGCCTGGGGCAGTGTCGAAATCCTGATCACCGCCAGTGAAAGATTTGGCTGGCCGACATGGCTGGGTGACGCAGCATTGATCCTGTTTCTGACCGCACTTCCGTTTGTGGTGTTGTTGAGCTGGGCTTTCGACCTGAGCGGCTCCGGGCTCAAACGCATGGAGCCGGGATCGTTGACGGGTAAGGTGTTGATTGCGAGCACGCTGACCCTGGTCCTTGTTTTGAGTGCCTCCTGGTTCACTCTGGAGGACAACGACCCTGAGGGTGGTTCCGAACTGCGCATCAACTCCGACGGACGCCCGCTGATCGCAATCCTGCCGTTCGAGGACCTGAGACCGGATGCTGACCAGGGGGTTCTGGTGAGGGCATTTACCAACGAACTGATCAACCGGGTCAATGTGCATCCTGACATGATCGCCCTGAACCCGCAGACAGTATTCAGATTGCAGGGTTTGGTTTCAGGAGGTGCAACGGCTTTGCAGGTACCAGCTGACTACACACTACATGGCGTTCTGCAACCGGCACAGGTGGGTACCAAGTTGCAGGCATACCTGCTCGACCGCTTTGGCCAGGTGCAATGGGAATACGAGGCCGTACGCGATTTCAGCAGTGTACGTCAGGCTCGGCTGGAACAGGAGCACCTGGCCGGTGAACTGGCGGCCAAACTGGGTTTTTCCCTGACCGGTATCGATTACTGCGAACCCACTGAGAACGCTGAAGCGCTACAACTGTTTTACGCAGCAGGCGATCTTTTCGAAAGTCGTGGCGCGGCCAATGTGGCGGGGGCAGCTAGGATGCTCGAGCGGGCCATTGAACTGGACCCGGGTTTCGCGCGTGCACAGGATTTGCTGGGTTCGGTCTATCAACGCTTCGCAATGCACGTAACAAAAGACCCCTCACAATACGGTATGAACGAACAGCAGTTGTGGGCGTTTATCGAGCAGCAGCCGTACATGCCGCTGCTGCGGCGTGCACTGGCTCTGTGTCCAAACCTGGGTTCGGCCTGTCTCGAGATTGAGCTGGCGGTTCCGGTCATGCAATACCAGGCTGACCTCATTGACCTGATCCGGGAGGCATTACGCCGTGACCCATCCAATACACCGCTGATGGATTGGGCAACCTATGTTTTCCTGAGAAAGGGTCATGTCCAATCGGCAATGGGTATGGCCAGCGAATTCTACCGGCGTGACCCCCTCAATCCCCGTGCACCGCAATTGATGGCCATGGTCATGCGTGTGAAGGGGGAGACGGCCAAAGCGGTACGTTTCACCGAAGAAGTCCTGGTATCAAGGGACGATCCCTCAATGGAGGGACTGGCGTTGGCATGGGACCGGGTAAGAATAGGCGACTGGTCAGCGCTGACCGCTGGACTGGGCGAAGAATTCAAACCTTCACCTGAAAGTCTGCCGCTGGACCCCCGCCTGTTGCAGCAGCGAGACGATCCGGCAGTGTTGGCGGCCCTGAAACGGCAAGTGCTCGATTCAATCTCGGAAGATGACTTTTCCCACGTGATGGAAATCCAGGGTGGCTCACCCTGGCTGCTGACACTGGACGACCGGGACTTTACCTGGCAGGTGTTGGAAAGATTTGCAGAGGTGGTCCCGGAAGGAGCGTCACCGAGCGATTTCTGGTACAAGGACTGGCGGCACTGGTTTGGAAATCAACAGCTGGTTGAGTTAATGGATCGCTGGACTACGGAACACCGGGTATTCTGGGACCGCCACGGCCCACCAGACGGTTGTAGCTGGGACGGGGAAAACCTGATCTGCGATTGGGCTGAAAACTCCTGACCAACAAGGGCTGAAATCCAGTCTGGGTGTTATCTACTGGCAACCATCATTCGGATCCAATGGCACGCTCCCATTCATCGCGAACATCAGACAGCACCGCAAGCCCGTGTTCCGAGTGATCCGGATAATATCCTATGGGATCTTCAACCAGGCCATGGGTCAGGCCAAGAGTACCTTCCAGCATTCCCTGCGCTGCATAGGCCGTGTAGGTTGGCGAGTAGCCACCTTCCTGCACCAGCAATAGGCGGCCATCACAGTGTCGGGCGGCGAGATCGCGTGCGATAAGACCCATGCGGCGAAAACCGGCCATGTCGATCACCATTCGACCATTGGGGTCAAAGGCATTGGCGTCCACACCCGCGGCAATGACCAGTACGGTGGGTGAAAAATCATCAATCAGTGGTGTGACCAGATCTCTGAGGACAGCTTCATAGCAATCGTTACCGACCCCGTAGGGCAATGGCACATTACGATTAAATCCAAGCCCGGCACCGCTACCCACCTCGTTTGCCGTGCCCATTTGCGGGTGATTGGGTCCCCATGAACCATGGTTCATATGCAGGGAAATCGTGAGAACATCCGGGCGGTCATAGAAACCCGCCTGTGTTCCATTGCCGTGGTGCACATCCCAGTCAATTACGGCAACCCGCTCCGCACCCTGGGCACGGGCGGACTCTACAGCGAGGGCAACATTGTTGAAGATGCAATTGCCGTCAGCCATTTCCGGTTGGGCATGGTGGCCAGGTGGACGCACCAGGGAATAGACCGGTCCCCCTGGCTCGTTCAATACCGCATGCATGGCATCCAGTGTGGTGCCCGCAGCAGCCAGCGCGGCCTCAAGAGTGCCATCGGCAATCACCGTACCACCCCCATCAATTCGTACCGGTTCGGGAAGGGCAGCAGCCGATTTGATTTCTTCAAGATATGCCGCGGTGTGAAATGTCAGGATCTCGGCATCGGTGGCGTGTCTTCCGGAACGCAGATCAACACGGTCGTTCAGTGGACCGGCTTCTAAAATGCCCCTGATATTGAGAATTCGCTGGGCAGTTTCCACGTGGGGTTCCGGCAGCACAATGAATCCGGGTGGCTCGTTCTCAAGCACACTATCCCCGCCATCGTGCAACAGACAATCGTCGTGCCAGTAAACCCTCAATACTTCATCTTTCAATTTTTGTTCCTCTTGAAGTCATGGTGCACAAGGTAGTGAAGCGAGTGTGCAACAGTTTGATGTGTTCCTCCAGTCCGTATCCGCATATATAAAGAAATCCTGGATGTTCTGAATTGATTCTGGCCACTATAATTAGCTGCAACACATTACGGATTCACCATCTCTGAGCAGGGCAAGCATTCATGGCCAACCAACATTTCTTCCCGTCTATAACACCCTTTGAAACCGGTACATTGCCTGTCGACAATGTACATGACCTGTACTGGGAGCAATGTGGCAATCCACAGGGTGACCCGGTGCTGTTTCTGCATGGAGGTCCGGGGGCCGGATGTTCGGAGCAGGACCGGTGCTTTTTTGATCCGAGTCATTTTCGCATCGTATTGCTCGATCAACGGGGCAGTGGTCGCTCAACACCAGTTGGCGATCTGACCAATAACGACATGGAACACACCACAAGCGATATTGAGCAGTTGCGAGAACAACTGGATATAGACCGCTGGCACGTCTTTGGTGGTTCCTACGGCAGTACCATCTCACTTTATTATGCCCAGCAGCACCCCCAACGCTGCAAAAGCCTTGTGCTGAGAGGTATCTGGATGTTGCGCGCAGAGGAACGCGACTGGTGGCTTTACCAACTGCGGATGATTCAACCCGAACTCTGGAATAAATTCGCCGGGTTCATACCGGAGTCCGAACGCGGTGACCTGCTTGAAGCTTACTGGAAACGTTTGACAGGTGAGGACCGCGAGCTTGCCTTACAGGCCGCCAAACACTGGGCGATCTATGAAATCTCCTGCTGCACCCTGTTGCCCAACGAAGAGTTTGCCAGTCATTTCGCCGAACCCGATACTGCCTGGGCCGTTGCACGGCTTGAAGCGCACTATTTTCGCAACGTCAAACCAGATCCTGACACACTGTTATTGGACCGGGTTGAACGGATTCGCCACATACCCGCATTTGCGGTACATGGCCGGTACGATATCGTGTGCGCGGTCAAGAATCTCGTGGACCTGTCGGATGCCTGGCCCGAACTCGATACCGTCATTTCACCGGATTCCGGTCATTCGTCACACGAACCCGGTATTACGAAGGAGCTTGTGGCGGCCACCAATCGCATCGTAAAGACGGGCAGCCCGTGTTTTTAACCTGGGGTCATAAAGCTGGGGTCAGAGTAGGTTTACTCTGGCCCATTACTCTGACTCCGTCTTTCCCAGGGCCGCCAGATCGGCTTCGGCTGCGATAAATCCAAAGGACGCCCAGCCACCGGAATCGAGATGGGCGCGAAGGCGGCGCAATCCCTCCTCATGGTCGCCGTTGTAATAATGCCAGTTGGCGACACCATAGGCCGCAGCTGAATTGGTCGGGTTGTCCTGATCGTCTTCGGTAATTTCACCTGCCCCGATCTCACCTTTGTAAAACAGGCAAAGCCGGTGATAGACGTGGTTTTCGATCACTTCCATGTCAGCTGAAATGTCATCCAGGATGACCTTTGCCTCCGCTTCATTTCCCATGCGACGCATGATCATGTAGCGCCAGTGGGTGGTCGAAACCAGGTTGTCATCATTGAGACCGGCCGCAAAACCGGTGTTGTACGCTCGCAGGGCGTTGTCCCAGTCGTGCACCAGGTAATAGGCCAGGCCCAGGTGATACCAGATGTTGGTGTGCAGGCTGCTGACCGGAATATTGAGCGCGTTGGGCAGACCGTCCGGTTCGACCTGGTCATCGGTCCCCTTGATCAGTTCTACCGCTTTTTCCAGGTCGGCAATGGCGTTGTGAAACTCACGCAGACTGATAAACCGGTGCCCTCGATGACGGTACATACGCGCATCCTGCGGGTGCTTGTCGATGCCCTCGGAGAATATCTTGATCGCGCTGCGGTAATCACCCGTGTAGGCGGTGCGTCGTCCATACCAGATGATGTTGTCGGCATCATCCGGATCTGCCTGGTAGTCTGAACGGGCCACGGACAGTTTCTCCAACGTGTCCTCCGATGGATCCGACATCCGCAACGGATCACCCAGCAGAGACATGGTCTGGATCTCCACCAGGGTACCGATGACTTCAGGTGAGCCGGGATCCGACACCGGTGTGCCGGGAACAGGCTGTGCAAGGGTATTCACGGCAAACAGGGCAACAAGTAACTTGAGCAGATATTTCATTTGGTGAAGTTTAACACCTGAGGTATGGCGCAAGACCCCTGATTAGTCACACAGACGCACTGCTTGTGTGGCATGCCGAACCATCGGTACTGGCAATAACCTGTAAATCACTGCCCCTCTTCATCGCCAGACTCAAAGCCATCGCTGAAGATGATAGGCGACAGGCCCTACTGAATGGCTCGATCCCCTGATATTTCAACAGGAGTATCGTCAAACGCTGCGGTACCCACCAGGGTGTGCTCACCACTTTCCCCTCGTGGTGGAGTCATCGTATAGCTGAGGCTGCGAGGGTCGGTGTCGAAGAACGGTCCCCATTTGACCTTGCCGTTGACCACATCGAAGTTTCCGCTGTGGCTGACTCCGGACACTGTCCAGCCGTCTGGCGGTGTGTCCTCTACCGCATAGTTTTGCGTTCCGCCAGCCGGGGTCACATCGATGCCAACCCCGGTATCCTGGCCGGGCGCGTAACCCGTCAGCGTTCTGATGGCATAGCAGGCATCCAAGTTGAAATAGGCCACGCTTACGGAATGGTTGCTGCCCGGCATCGTAGCCGTGTTGCTGGTCGAGGTGCTGCTGTTGTTATCGGTCCCCGACCAGCCGATCACACTCCAGCTGCTGTCCGGATCGGCGCTGAAGCCGATGCTTGTCCCGGCCATGTATTGGTCGATACTGCATTCCGGCGAGTTCGTCGGTGAAGCCACCGGGTCGGAACCCTGGCCCGTATGGCTGAGCGTCAGCGAATAACAGCTGGTGTCCAGAACGTAGCCAACACCGACGTCGTGATTCTGGGCGGGCATCGTCAGCGAGTTATTGCTCGAGGTACTGCCGTTATTACTGGTTCCGCTCCAGCCTTCGACAGCCCAGCCGCTATCAGGGCTGGCGCTGAGCGAGATCGATTCTCCAGAGACATACTGAGCATTAGGGCAGCCCGGCGAGTTCGACGGGGACGTCTGCGGATCGCTGCCCTGTCCGGTGTGCATGATGGTCAGACTGAAACAAATCGACGATGTCGTGGTGACATCTATGAACACCGCGTCGGGATACGCCTGTTTGAGCACCGCCCAGGGCGCAGCACCGGGAAAACAGTCATTTGCTTCATCGTGGGCAAAAGCCCGTGGTGAGCCCCGGTACATGTTTCTTGAGAACTGATCCAGCACGATGATCTCGGCCAGTCTGCCCTCGGCGGTCTTCCTCCACTCCCATAGATCGCAGGCGCAGGCCAGGGTGTGCACTTCCCCAAAACGCTCATGTAACAGCGCGTCGAACGCATCGTCCTTTTTCCACCAGCTCTTTGAGTCGATTTCTTCGAACCAAAAGGTGATTATCTGTTGGTGCATGATTACTCCCCGGTCAGTATCCCGTGTGCGTCTCAGTTTGCCTTATCGCATCAAAAAACCGCAGCATCTTTGCCTTGTCCAGTCTTCCCCCGGTGCGTATGCCGGAACAAAGGTCCACGCCGTAAGGCCGAACGGCCCTGATGGCATCAGCAACATTTCCCCCATGCAGTCCACCCGCCAGAAACAAGGGCAGAGAGACCCCATCACGTATCCGCCGACTCAGACCCCAGTCATGTGTTCGTCCGGTGCCACCGAGTTCCTTGACTGCAAGACTGGGATTTCCCGAGTCGAGTAACAAGGCATCCACCAGACTGGAGACGGCCTTTGCCTCCGCGATGGAATTCTCATCGGTCACGTGAATGACCTGCACCAATTTGATCCCAGGCAGTCGTTTGCGCAATTTTCTTAACTCGGCAAACCCCACAGCATCCACCAACTGGATCGTGGATGTACGGCAAAGCCTGTGCTGTTCAACGATGTCATCGGCATGTTGCAACGGGGTCAGCAGGAAGGTGGAGACCGGCGGTGGAATCCGGACCGCAATTTCTGCAATAAGCTCGTTTTCAATGGTCCCCTCCCCACTGGGCATCGGTGAAACCAGCCCAAGTGCTGATGCACCGGCAGACATGGCCATGGCCGCTTCTGCATGAGAGCAGATACAGCAGACTTTTATGTAGGGAAGATAAGGTAATCGCACAACGTTCTTACCCCATGATCAACAACGCCATCCAGGGCACGAAACAGAATACGATGACGAATATCTTGAACATAGCCAGAAACGCGTAAAAGCTTATATCAAAGGTTTCGCGTGAAATGGGAAACCACATACTTTGTAGACGGTAGACAACATCGGGCATCAGTTTGTAAATAATGCTCCATAAAAGCAAAAAGCCGGAATTGATGAGTGTGCATATCATGAAGAATTCTGTAAGTGTCTGGATGTCCATGACCTGTCTCCTTAGATTCAAAAATCCACATAGGAACCGGGTGGGTCCTCATTTATTACAGTAACGCATATAACCCAGCCAATCACGCAGTGACCGTCAGGATGTTCACCCCGTTCTCCCCAGGGCTCTGATATTGAATAATTGATCACTGATTTCACTTGTGTCTGCTTATTGAGTACTCTTATAGCTGCCCGGAGTTTCCTGGGAGACAACCAGTTGAGCAATATTACAAGAAGAGATTTCATCAATGGCACATTAATGGTGGCCGGTGCATCCCTGATTCCTTTTAGAGGAACGGCCCAATCGGCCATGGCAGCTCTCGAACCATCATATTACCCCCCGGCGCAGAACGGACTGCGTGGGAGCCACCCGGGATCTTACGAGCACGCCCATGGCCGGGCACGTAGCGGTCAAACGGACTGGGGTCCCGGCACGGATTTGAACGAGTTATACGATCTGATTGTTGTGGGGGGTGGTATCAGTGGACTGGCGGCCGCCCGTTTCTATCAGCAAAAACATGGAGCCGACAAGAAAGTAATCATACTGGACAACCATGACGATTTTGGTGGTCACGCCAAGAGGAACGAACACACGGTTGACGGGGTTCTGCGCCTGGGTGAAGGCGGTTCAGAGTCTTTTGAAAACCCTCATGAGTTTAGTGAAACCGTGCTGGGTCTGCTGGGCGACATTGGCGTCGACATGGATCGATTTAAAACGTCGTATGACGCCGACTTCTTCAAGCGTCATGGCCTGGGGGCAGTGACCTATTTTAATCGGCGAACATTTGGCGAGGACAAAGTTGTCAGGCACCCCTTTTGTGATTACCCGGGCTTTGTGGAAGGACTCATGCGGCCTACGCTTTCGTTCGAGGAAGCCGTAAAACAGACCCCCTTGACCGAAAAAGGCAAAGTGCAATTGTTGCGGGTTTTGAACAGCGGTCAACATGACCTGAACTTGCCCAAAGAGGAATTGCGGAAATACATCCGGTCGCATTCCTATTTCGATTTTCTCAAGAACACGCTGGGTGTTGATGATCCCGGGGTATTGACCATGGCCAGGCATACTTCGGTGGATTATACGGGGGGCGGAACCGATGCCTTGAACATGAGCGCTGCATTGACTAGCGGGGCGCTGGGTTCGGATCCCCTGGTTGCCTGGAAAGACGCTTTGGGTGAAGGGGCCTATCAAAAATATGTCAATAAAGACGGGGGAACTTATGCGGTGGAGCACCCCTTCACTTATCATTTTCCGGATGGCAATGCCACCGTTGCACGCTCGCTGGTCAAAAAGATGATTCCTGACGTGGGACCGGGTGCAAATGCCGAGGAGATTATTCTTTCCAGGTTCAATTACGACGAACTGGACAAACCCGACAACCGTGTTCGGCTTCGATTAAGCAGTACCGTTGTGAATGTAGCACACGATGGTGACCCCCAGAGTGCCAGCGAGGTTTCTGTAAACTACATCCATAAGAACAAGTCCTACCGGGTTAAAGGCAAATCTGTCGTGATGGCCTGTTACAACATGATGATTCCTCATATTGTTACCGACCTTCCCGGGGAACAGGATGCCGCATTAAGACGCCTCACCAAGATTCCCTTGCAGTACTCCACCGTCGGTCTGAAAAACTGGCGGGCAATGAAGGAATTGGGAATTGGAATGGCCATGTCTCCGGGGAACATGCACCAGGCCGTGGGGATGGATTTCCCGGTGAGCATGGGCGGCTATGAGTTCACCAAAACACCCGACGATCCCTGCATACTCCACATGAGATGCGCACCCCGTGGAGATGTTGATGATGTGCCGCGTGTCGAACAATTTCGTAACACGAGAGAAAAGATGCTCAACCTGACCTTTGATGATTACGAGGCGGAAATCAGGGAGCATTTGGGCGGCATGTTCCCGAAGCTGCTGTTCGAGTTCGACCGTGATGTAGAAAGCATTACCGTTAACCGCTGGGCGCATGGCTACTCTTATGGCAACCCCGGCCCGGTTGGCCGACAACCATTCGGCCGGATTACCATTGCCAACAGCGATGCCGTCAGCAGTTCGTTGATGAACAGGGCCGTTGAACAGGCACACCGCGCGGTTCAGGAATTGACGTGACAGCGACTCTTCGCCCCATTTTCGGGCGAAACAGAGCGTTTGCCTTTTCCACCCCCACTATCATAATCTTCAGCTGCCTGCTCATGACCCTGCCGAAGTCCCATGCCATGACCGAAACAAACTATACCAACGTGATTGATCTCCTGACGGCATTTTCAGGGAAGAGTGTCTCGCAATACGAGCCGTACTTCCGGTACACGGAGCAGGGAAAAATCGTCAGTGTTGAAATCCACGCGGTGGGAAACGAAAGCACCACCGCCCGCTACACCGATGAGCCGGAACCCTGGAAACAGGTCAACAATATATTACGGATCAGGACCGCAGATGGATTCGAGGGCGTATCCGGTGTCGACACCTATTATGCGGGAACATTCAGCGACGACCACCTGCTGGAACTGAAGGGTGCCGCCGCCGACCTCATGGCCCTGAAGACGCTGGACCCCGTCGAGGCCCGGGCAATACTCACCCAGGCGCAGCCGGGGTTGAGCGACGAGGCGTACGCGAGCATCGACATTGCCCTGTGGGACCTTGCAGCGCGCAAGGCCGGTCTCCCTTTGCATGAATTACTGGGCTCCAGACGGGCTGAGATTGAACCCTACGCGAGCCTCCCCTTCTACGACACCCTTCCCGAATATATTACGGGCGTCACGGAATACGCAAAACTCGGCTTCAGGACCTTCAAGTTTCACGTCTGGGGACAATTCGAAAAGGACGCCCAGTTGATCCACGAAATCGAACGAACCTTTGCGGACAAACCCTATCGTTTCATGATCGATTTCGAGTACGCCTATGATCTTGAAAGCGCCCGCACACTTGGTGAAATGACCAATGAGACGGTGTTCATCTGGTTCGAGGCACCCATTGATGACACGCTGTTAGAGCAATACGCAGAGCTCAGAAGCACGCTTGCCATGTCGATAATTCCGGCTGGCTACGACAACCATTCCGCTGAATTCATCCGAAGGGGTATCGAAAAAGGGTCCTGGGATGCGGGCAGGTTCGACGTTACGGTTGTCGGTGGCTTGTCGACGGCGCTCGAACTCATGATCATTACCAACAACGCTAAACTGCCAATTGAAATTCAAAGCTGGGGCCACTCGTTGGCCCAGGTCGCCAATCTCCACCTGATGCTGGCCAATGAACTAACAACCTACTTCGAAGCGCCGATGCCAAAAAAGGCCTTTGAGTTCGGCATGAGGAACGGCAATTTGCTCGACCAGGGGCAAATAGTTGCGCCAAAAGCACCGGGACTCGGTATCGAAGTGGACTGGGATCGTTTGCAGACGGCAGATTTCTACATCATGTCGAGATAGGGTACGCCACAACCCAGCCCCCTTGTTTATTCTTGCTGGGCTTCAAACCCGCTGACAAACACCTTATCTGTAGACTCACGCTGGCCAATAGCGCCAAATCCAGTTTCTTCAGAGTCCCCACATTTGAGGAATATACCACTGACTTCACTTGTATCTGCTAATTGGGTACTCTTGTATCAGCCTCGGTCAAGAATAATTAATAAATGTCCCTGTTCAATGAACTCAAACGTCGCAATGTATTCAAGGTAGCTATCGCCTACATCGTGGTGGCCTGGCTGGTGATGCAGGTCGCGGACGTGGTAGTGAACAACATCGAGGCACCGGGCTGGGTGTTCCAGGTATTACTGCTGTTCCTGGCATTGGGACTTCCTTTTGCGATCATTTTCGCCTGGGCATTCGAGATGACCCCGGACGGGTTGAAACGTGAACACGAGGTGGACCGCTCACAGTCGATCACCGGGGATACCGGCCGCAAACTGGATTTCACCATCATCGGGGTGCTGGTGCTGGCGCTGGGCTATTTTGCCTGGGACAAGTTCGTGCTGTCCGTAGACCGTGAAGCAGCACTGGTCGAAGCCGCACGACAGGAAGTCAGCGCGCAGGTAGCTAGCGAGGAAGCGGAGAAACCGCAGACGACGGAATCCGGCCAGTCCATAGCGGTGCTGCCCTTTGTCAATATGAGTTCCGATACCGAGCAGGAATATTTCTCCGATGGTTTGTCCGAGGAATTGCTGAACCTGTTGGCCAAGATCCCCGAATTGCGCGTGACCTCTCGATCATCGGCTTTTTCATATAAAGGCAAGGATTTCAAGATCGCCGACGTGGGCCGTGAACTGGGCGTGGCACACGTGCTGGAAGGCAGTGTCCGCAAGGCCGGCAACCAGGTGCGCATCACGGCCCAGTTGATCGAGGTGGAAAACGACACGCACCTGTGGTCTGAGACCTACGACCGTTCACTGGACAATATTTTTGCGATACAGGATGAGATCTCAAGCGCGGTGGTCGATCCCCTGAAAATCACCCTGCTCGGTGAAACACCGGTGGTAACAGAAACCGACCCGCGCTGGAACACCCTCCTCGACAAAATGGGACTGCCACATGAATGAAGCACAGAAAAGATCGGCCTACTGGAAAGCCAACCTGAGACTGGTCGGGCAATGCCTGGTCGTTTGGTTCGTGGTCTCCTACGGCTTTGGCATCATCCTGCTTGAACCGTTGAACCAGTTCAGACTGGGGGGGTACAAGCTGGGTTTCTGGTTTGCCCAGCAGGGTTCGATCTTCGTGTTTGTTGCGCTGATCTTCTTCTACGCACGGCAGATGAACAAGCTCGATAAACAGTTCGACGTGGACGAAGAATAATGGATCTCCAGACCATGACCTACTGGGTGGTTGGTGCCACCTTCGCCCTGTACATCGGTATTGCCATCTGGACCAAGGCTTCCAGTACACAGGAATTCTATGTGGCCGGCGGTCATGTACACCCCATTGCCAACGGTATGGCGACCGCCGCCGACTGGATGTCCGCCGCCTCGTTTATTTCGATGGCCGGGCTGATTGCCTTTTTGGGCTACGACGCCTCGGTCTACCTGATGGGCTGGACCGGTGGTTACGTGCTGCTGGCACTCCTGCTCGCACCGTACCTGCGCAAGTTCGGCAAGTTCACGGTACCCGAGTTCATCGGTGAACGTTTCTATTCCAAGGCGGCCCGTTTCGTGGCCGTTTTCTGCCTGATCATTGCCTCGATCACCTATGTTATCGGCCAGATGAAAGGTGTGGGTGTGGCTTTCGGCCGTTTCCTGGAAGTTGATTTTGAAGTCGGTGTGGCCGTCGGTATGGCCATCGTGTTTGTTTACGCCGTATTCGGTGGCATGCGTGGCATCACCTATACGCAGATCGCCCAATATTGTGTGCTGATCTTCGCCTACACGGTACCGGCGATCTTCATCGCCCTGAACCTGACTGGTAACCCGATACCACAATTGGGTCTCGGCAGCAGTATGGCTGACGGTTCCGGTATGGCCCTGCTCGACAAGCTCGACCAGGTGGTGACCGGATTGGGATTTGCGGCTTTTACCGAGCAAAAGGGAACTTCGCTGAACATCTTCCTGCTCACAGCCTCGCTGATGATCGGAACGGCAGGACTGCCGCACGTCATCGTGCGTTTTTTCACGGTGCCCAAGGTCTCCGATGCCCGTGTATCAGCAGGCTGGGCACTGGTGTTTATCGCCATCCTGTACACCACCGCGCCCGCAGTCGGAGCAATGGCACGTCTGAATCTTATGGATACCATCCAGACGGGTGAAGTGGGTACACCAGACGGAAACCTGGCCTACGCCGAACGACCTGAATGGTTCAAAAACTGGGAAACCACCGGTCTGTTGAAATTCGAAGACAAGAACGGCGATGGCCGTATCCAGTATTACAACGAAGCCAACCAAGCATTTGCTGAGCAGGCAGAACAATATGGCTGGAAAGGCAACGAGATGATTACCGTTGACCGGGACATCATGGTATTGGCCAATCCCGAGATTGCCCGTCTGCCCAACTGGGTCATTGCACTGGTGGCTGCAGGCGGATTGGCAGCCGCCCTGTCCACCGCCGCCGGCCTGTTGCTGGCCATTTCATCGGCCATCTCACACGACCTGCTCAAGGGTATGATCGCACCGGATATTTCCGAGAAAAAGGAACTGCTGGCCAGTCGCATTGCCATGGCCGGTGCCATCGCTGTGGCCGGCTACCTCGGTATGAATCCGCCCGGCTTTGCCGCCCAGGTGGTGGCATTGGCCTTCGGGCTGGCGGCATCCTCCCTGTTCCCGGCCCTGATGCTGGGTATATTTGACAAGCGCATGAACCGCACCGGTGCCATTGCCGGTATGTTGACCGGTGTGGGCTCCACGGTGATGTACATCGTCTGGTTCAAAGGCTGGTTCTTTATCAAGGGCACCGAGTTCGCCGCCAACACCCCGGACAACTGGTTCATGGGTATATCCACCGAAGCCTTCGGTGCGGTGGGTGCATTGCTGAATTTCACTGTTGCGATCGTCGTTTCCCGTATGACCGCCGCCCCGCCGGAAAACATCCAGCAATTGGTGGAAGACATTCGGGTACCCAGGGGCGCTGGGGCTGCGACCGGCCACTAATTGCAAGAACAGAGCACCTGTCAATGGCTCCGGGTGCAACCTGACACACGAATTTTAGTCGCAATTTGCGAAATCATATTTTCAGTCTGCAACTCTTACCCTGCCAAAAGTCCCTCTTGAATCGCTTCTCATTGTATCTATTGGTTTTTAACAACTGAAACCAATGGCATACAGATTGCATGGTATTGTGGAGAACTACCATTCCATCAGAGGGACTCAAGACCATGCAAGCCGAGAAAAATGCAGAGCAAAACCGTGAATTCGTGCAACGGACACGACCTGTCGAGATGACCGTTGCCTGCGCCACAAGCCATCCGGGACACGACGCCAGGCGCCAAATAAGTATACCGCCTGCCCGGTCAGGTTATTTCTCTCCTCTGTTTGAGCGATTAAACCGCACACATCGGCAAAATCGCAGTTGCTACGGGTTGAAGTTCCTGTTTCTCATGACAATTTTTAGCGGGACACTCCAGGCCCAGGTAGAACCTGACCGATCGGGTCTTGGACAGGCCGGGTTTCGGGTGAGTGAATTGAATATTCACAATGACTTCCGCCTGCCCGGTGAGCTTCCAGACCAGGCGGCACCTGCTGCCAGGACGGATCTCGCAGTTTTGGGGTTGTCCCCCAATTCAGGACGGGTTGATGTCCGAGGTGGCCGGTGGGCCAACCTGATGATGTCCGAACCCCTGCTCCCCGGTCAAGGCAAAGGCAATAGGCTGGGCTGGGCCAACCTGGGCAAGAAAGAGCCAGTGAATGACGCTGAACTTGCAAAAGCGGCCTCGGAGGCCTTCCGTGGGTTTGTTCACGCTGCCAACAGAGAGTTTCGAATCGACTTGGCTGAACTTGCAAACCCCGGCAAAGTCACCTTGCATGAGAATGGCCAAACAATACAGATCTATGTACCACGCGTCCATAAGGGTGTATCGGTACGCGACAGCTATCTCACAGCGACCATCAAGCATGGCAACATGACTGTCTTCGGGGCAAATAACTGGGGTGACATCAACATCTCCGTGGTACCGACAATCTCCAAAGGTGCTGCTCTCGAAGCAATCCAGTCTCATGTGGGTTCTTATACGATCAACGGTAGCTGGCGTTCGAGCGAATTGCAGCTGATCCCGCTCGCCCGGGGTAAAAACCCAAAGGCCGTGTCATTTGGAAAAGGATATGACTATAGCCTGGCCTGGGTCATTCGACCGGATTTTGACGGTGAACAGAGACATTTCGAAGCGCTGGTCGATGCCCATACCGGTCAACTGCTTTCCTTTGAAGACACCAATCAGTACGTGGCCACCCAACGCAATGCCAACGGCGGTGTTCTGCCCGTTTCAAATGACGGCGTGTCCCCGGACGGTATTGAGCACCCTGGTTGGCCAATGCCCTTTGAAGTTGTAACCACTCCGGGTGGCCCGGTCACCACCGACAGTGGCGGCAACCTGCCAGCCCCGGTCGACGGCAACATCACCTCACATCTCTCCGGTCCGTACGTCAACATCAACGACAACTGTGGTGCGATCTCGCTGACCTCCTCGGGTGATATCGACTTTGGCAGTTCAACTGGCACAGACTGTGTTACACCCGGTTTTGGCGGTGCAGGCAATACCCATGCCTCGCGCACTGGCTTCCACGAGCTGAATCGCATCATAGAGATGGGCCGCAGTCATCTACCTTCCAACACCTGGCTGCAACAGACACTTACTTCCAATATGAACATCAACCAGTCCTGCAACGCCTTCTGGGGTGGTGGGACGGTGAACTTTTACCGATCCGGCAGCGGCTGCGCCAACACGGGTGAACTGGCCGGTGTCTTTGACCATGAATGGGGTCACGGGCTGGATGACAACGATGCCATACCGTCGATCGCAGGTCCCTCCGGGGAAGGGATCGCCGATGTTTATTCTGCCCTGAGACTCAACGCGTCCTGCATGGGCCGTAATTTCACCAGCAACAACTGCAGCGGCTTCGGTGACCCCTGCCTTGCCTGTACTGGAGTACGTGATATCGACTACCTGAAAAGGGCATCCGGCCAGCCTCATGATTACAGCTGGTCCAATGCCAATTGCGGTGGCTCGGTCCACTGTACCGGAGCAGTCTACTCTGAAGCCATCTGGTCGCTCTGGAAACGCAAACTACAGGCCCCGCCATACAACCTGGATGAGCACACCGCCCATGAAATCGTCACCCGCTTGACCTTCATCGGCGGTGGCAACACAGGCACTTGGTACTCCGGCAGTCCGCCAAACGGTGGCTGCGCCGCCACCAGCGGGTACATGAATTACCTGGCTGCTGACGACGATAACGGCGACCTCAGTGATGGCACACCGCACATGCAGGCCATCTTTGATGCATTTAACGACCAGGAGATCGCATGTACCACACCGGTGGTCCAGGACTCAGGTTGTGCTGGCAGTCCGGTAACAGCACCCGTGGTAGTTGCGAACCCGTTTGACAAGTCTGCAATGCTTTCATGGGGTCCCGTTGCAGGAACGAGCAGTTATGAAGTCTTCCGTACCGATGGAGTTTTTGGTTGTGATTTCGGCAAGACCCGGGTCGGTCATACCACCGGCACCTCGTTCACTGATGATGGGCTGCAGAATGGCCGGGATTACTTTTACGTGGTGATACCCAAGGGAGGCTCCTCAGCATGCTTTGGACCCGCTTCAAGTTGTACAATGGTCAGCCCCGCAGCCGGTCCCAATGTGGACATCGACCCCGCTTCAAGCACACTTGCGACGCTTACCGGTGACGGCGACACGTTCATCGATAACTGTGAAGACGCAACACTTACATTTGATGTCAACAATACCGGCCTGGGCAGCCTGACGAATGTGCGCATAACCAGCGTAACATCAAGCTCTCACCCGGCAACCATCATCAACACCACTTTCCCGGCCGCAGTATCACCCTCGACTCTGGCGCAGGGGGCCACCGGATCAGGTAGTTTCGACTTCACCGCCGCGGGGCTGGTCTTCGGCGATACGCTGGTCTTCGAAGTAACTGTGACCAGTGACGAGATCTTCCCGGGTGTCAAGACCCGGACCCTGACCCTCACCGATGCTGAGAGCGATGTTCAGGCTTTGAGCAGCAAAACCTGGGATTTTGAATCCGGTATGGATGGCTGGACCCTGATTGATGGTACCTTCAACCAAACCACTGCAGGTGGTGGAGCCAATGGCAGTTCCGGCTACCTGGCTTCCTCGGCCTTGATCGACGAACGCTGTGACCAGGTCAGGTCACCCACCATGCAGCTGACACCGACTTCCACCCTTACCTTGGAAAACAATTACGACATTGAAGCCAATTCAGGTCAGTGGTGGGATCGCGCCAACATCGGTGTGGTGGAGAATGGCAACCGTAGTGCCGTCAATCCCGACGGTGGGCGGCTGTACAACGCCTCCGGGGCCGGTGCCACCTGTGCCACAACAGGCCAGGAAGGCTGGGCAGACGTAAACAATACCTGGGGCCCAAGCAGTTGGACCGCTTCGGCACTTGGCTCAGTGGCTCTCGCTGGAACACCGATACAGCTCGACGTTGCCTATGGCACGGACTTTTCTGTTGTTGGTCAGGGGTTCTGGTTTGACCAGGTCACAGTGACCGATATCGAACTGATTGTCGCTGACGCCCAATCCGACAGTTGTGTACTGGTGAATATCCCGCCAACGGTCACCATTGCGTCTCCGGCCGATGGAGCCACCATCGTAGAGGGTGCCAATATCAACTTCACCGGCAGTGCCTCAGATACGGAAGACGGTGACATCAGTGCCAATATTGATTGGTCCTCCAGCATTGATGGTCCCCTCGACACCGGTGCCAGCATCAACGTGGCCAGTTTGAGTGTCGGTGTGCATACCATTGCGGCCGAGGTGACGGATTCGGGTGACCCCACAGCGATGCCCGAAATGGCATCGGATCAAATAACCGTAACGATCATCGTTAACACGCCACCGACGGTGGAGATAACAGCCCCGGCCAATGGAACGGCCGTCGTAGAGGGCGCCAACATCAACTTCACCGGCAACGCAACGGACACTGAGGATGGAAACATCAGTGCAAACATCAGCTGGTCCTCCAGCATTGATGGTGCCCTCGGTGCCGGTGCCAGTATCAATACGGCATCGCTGAGTGTCGGTGTGCATACGATCGATGCTGGTGTGACCGACTCCGGCGGTCTGTCTGATAGTGACCAGATCACGGTCACGGTCGTCACAAACACACCACCTGCGGTGACCATCACGGATCCGGACAGCGGTTCGGATTTTAATCAAGGTGTCAATATCAACTTCACCGGCAACGCAACGGACGCTGAGGATGGAAACATCAATGCAAACATCAGCTGGTCCTCCAGCATTGATGGTGCCCTCGGTACCGGTGCCAGTATCAATACGGCATCGCTGAGTGTCGGTGTGCATTTGATCAATGCAGATGTGACCGATTCCGGTGGACTGCCTGGAAACGATCAGATCACGGTAACGATTGTCGCAAACACACCACCTACGGTGGCCATCACGGCGCCTGCCAGCGGTTCGAATTTTGATGAAGGTGTCAATATCAACTTCACCGGCAGCGCAACGGACACTGAGGATGGAAACATCAGTGCAAACATCAGTTGGTCCTCCAGCATTGATGGTGCCCTCGGTACCGGTGCCAATATCAATACGGCATCGCTGAGTGTCGGTGTGCATTTGATCGATGCTGGTGTGACCGATTCCGGCGGACTGCCTGGAAACGAACAGATCACGGTCACGGTGAACGCGCCACCTGCTGCGGACGTACATGTCGAGAACATTGTGACCGGTATCACGAATGCCCCAAGGGGCAGAAAATACGGTACCGCGAGCGTGACAATATACGACGAAAATGGAGTCCCTGTAAGCGCCGGTTACACGGTAACGGGTAACTTCTCCGGCTCATACAGCGATCCTGGAATGTCGGCCGTGACCAATGGCAGCGGGGTGGCCTTCATCGTCACTTCGAGCACCGCGAAGAAGAACATCGTGGTCAACTTCTGTGTCTCTGATGTGACCGGGGCGCTCTCTTACGATCCCGGTGACAACGCTGACCCGGGTTATGGCTGCGCTGGAAACATGCCACCGACAGTGGCCATTTCGGCTCCGGCCAGCGGTTCGGATTTTAATCAAGGTGTCAATATCAACTTCACCGGCAACGCAACGGACACTGAGGATGGAAACATCAGTGCAAACATCAGCTGGTCCTCCAGCATTAATGGGGCCCTCGGTACCGGTGCCAGTATCAATACGGCATCGCTGAGTGTCGGTGTGCATACGATCGATGCTGATGTGACCGACTCCGGCGGTCTGTCTGCAAGTGACCAGATTACCGTCACGGTCAACCCACCTGCTGGATTAACAGACGTGCACGTTGAAGTCATTCAGACCGGCACCCAGGGTGTTGGTGGTGGCTTCAAGGCGGGTATAGCGACCGTGACCATATTTGGTGACAACGGCGCTCCCCAGGCTGGTTACACGGTCAGCGGAGAGTTCAGCGGGGACTTCAATGAAACCCCACCAGCGGATGTCACCGGAGCCGATGGCAAAGTCACGTTTCAGACACTGGGCACCAAGAAGGGCAGGACCAATGTGTCCTTCTGCGTGAGCAACGTATCCGGAACCGAGCCTTATGATAGCGGTGATAATCCAGACCCGGCTTTTGCCTGCACACCCTAGCCGTTCACAGGCCGGGACGACAGGCACTTCGATACGGTCCAACCTCCCCTCCCGGGGAGGTTGGGCCACCTGCATTAAGACCATGCACACTGAATGATCGGGTTGATGCAGAATCACATCATGTAGGCATAGAGTACGCGCCCGTTCAGTTGACTCGCAATTGTCGTTCCTGATAGTCCATACCTGGGAAAGGCTCGACCACACCGACTTCCTGCCCGTCCAGGTTAATCACGGGATCTGACAACCAGCGGGTGCCTTCAATGGCGATCAAAATCAGCGCGAAAATGCAACTTAGACGGAGCCATTTTTGGACATTCGTGTGGATGGTATCCGGATGGGTGAGTCTCAATACCCGGGGCAGTCCCCGTACAGCAACCAGGCCAACAAGCAGCGCAAACACGGGCATCACCACGGCCCCTTCACGGGCGTAGCCATAAAATCCCAGGGTAGTGATGACCTTCGTTGAGAGCAATAATATCCACGGAATCAACGCCTCCTCCCGACGACCGATCCATAACCCCCACAACAGCGCAGCCAGTGCGGCCCAGCGCCACAGGGAGACAAATGCACTTCCTTCGGGCACCACCAGATCGACCACGCCCCTGGTTCCGAAAAGCCCCAATGGCAGGTTGTAACCGCTGAAGCCCATCGTCATCCCTGACCAGAACCGTTGAACCTTGCTCATTACCAGCGACACGAAATCACCGGGATGATGCCTGATCCAGTCCCAACCCAGACGGTATCCGTGATTCACG
The DNA here is from genome assembly GCA_014238945.1 of Lysobacterales bacterium. Taxonomy (GTDB): domain Bacteria; phylum Pseudomonadota; class Gammaproteobacteria; order Xanthomonadales; family SZUA-36; genus SZUA-36. Next base: position 40,015 of record JABAAB010000089.1, read on the forward strand.
ATTTCCAGGTGGGGCGGGTAGCTGAGCGTTAACTCGGGAGGAGGAAGACCGCTGATCAGATACTCCGGGTAGCGTGTTGAGCCACCATCCAGAGGAGGCGGTGCATCCAGCGGGCCCCGGCTGAAGCCGCCGGTAGCATGTGGATTATTGGCGAGATAGAAATTGAGCCCGCCGTAAATTGAAACAAAGGGATATTCAGCGATTGCTTCGGGGCGTGAACCAAATGCCTCCTCGATGACATTAAAGTCCCGGCCCGTCACCTCCAAACCACCCCGCCAGGCAACCGTGGCGGCAACGAAGTTTGCCATCGGGCGTTGGCTGAACACGGGGAGGGCCTCCCTTTCCCGGTCCGCATCTGCGCTCCATTCGAGATATCCCAGGGCTTGTTCCAACTGGAGATATGCCTGATCGGTCGCCCTGCTTAACTGAAGCGGCTGCAGGTTGAACCGCTCGATCTGCGACCAGGTATGCAGATGCCAGGGGATCAGGGGTGCCACGAACAGTGCCAGCATCAGTCCAGTCCGAGCAAGGCACCGCTTCCAGCCAATTGACCCGCCAGGGTTCTTCATCCAGACCCAGAGCAACCAGACCGACACCATCCCAAAGAACAGCACATGTTCAACACGAATCAGGCAAGCCAGGCCATTGAGTGATGACCACAACAGGAGGGTATGCCATTTTGGCTGGGCTCGTAGCGGCTTCCAAACCGTGAGGCTGGCAATAACCAACAGCAAATAGGGTGTTTCGTTGTTGGGCGATGTTGACAGGATGATCATCGCGGTCGAGGCCGCCGCAACAAATGCCGCCACGGTCGCAACTCTGAGGCCGAATGACTGAATGACCGCATAAAAGAACAGTACGGCCGTTACTGCCCCCATAAGACACCAGATCAGCCGCAGAAACAAAAACCCGCTTTGTTGACCATTCCAAATGGATGCGACCAGGTAGGCCACCCCGGGCGGTCTCAGTGGCAACCCAAAATCATATGATTCGGAAGCCTTGATGGCCTGTGCGTAGCTTAACCAGGTGGGCGTATCCCCCTTGTAATAAGGACTGAAAGGACCGGTTGCATCCGGGGTGGCATCGAGAAAAAGAACCCGCAATGCAAATGCCAGCACAAATATAACGATACCAGGCCACAGCACCCGGCCTGACCACTTTTGCTCTAGATTCGACATCAATGGATATGGATATCCTCCTTCGATAATATAATTTCCACTCGCTCCTTTGCTGGCTGATTCTCATCCTGATACCACCCGGAAGGATAATCAGAGGACCACTCAGCGCATACAGAATTTCTCATAACGAGTAGAAAGGTAATGACCAAAAATTCATTCTAGTCGAAATCGAGTCACTGTGTGGTTCGCGGTTGCTTGCTCCTTTCTTCAGCATGCGCTTGCAAATTCATGTTTGTTTTCCCCTTGTATGGCCCCCCGGTCATTGCAGCTTTGCGATCTCACTGCCCAATGCTGGTGTTGAATAATAAACCTGGATGACTTGCTGGCTTCATTACATCCTGTATTCCAAGACCACCGGGGGTACGAGCCCTGCAGACACCCACCATGCCGCCTGTGGAAGTATGGCACCCCAATAATAATTACTAGTGATACGATAACTGGTCCAAATCTTCTGAAACCATGCAATGACACCATCAACCAGCATCACCACTGACGGATTGCCGCTACCCGGTACTGCTTTTATCGACGAAGACATTTATTCCAAGGAACGCAGGGTCCTGTTCAATAAAAAATGGATCAGCATCACCGTGGGGCAGGTGGTACCGGAGCCCGGCGATGTCTTCCCTTGCACCATCGCGGGTCTTGCCCTGCTGGTTGTGCGGGACAGGGACCATTCCATCCATGTTTACTACAATATGTGCCGCCACCGGGGTGCCCTGTTGGTAGACCAGGCATGCAAGACAAAATCGGGCCTGATCACCTGTCCCTATCACGCCTGGAGTTTCAAACTGAATGGCGACTTATTCAGGGCGCCCTATTTCTTCAAGGACGAGGAGAACACACAACCCGATGAAGTTACCCGTGCAGGGCTGGGGTTGATCAAACTCAGATCGGTTGTGTGGCGCGATATCGTTTTTGTCGATGTTAACGGTAAAGCTGATGACTTCGAAAATTTCATACAACCCATTGATGAGCGTCTTCAGGACTGGAGCGCAGCGGAAATCCAGTCCCTGGCCAGCCGTGAATACCGGATCAATGCCAACTGGAAACTGGCCGCCGAGAATTTCCTTGATGGTTACCACCTGCCCAAGGTTCATCCACAGCTCGGTGGTGGAATGGCAGGTGCGCTGCTGGCGGAAGACCTGGTCCTCAGCGAGGAAATCTTCGGTTTTGTCATGCCCGGTGGCTACGGCCCCGGTACCCGGAGAGATGAGGAAGAAACAGCGGTGTTCAAGAGTCTTCCGGCAGAAAAGCTCCTGTACATTGAGGTGTACTGCATATTTCCCAATACCCTGATTCTGGTTGAGTGTGATTTCCAACAGGTGATCACGCTGCGACCACAGGGTGCGGGTATCACGCATGAAACATTTGCTGATTACGTGCCCGGCCAGCCCTCCAGTGAAGAGGAAAAAATGGAAATGATAGCGTTCTCACAGGGCGTCAATGACCAGGACGAAACCCTGCTCAACAGGTTACAGTTGTCCCGCTCAATGGACATTGCCGATAAAACCCACATGTCCAGTGCCTGGGACCAATCCCCAGCCCGATTCCAGCAAACCTGGTTGCGACACATGTCGAAGTCGTAGCATCCTGTGGACCCCACAGGATGCCGCGGGGAGACAATTGGGAAACTAACTGACGGTATTTATCCTGGCGTCGAATGCTCCTGTTGCATTGGACACCAATTGAATTCCAGCTAGGTTTGCATAAGAGGGCCATACTGACGAGGCCCTTTGGTTCCGCACCTGGGTTGTTTGTTTGTAGAAATATTAATGGAATCCAGCATCAAAAGTTTCCTGTCCGGATCCACGAATGTAATTTTCCGGTTTCCATACCTGCGTATTCCATCCAGCAGGTAGACCAGGGCAGCATTATCCACCTTGTCCACACAGTCAAAATGAATCCTCACGGGCCGGAAATCAACGGAATCGGTTTGAAACCCAAATGGGTCATTTACCAGGGTTGTACTGGTCAGGTTACCCTGTGGATAGATATTGAGGCTATCGTTGCCTGTCTCACCACTACGCCAAATCGTCAGGTCCGGATCAAATCCGAGTTTTCTGGGCAATATCTGTGACAGGGCTTCATCAGAATAATTAATATCCAGGCCATCAAAGGCGCGCATGATCTTAAGATGCCTTCTGACTTTTGGCGAAATACCGTATATGAAATTTTGTCTCTGACATTCCTGCAGAGAAGTAAGCAGACGTATGAGTCTTGCCAGAGCCGTGGATTCGATACGTGCCACTGAAGAGAAATTGAAAATAATCATCTCCTGCCAGTGATTATGGCAAAAATCGATTACACTCGATATTTCCAAGGCTTGGACGTTCTTCTGAAGATGAACACAGTGGACAATATCGCCATGGTTATTTTGTAGCTTTTGAATCTTTGCATTCGTCCTGAGTGAACTGATTGGCCTCCTCATAATTTCTTTCATCACCAAAGGCGGCAGCACCAGCAGGCCAAATTTGACCAGCCCTTCTGCATATCGTTTCCACAGTCGTTTTGGTTCCTGCATGCACCGGAATATCCATTCCAAACCGGATGATTGCATCCAATGGGGTGCACGTTTAACAGTACCTGCAAGAAACGACAGTGTTCCTCCAATGCCGATACTCACTGGGACATCCAGGTTGTAGCGGTTCCGTTCAAACCAGATTTCCTGTTTCGGATTTCCCAGGGCGAGTAAGAGAATATCGGGTTTGGCCCGATTTATTCTGTCGACAATGGCCTGGTCACTTTCTGCTGCATTTACCAGCCCGTCACCGCCAATATGTATGTAAGGTGAATCCGCACCTGCAATTTTCAGACCCGGGTACTTGTTCACAAGGGAACGTACTGCTTGCCTCGCGGTGTCCCTGTCCGAACCCAGCATGAAGATGCTGTGACCCTTGATGGCCGCATATTCTGCCAACGAAGGGACCAGGTCTGCACCCGTCACCCGTTGTTTCAAAGACTGTCCGGTGAGTTTGCTCAACAGGACCAGCGGTGCACCGTCTGCTACCACCAGGTCCGCCTTGCGTAATATTCGGAGGAGTTCAGGATCCCGAATCTGATTTGGCCATACACCCATCGCATTGACAATGAAGTCAACATTAATCGTAGCCACGTTTTGGGCCTTCTTCCGCTTCTTGTATCCAGTGATCATCCGGCCAATGCGCTTGACCGCTTCATCAAGCGTGACGTTGTCCACCGGCACGCCGATAAGTACCGCTGCATTTTTACGACAGTTAATTTTGGGATGGGTATCAATTGACATGTTTTTCCTAATTTGATTTACTCGTAGGCTATTAGATGCAATAGTCGTGCCGAATCCCGAAACCAATGGGTGGCGGGCCTCCCAGGCAGAGAAGGCCCCTTACGCCGTTTTAAGAATGCAAACTGCGAAGCAAGTTGATAAAAGTGGAATTCAATTAAATTACCTGTCCAGAACCATTGGTCTGTCGGTACTGACCGGGAGAAGTCAGTGTTGCTCCGGGGTGATCCCGGCGGGGCTATTTATAATTTTTCAGCTCGTTACGGACTTTCTTAAGGACCAGCCTCAGACAGATCGAAAATACTGAAATAAGCACGCATCCAAGCATGACCAGAATCGTGATTCGTTTTCGGGAAGGACTGAATCTGTCAATTGGCTTATAGGCGTAATCCAATATCTCAACTGCAAATTCTGTCTTTGATTCAGCCAGCATCATCACAGCCATTTGGGCTTCTATCAGCCGGTAAATCGACTTTTGCATCGCTACAATTTCAGTACTCTCGGCCTGCTTGAGCAGGTACTCACGTTTCATTGCCGCCTCTTCCAGAGCCCGGGATCTCATAAAAAGGTTAAATTCTTCAACATACTGATTTGCCCACCGGTAGGCCAGATCAGGATCGGAAAAGCGAATTCGAACCGACAGAAAATCAGTTTTTGGGTCGTGGTCAATGAAGCGGACATTTTCATGAAACTGTGAAAACACGGCATCACTGTCTGGTTTTGGACCAATCCAGCGTTGTTCGTTTTCGCTCCACAATTTCGGATACAGCTGCCTGGCGACACCGGCATTTTCAATAAAAATCTCGGTAAAAGTTCGGGAACGCATTTTTGCCATAATGACAGCACGCTGGTTATCACTGATGGTGTCAAGAATGAACCCGTGTTCAACCAGGGTGATGACTTCAGGTGCCCGGCGATTATCAGGAGAGACACCTCCCGGATCACTGTGTTCGACTACGATAATGCGGGTGATTCCTTCGAATTTCTCCGACGCAAGATAGGTCGCAGCATAGACACTGATTCCCGTCAGCAAGGTGAGCAACACGACCCGGTAACGATATCGGATGATCTCAAATACGAACTCCAGCAGATCTACCTGCGCTTCGACACCCGGAGTAATACTGGCTTCCATGGTACTCATGCATTTCTCCTACAGAATCACCGCTGATGTGAGGGCAAGCTGGAAAAGGGTCTTTGTCCAGGATTCAAGTTTTTCAAAGCCATTGATTCTGTCCACATTCAGGGGCACGTAAATCGTCGCACCGGCTCTGACATCAATATTCTTGGCCCTGCCCAGGAAACTCCCCGGTCTCATCGAAACAACCTCTCCGTTGGCCTGTACTACATAGGCGTGTTTGAGTTTTCCCAAAACCGTATTACCACCACTGAGGTCGATGTAGAAACGACTCCTCTTACCGGTCTGTACCTGGTGTGATGTTGGGTAGTAAACCTGGCCAGCCACGCTCACTTCATCTGCGAACAGGGGAACGTATAACTTGTCGCCGTCCTCCAGGGCAATATCAGCGTGGCTGTCGCATTCAACCGCACTCTGCAAGTCGATCACCATGCGGCCACTGGCTTTTTTGTCCTTGAGCTGTTTTATCACCTTGATCACATCATAATTTGCGTCCCTGGCCGGCATTTTCTCGTCGTTGAGTTTAGACGGTGAAAGCTGCAGATTGACCAGTAACTCATCCATATGCTCTTTCAGACGGTCGAGGGAAACCTGCTGTTTCGTTCTTACGCTTTCCCTGGTAAAAATAGCTCCATGTGTATAGGCACCGGGACGAAAAGCACCGAACCGTCCGATCAGACTGCACAGGGTTTCTCCGTTTTGCACAATGTAGGATCCCGGAAATTTGACTTCGCCGCTGACTTCAACACGCAGCTGTTCGGACCAGTCTGGCTTGGGAAATATTGTGAGGTGATCATAGGCCATGAGTTCGTGCTGGTTGTCACCGGATAAAATCTCGGTCAATTCCAGTTTTTCACGTCGAAATTCCTGGTACTGATCACCGTTGACAGCAAAGCGGGTCAGCTCGGCCAGGTGCCCATAGGCCTTTTCCTTCAACCCTCCGGCTGCCCTGATCAGGTCGGATGGCCGCATACCCGGTTCCAGGGGGTAACGTCCCGGTTGGTATACAGGTCCATCTACGAAAACCGCGGGTGACAGTTCACTGTAATCTGTTTCTTTGATCATTTGATCAAGGTCATTCGAAATGAGTTGGGAGCGATTGTGGTCCTCACCGAAAACATAGATGCGGTCTAATGGCTGGATGAGCGGGTTATGTGCATCCCTGTCGAACAGATCTGCCTTGTCGTAGCGCACCGAGAACATGGAAAGTCTTTTGGTTTGTGGATTCGTCCTCACTATGAGAACGTAGTCCCGGTCCGCGCCGGGTAACAGTCCGCCAGCAGCCTTGATGGCAATGTCCAATCGTGTGGATTTTTGCAGGGGAAACCTGCCGGTATGTCGGGTGTGCCCAAGAAAATCGAGAACCATTGGAAGCTCACCTTCCGCGGACTGGCGCTCCATTTGATCAACCAGACCCGCCACCCGTGAAGCACGTGGCTGAGAGCGTTCAAAGACGATCAACTCGTCACGATTTTTGAGTTCGATATTGGAACTGGAATGCCTGTCTGTCAGAATTTGTCCCAATTCCACGAAAATGACCTTGATTCTTTTCGTGTTGGGTACTTCCCGTCGTAACAGTGCAAAATCAAAATCAGCGTTGGGCAACAGATCATTTACATGGGAAAACAGGTCGCTGATGCGTTTCCCTGGTTTGAACTGGTATCCACCCGGTCTTTTTACATGTCCTGACAGTAAAACAACATCCCGCATCGTATCCATTACGGGTAAAACCCTCACCACGTCCCCGTCTTGTATGGGGATCTTCAGTTGTCGGGGATCACTGGTTTTAGCCCCACGCAACTCGACCAGGGTGCGATAGCTATCCTTTGTAATCCGTTCAATGTGGGAATCCTGAATGGAGGCAGTGGGCAGAACACCGCCTGCCATTGCAATCAACTCTCCGACGGTTTTTTCATTCTTCAATTCGTAAATGGCCGGTCTTTGTATTTCCCCACCAACACCCACTGTTGCGCCGATTGTGGGTATGAAAATGATATCGTTGTGCTCCAGGCGGACATCCTTGCTGGAGTCCCCATGTTGCAAGACATCATACAAATCAAAAGTCGTGACGGTCCTGTCGATTCGCTTGAGTTGAATGTTGCGTAAGGAACCTGTGCGTTTCACACCACCGCTATTGAGCAAGGCATTAAACAAGGTAGACAGACCACTGACCGTATAACGACCCGGCTTGACAGCTTCCCCTGCCAGAATGACATGAATGGTTCTCAGTTCAGCCATTGTGACCACGGTATTGATTCCGATAACCCCTTGTGAAAACTGTTGCTTTATGGATTCTTTAACTTCGCTGAAGGTCATTCCCGTAACCTCCAGGGGTCCAAACTCAGGGATTAACAAACGCCCATCACGCTGAACGACGAGACGATATTCAACATTCTTCTTCCCATAGAGCTGGACAACGATCGTGTCTCCGGGTCCTACATGGTAGTCAGAAGGGATGGGAAGATTGGTAACTGGAACAAAGGTGGTTGGTATGGAGGAAAAAAAATCGTAGCCGTATTGACTGAGTTCATCTTGAATACGTTGATTTTGTATCTTTTCTTCCAGTGTTATTTCATCCAGACCTTTTGCAATCTCGGCTTCCACCTGTGAGGGACCCGTCTCCTCAACTGGGTCAATCTGGAGTCGTGTATTTAAAAGATCTGACAGTGGATCATCCTGTCCACTGGGTGCACTGCTTAGCTGTTGTGTTTCCTGTAATGCTTCAAGGGGTAATACAAGGGGATCGAAATCCTGGGCATAAACGTCAAGGGATGCAAAGTGTCCCGACAAGAGCAGGGTGATACCAAAACTTCTAATAGGTATGTTCAGGTAACTTTTCATGATGTTTTACGCCCACAAATTAATAACGATTGATCGTTTTCATAGCAAAATCCTTGCCAAAATTATTTATTGTTTATTTTCAAATAGTTATGCTTTACATCCGATACCCACATCCACCAATAATTGCAATTTGCGAATCATGATGTGAAATACCCCGAGGTCATTTTTCAATTTGCAATACGGTGTACATGGGTATCGATATCGGACCTATCCGGGATTGAATCCGGCCGGACCACCCCGGTTTTGACACGCTTGAATAGAGATCGATTTGAAATCCAGAGCACTGAGGAGAACTGCTGATCGGCGGTATGCCAATGACTAAAATGATAATCCGGTCACGAGGGCTGATTTAACTTTCCCGGTCTTGATGCAGGCCGTGTGTGCAGGGGGCTGCCGAAATACCTCCTCTGGCAACAGTTCCGATACGGCTCTTTAATCGTGTGGGCTGTGAGAGCACCGGAACTACTGCCAGAAGTTGTACATTCCATCGTGTTTACACGTTTAATAAATGGTTTCTGAAGGACTGTTTTATCCGCATGAAACGACGCAGATGCTGTAGCTGGGGAACTTTGCGTGCTATCGAACATTTCCAGAACCAGGCCCCTGTCACTTCCCGCCCGTCCACGCTTGGAGCCTGGTAGTCCTGCAGCTTCACTTCAAATATGTGGTCACACACAGGTACCCCCTGAATTTTGTAATTCACTGGGCCCAGTGGGTGTAGCTGAGTCTCCGTCACCGTGATTCCTGTTTCTTCCATCAGTTCCCGTACGGCCGCGGAGATGGGCTCTTCATTTCGTGATATCCCTCCTCCGGGAAGGTAATAGCCTTTACGGTAGGAATTTTTGATTACCAGAACTTTGTCCCGGTACCAGACGAGTACTTGAGCACCGGTCAGTTTTTTGCCGGTTATATCGCACCACATGAGACGTAAATTCCATGCAATCACAAGTACAGGATGCAGACCGCGGTTTAACCACTTCAAAATAGTTGAGATATTCATGTTGCAGCCAACTCAATCTGGCGGGTTATATATAAGGAGGGGTCGTGAATCAGTACCACCACCAGCAGGGGGCCAGCCAGCATCAAGTTATCGGAATGTGTTCTTATCATCGCGTTCATCTCTGTCCATATGTGTAAATCCATTGTTTGGCCCGGTGAAATTGTGTTCGTCAAAAATTGACCGGGTAAGTTCCTGTATTGAGATATGCAATTTGGATGCCAGCTCCTCTTTTCCTGCCTGCACGTCAGTATTAGTCAACATATCCGGCAAATTAGAACGGGTATCAACCCGCAGGGGTATTCCGATCTGTGCATGCAAAATAGAAGTGGATTAGCAGTCTGCAATGCATAACGCAGACCTGCTGCGGTTGCGAACAAGGGTTTTGTCCTGATCAGCTTGATTCTCCTCGCCTTTGACAGATGGCACGAGTATTGCTTTCACAATCTGGTAAAAATTTATTTATGCGATCTTGAACAGGAGAATAATGTGGGCAAATTGCTTTTCCTTACACCGGAGCTGCCGTGGCCGCCATATAGTGGTGGACGTATCAAGAGTTCAAAACTGGTGGAACACCTGCACCAGCGTTATCAACTGGATGTTGGCTGTCTGCTCAAAGGAGATGATATGGATCATCTTCCCGGGTTCAAGGAAACCGGTCTGGCAAACAGGTTCATTTCCGAGGCCATTGACATCTCCAGGTCCCCCGTGAATTTGCTCAAGAGCATTCAACTGGGTCTTCCGCTAAATGTTTACCGGACCCGCAGCCTGAAATTCGCGAGCAGCATACGTGCATGTATCGATGACTACGATGCGGTGTTCGTGGATCACTACGAGATGATGCAATACATACCCTCAGATTTTAAAAAGCCGGTCATTTTGCATCAGCACAATGCCTATTATGTTCTATGGGAGAGCTATGCCAGGTTCGGAAATGGCATCGGGCTCCGCGTCGCGGCATGGCTCGAGTCAAAGCGGGTTAAGAAATACGAGGCCGGGGTCTGCAATCGTGCTGACCTCGTTTATGCGGCACCAAATGATATGAATAAACTCTCCGAAATCGGTGTTGAAGTGAGTAAACTCGCACCGACCATGCATCTCGGAGATGACCGGCAACTGAAACTTCCCCGCCTGAAATGGGACACTACCAGCCGGTCACTGCTTTACGTTGGTCATCTGAAATGGGAGCCAAATGTCCAGGGACTTCTTTGGTTTCTCAATGAATCATGGCCCACTTTGAATTACGAGTATCCGGATCTCGAATTTAATATTGTTGGTGCTAACCCGGACCAGCGACTGGTTGAATTAACTTCCAAAGAAAGTCGGGTGACCTTGCAGGGTTTTCAGGAAGACCTGGAGCCCTGGATCAAATCCAGCCGCGTATTTATTGCGCCCTTGTTAATGGGCAGCGGCATCAAGGTGAAAGTCATCAATGCGATGACCCGCGGAATACCCACAGTAACAACATCAGTGGGCGTAGAAGGCCTGGAGGTCAATCACTTGCGGGAACTGGCCATAGCTGATAGTGCTCAAGAGATGACTGATCATGTCAGTACGCTTCTGGGATGCAAGGATACCTGGGAGAGACTGGCACTGAATTCCAGACGTACAGCAGCCAGGCAATTTACCTGGAAAAGAACCTTTGACCAGATGCAAAGAACCCTGGATGTGCTGATTCCCGGAACAGTCCAGGAGGTTCTCGACGATGCGGCATAAAGAAATGACTCCGGATATCCAATCCAATATATGCATCATTCTCGTCAACTGGAATGGAGGTGACGATACCATTGAATGTCTCGAGACTTTGACCAGACTCAATTACCAAAATTATCAGATCGTCGTTTGTGACAACCAATCTTCGGATTCATCAATCGAGAAAATTCAACAATGGGCAGGTGGAAATTACCTGCCTTTTTTTTCCAAGGAATCCATCACAAACAACTTGCTGGCATCAAAAAGGCCGGCAGAGATTTCCATACAGACAGTGGAGCGTGCCAGGGTAGAAGACGCATCTGACCCTGCGCTTGTCGATCCGTGTTTATTGCTGGTTAATACCGGGGGCAACCTGGGATTTGCCGGTGCAAACAATGTGGGCATTCGCTATGCCATGAACAGCGGACGATTCGACTATATCTGGCTGGTAAACAACGATACTGTTGTGGACGCGGATTCCCTGACTGCGATGCTCACCAGGGTTCAAAATCATCCCCGGCCTTCAATCTGTGGCTCCAAGGTTCTCTACTACACCGATCCAACCGTGATCCAGGCTCTTGGGGGCTCAAGGTTCAACCGCTGGACCGGGGTCGCTTCACGATCACTCGGTCGTGATATTGATGACAGGGTTGCCATCAATCACCGGCATTACGAGAATCAGCTAACTTACATTGTGGCCGTGTCCTGCCTGGTTCCGACAAGTTTTATCAAAGATATTGGATTGATGAATGAGCGATATTTTCTCTATTACGAGGAAGTGGACTGGAGCCTGCGCGCAGAAGGTAAATATGAACCGGTGTACGCAGAGGATTCCAGAATTTACCACAAGGAAGGGGCCAGCATCGGTTCTGAATCAGGTGACCGTCCTTCCTCGCTGTTTTCCGATTTCTATACGTTCAGAAACAAGTTGAAGATTATTCAAACCTTCAACCCGGTGGCAATACCCATAGCTTATGGATACACCGTATTGCAGGCATTCAACCGCATGCGTCGCAGGCAATGGGACAAAGCCGCTTTGATCATGAAAATTCTCCTTGGCAAATCACGGTGGCAGGAATGCGATTCAATCTGAGCAGTCTGGTCCTTGTTGCACTGTGTTTTGCCATATTTGCCGGCCTGGGCGGTGGTAAATTCTTTATGCACAATCGAACACAGGAATTGGGAATAGCCGTCATCCTGGGTTTGTTTATTATCGCACTCTACCTGTCCTCCTTCAGGTTAAGCAGTGGCCAATGGTTTTTCTGGGTAAGCACTTGCCTGTCATTCGTTGCTTTCATCATGGTGTTCTGGTCGATGATATTTTCTTTCAAAGCCGGGCAGTCATTTCTGCCCAGTCTTCTTGCTTCCAGGGAGTTCCTGTTGCTGCTGATCGCTCCAACCATATACCTGCTGTACAGGAGTGGACTCCAACTTGACCACATCGGACGTGCCATGATTGCGGGATTGGTACTGGCCGCCTTCAGTTACCTGTTTTTCTACTTCACACTGGATCTGAAAGCTGCCTATTTTTCTGATGATCAGTTCACTCACCACCTGGTCACCTTTGATGAGGTCAGGGGATTCAGACTAAAACCACCAACCTATGCCGTCATGATCCTTGCATTGATTTGTTTCTTTACCCTAACCGGCAAGTCAAGTGTTCCCATGAAGCTACTGGCATTTGCCGGCATCTGCCTGTCCGTGTTCATCTGGTCACTGGTGATCCTGCGGGCAGTGGCAGCCGGTATCGTGGTCTCCCTGATTCTTTATCCATTTCTCTGGCGTCGGCGAGCGAACCTGTACCTGGTGATCACCCTGGTGCCGATCCTGCCCATTGCATGCTACGTATTGATGGATCCGATGCTTGGTTACGTGGAAGGTGCCCATGGCGCAGGTGTTCGGATGGAAGCGTTTGGCCTGGCACTCACCGAATTCAAATCAAACTGGTTGATCGGTTGGGGCCAGTCAAGTGCCTATACGCTTACCTACCAGGACCTGTTTAATCCAAAGTTTTTTCCGTCCGATCTGGGAATTGTGGGCATCATGTTCAAATACGGAGCCCTGGGTGCGCTGATTTACATCATTGCCTGCCCCACGCTTCTTCTCAAAGCAGCACGAGCCCATTGGATGGCCCTGGCTCTCGATGGCAAACCCAATCCGATATACCAGGCACTGACCGTATTCATGACGGTCATGTCCATTAATATCGTATTGTGGCCGGGCCTGGCAATGGGCCAGGGACTGACAGCAGCGGGGATCACACTTGGCTTCAGTGCCTGTGTATTGAACGAGTTCCGGAAAAAAGAGTCGGCCACCAATCAGCGTGACACTCCTTGCTTACCCCCAACACCCGTTGCTTCGACATGAAAAGTCTGCGTAACCTCATAAACATCCCCGATGGGAAGCTACGTCGCTCCTGGTCTCAGCTGTTCAGTATCGTTTTTCTGCGGGCTTCCGGTGTCCTGGTCCAATTGGTTGTCAATATATTTCTGGCCCGCGTGTTTGGCCCCGCCACGATCGGCATTTACCAGTTGTACTGTTCCTGGATGGTCACCATTGCCGATGGTGGTGGCCTGGGTCTGCCAGTTTCTACCATGCGCCGGGTATCGCAACTTCGTGCGACCGGTGACAAAGGGTCCGCGAAGGCGCTCGTCAAGAGCACACTGCTTCTGACCGCGAGCATTTTCCTGGTTTTACTGGCTTTGGGTACTTTTTTTCTCCCATGGGTTACACATATGTTCTACCAGGGCTATGGTTTACCCATCTATCTTCAGCTTGCCCTGACCGGGAGTCTGTTTTTTGCCCTGTTTCGTATACTCCTCGAAAACCGTAAGGCTGAGGGACGACCAAAGCTGGCCGTGACTGTCGAATCCCTGGGCTTGCCGGTACTGTTTCTGGTCGGAAGTCTTGTGTATTTCCTGAATACCGATTCTCCCGATCCCATGGTGGTGGTTTCGATTCACATTGTGGTCCTGGCCATTACCGCAGTGTCCTTTTTTCTGTATTGGCTAAGAAGTGGCACCTCTCCGAAGCAGAGTCCCGTACCTGCAGTGGCCCAAAAGGTATTCCAGCCTGACGGATATAATATATGGGGTGGCGTGGTCGCAAATGTCATCATCATCAATCTTCCTTTCTACCTGTTGCCCCTGATTGCCAGTGCGGACTCGATTGGAATTTTCGCGGTCAGCTATCGAATCGTTGCCGTGTCCACCACGCTTCTGGTGGTGTTGTCCGCCTGGTTTGGTCCGCGAATCGCTGCCGCCCATGCTCGCCAGGAATCAAATAGTGTAAGACGTGAATTGAAACAGGCCAGGATCATATCCACTCTTATCTACCTGCCATTCCTGCTGATCTGCTTTTTCTTTGGACAACACATTCTCGCCATATTTGGAGAGGCCTTCAGCGGTTCGAAAAACCTGCTGCTGATACTGGCTGCCGGCCAATTGATCAATGCGGCTACCGGTGTACCTGGTCTGCATCTGAACATGATCGGCAAGAGCAGGCTTGAACTGGTTGTGGCTCTTTGCACCATATTGATTGGCATTCCCCTGTGCCTGGCCGGGGGGTTGAATTTTGGTATGACTGGCCTGGCCGCTGGTTTCACAATGACCATAACCATAAAGAATGTTGGTTCCTTGCTGGTCTCGGAGAGCCTGATCAGCGCATCGGTTAAAAAAGGATCAACCGATGAAAATATTCCCCTTCAACTTCAGACACAGTGAAATCATATGAAGACCCTTGACTTTATCGTAATTGGTGCCCAGAAATCTGCGACAACTTCCCTGTTTCGTTACCTGCAACAACATCCGGAGATAAATATGCCGGCTGACAAGGAAGCACCCTTTTTCAGCGAAGACAGGTTTTACAGCCTGGGCTGGGAGGACTTCGCCAGGACCCGCTTTGATCCCTCCACCTCGGGGCAGTTCTGGGGTACGGTATCTCCCCAATACATGTCCGACCAGCGTGTACCCGCACGGATAGCGCAGCATATGCCCAATACCAGGTTAATCGCCCTGTTGCGAAACCCCGTGGATCGGGCCTATTCACATTATCGGATGGCGGTTCGACGTGGAACCGAGAACAGAAGCTTCCCCGAGGCGGTTGATGACCTTCGTTCTATTCACCATCAGCATTTTGATCTCGCTGCTCCGGATGCTCAAATCGAGAACGGTATCAAAAACTGCGAAGAGGAATACTATCTGGCCTGGGGCGAGTATGGACGGGTACTTGAGTTGTATCGCCGGTATTTTGAAAATGACAGGATTTTGGTGCTCTATATGAATGACCTGAAGAATAACCCCGATGAAACGGTCAGGACAGCTTTGGAATTTATCGGTGCAGACGGTCAAATAATCCCCGCAAATGTCGGCAAGGTCTATCACACAGGTGGCACCAAAAGAATCATCCCTGAGACATGGAAGCATTTCCTCCGTGATCAGGACTGGTTCAGGTCCCTCTGGCACCTGGTACCCGAGCAGACACGTGGCAACATTAACTACTGGTATGAACAGCTCAATGTAAGAAAACAGCTGCCCGATACCATTGATCCAGGCACACGCCTGAAGCTTGTGGACTATTTCAGTTCCGATGTTGAGTTACTCCAGAACGTGTGCTCCAGACGCGTTCCCTGGAAGGAATTCTCCGGAGTAGCGACCTCATGAAAATCGATCTGATTACCCCTTCCTATGCTCCCGACTTTGATCGCTGCAAAGTACTCTGCGAGAGCATTGAAACTTACGTCACCGGTATTGAAAACCACTTCCTGGTGGTCGATCGCCAGGACAGGGAATTGTTCTCACCATTGGAGAGCACGCGGTGCTCTGTGGTGGTAAAGGAAGAAATTCTCCCCTCCTGGTTACACCATCTGCCCTGGTCAAGGAAATGGTGGCTTAGTGAGCGCACCATCCCGGTCCGGGGTTGGATACTGCAGCAGATTGTAAAGCTGTCAGTAGCAGAATGGAGTCAGGCCGATGTTTTTATGTTTGCTGATTCGGACGTGTTTTTTGTTCGACCATTTGATGCCAGATCAACCCTTAAAGATGACAGGGTCCGCTTATTCAGGACACCAAAAAAAGGCGAGGACCATAAGGATCGTCGACACAAGCATTGGGATCACCACGCTGCCAGGCTGTTTTCATTGCAGGGCAATGACCATTGTAAATTTGACTATATCAGCCAGCTCAATACCTGGCGGCGAGATGTATTGATAAAGCTTCTTGAAAGAATCGAAGAAAGCACGGGAAAGCCCTGGAAGCAGGCACTTTGTAATCAACTGCATTTTTCAGAGTATGTAATTTACGGTGTATTTGTGGATCGGGTCTTGGGCACAACCGATGCCGGGCACTATCTGGACTGGTCGGAAATCTGCAATTGTTCCTGGCACCAGGTCATAGATGGACAACAGGCCCTGAACCGATTCATCAACCGCACGCTTCCGAATCAGTCGGCTGTACTGGTGCAATCCAATCTGAATGCGCACCCTGATACATATTCCCACATGTTCCATTGGTCGCAAATTTCCAATCCCTAAAAATGCAGCAACTGGTAGCTACCATTAATTGCCGTTTTGTGGAGAGTCGCTTTGTGACTCAATTCTGCAGAATTCCAGAAATGTATGATGGGTTGGGTAATCTATATGCTGCAATTGACGATGATGGTTTTGGATTTACTAAGACAATGAAAGTGTAGACAAACAAATGAAGAGATTGATCCGTACCTTGCAAACCTGGTTTCCCATGTTCCTCGAAACCAAATTCACTGTAGTGCGGTTCCTCAGACGTATACTCAAAACACCCTTTGAATCAGATTTCAGGGCCATTCAATATTTCCCGGGCCTGGATCAGGCCCTGTTTCTGGACGTTGGTGGTAACCGGGGACAAAGCACGGACGCGATAATGCTATATGCTGAAAACTGTTTGATTCATATCTTTGAACCCAATCCCGCGCTCAGTGAAAAATTGGAACATCTGTTCACCAAGAAAAACCAGGTGCATGTGCACAAATTTGGCCTTGGAGACAAAGCCAGTGAACAAAAATTATACATCCCATTTTACAGAAAATGGATGTTTGACGGTCTTTCTTCTTTTGACAAGGAAAACCCAAAACTCTGGCTGAAGGATCACCTGTACCGCTATAAAGAGTCGCACCTCACTTTAAGGGAAGCGAATTGTGAAATTAAGACCTTGGATCAATTAAACCTGAATCCATTTTTCATTAAACTGGATATACAAGGATATGAATATCAGGCACTTATAGGTGGAGAACAAACAATTCGGGCCAACGAACCCGTATTGTTAATCGAGGATCCAGACCAACAGATTGTTGACTACCTGGGCGGCCTGGGATACCTGTACTATGCATTTTATGATGGGAAATTCAGGGCGCAGGAAACAGGCAGCCCCAATACATTTTTCATGACCCAAAACAAGGCAGCCGGGATTAGGGAACATATAGTCTAGAGGCGATTTGTATACACAACCGCATGACGGTTATGTTGTGTTAACTGAAAATAATTTTGCGCTCAAAAGCTTCACAAGACCATGGATCCATGGTGAGCAATTTCCACCGGAAAGGGACAAATGGGAAGTCATATTTTCACCCAAGTAATGATGTCACACGGTCCGGACTTTGTGGGTTTAACCGGGTTCTCTCATACCTCGTTCAGATATTGTGGGGGAATTCCATTGTCTGCCAGGTACTCCATTGCATCACAAAAACGCTCGAGTTCTTCCATGGTGGTGTAGACATTGGCGGTAACCCGGGCACCTTCGAACTCAGCATGTTTGATCGGTGTGATAATGATCCGGTGCTGATCCCACATATAACGACCCACGGCCGAGGTATCAATGCCCTCGATATCCACGTTTCCAATACAACAGGAAAACTCAGGCTTAAGACTGGTGTTCAAACGAATGCGATCATGTTGCAGCAAACGCATCGCCCAGTAGTCTCTAAGATAACGAAGCCGTGCTTCCTTGCGTTCAGCGCCAATTCCCTGGTGAAAGGTCAGCGCTTCTGAAATGGCGTTGTGATTGGCTGCAGGGTGGGTACCGATTTCCTCGAACTTGCGTATGTCTTCATCCTGGCGCTCGGCTGATGCCTGCATTGGCCACAGGTCCTTGATTTTATCCTTGCGCACATACAGCATGCCGGTGCCAATTGGTGCCAATAACCATTTGTGCAGACTGGTCGCAAAATAGTCGCAATCCAGGTCCTCGTGTTTAAAGGCAAAATGGGCGAATGAGTGCGCGCCATCGACAATGACTGGGATACCCCGTTTTCGCGCCATCTGTACCACGCCCTTGACCGGAAGAATCTGACCCGTGAGATTGATGATGTGACACATCAGGATCACCCGGGTCCTGGGCGTGATGTTCTGTTCAAATAATCGAACGATCTCGTCCGGGTCTTCCGCGGGCACCGGGATCTGGAACTGCTTCAGGACGATCCCTTCTCGACGTTCACGTTGCTTGAAGGTGTTTATCATGCGGCCATAATCCTGGGTCGTGGTCAGGACTTCGTCGCCTGCCTGCAGATCAATACCCAGTTGACAGATCTGGAGCCCCTCAGAGGCATTACGTGTGATGGCAATTTCCTCCGCAGACGAACCGAACTCACGAGCCAGTCTCTGGCGGACACCTTCCAGTTGTGGCTCAAGGACTTTCCACATAGTGTAAACGGGTGCCTCGTTCATAAAATCGAGGTGTCGTTTCATCGCTTCCTGGACGATGGCCGGTGCAGGACTCACCCCACCGTTATTCAGGTTTACCAAACTGCGATCCACCGTGAATGACTGCTGGACCCCAATCCAGAAATTCTCATCCCTCGCAATAGATTCCGGGCTACCCGAATTTGTAGACATTTGCTCTACAAACTGGGCAAATACCTTCGCATTGAATGTGGTTGCCAGCATCGTAGCGGCGGCTGGAGCAGTAGCGGTGCGTAAGAAACGACGTCTTGAGTACATGGGGTCACGCTTTGAGAGGGGTGATCCTGAAATCTAGCAGAATTTCATCTTTACGCATAGCAGGCAAGAAAGTGCATCGCCAATGATCAGGGTTGCGGAACAACGGAAAATCAATGTTTCACCAAAACGGGATCGTGGAACACACCTGATCTATGTGTCCCCATCTGACTTCCAGCCAAAACTGCGTTTTAACCAATCGCACGACGGGCACGGCCTGCTGCTCCAGTTTATCCGGCAGTGCCCGCCCCTGCTTTTTGCAGGGCGGGCACCTTGTCAGGCATCCATTCGAAACGGCCAATGATGGCGTTGTTCAGGATTTGGTTGATTAAAGCCAACGGTGGACTGGCCGACCGCAGCCTGCAGGGCTAACCCGTACCACCGTTTTTGATCCGCGGGTCGTACTGGATGGTGGTGCCGTCGCACTCAGCCTCGACCTTGTACCAGACAGTCAATGCATACTCGTTCTTATCTTCAATGGTGATTTGGTTCGGACCGGTGGGGTTAACCGTAGCGACCACACCCGACGTCTTTACCGCATTGAAATCCGACACGGCCTCGTTGCTGATATTACCCCAGCCGTTAGTGTCGGGTTTGTCTACAGAATCAGGAGCAAGCACAACCCGGGTCAACTCCCAGTTACTTGGACTATCCGCCGTGCAAGTCTTATTGCCAACCAATTGAAAGTGAATCCTGTCTTTTGGATGGTCATGCGGTACGCAAACATCACCCTGGTTTTTCCCGGCGCAGTTTCCGGTCCCCACCTCGGAGTCAAACTCAAGGGCTGTTTCATTAGCGTTTACCTTTATTTTCACGACGGGTGACGCCGCTGCTGATGTAGCAGAGAAAATCATTCCCGCCATTAAAATGATGAACCAACTAGCTTTGTAACTGTTCTTGTTTGCCTGGGTATTCATAGTGTATCTCCCTACTGTTGTTATACCAGAGCGATTATATTTTCTGTATTGACCCGGACACTCACTCAATTCAGCGCCGGACACATTTGCTGAAATGTGCACAGTCGAACCAACTAAAAATCAGCTTGGAATTTTTCGGTCAACCTGGAAGTCATGAAACATCAACCCACTGACAACACTTTGGTCAAACGTCAGAATATATCAGGACACCCGCCACTCTTCGGGGTCGCTTGAGCGCCATATTGCCACAAAACAGGGGGTATTGAGAAATGGGAGAACAAATATTTCCACAACGCAGAACGTGCGGGCTACTGCATGAACCCGTCAACAGTGCGACACGAAGCGGTTACATGAATTTCGAAAAATCGACGGCCTTACCGGTCTCAAGCAAAGTTTTCAGACCGGCAATCACGTACATCCAGCCACCTGACACGATGGGATGCATCTTGCTGTCGTCGGGAAAACGGTCATGAACCACCCTGAGCCTGGTATGTGTACCGACGGCATCGAGAAAAAAGGTCACGCGGGACGGGGTTTCATCCCGTGTAACGGGGTTACGCGGGAACTGCCAGGTATAGGAAAGCTCTGCTGGGTAATCGGATTTCAGAATGGTGCCCTCACAACCGATTTCATCTCCGTGCTCACCATCGACCAGGAACCTTATCCCTGAACCCACGGTCCAGTCGCTGTCCACCCTTGTTGAATGCCAATACTGCCGGGTAAATTCGGCTAGAGTCAGGCCCTGCCATACGTCTTCACGCGATGCGGCAATCAGGGTTTCATAGACATATTTCAAGTCATTCATCGGTTTCTTCCTGTATTTTTCCCTTTTCCAGGGCTTCTTTCAGATTCAAAATCGCTGCGGATTTGCGGACTGAGAATTTATCAATCCAGCGTCGACCGACCCTGGCGATCGGGACCGGATTGAGATAGTGCAATTTTTCCTTCCCTGCCATTTGATCACGACCAGTCCCGCGTCTTCGAGCAATTTCAAGTGCTTGGTAACTGACTGACGGCGCATAGCGGTTCCTTCACAAAGTGCATTCAATGTCTGGCCCGGGTGGTCGAAAAGCCGGTCCAGCAGGGCGCGGCGGGTGGCGTCTGCCATGGCTTTGAAAATCTTGTCCATCGTTAATAACTATATGCAGCCATATGGCTGCATGTCAGGAACAATGAAACTTCAACCGCAGCAATCATGACCACGCAATACAGGAGTACGGTGGTGGGTGGAAGAAACACTCTGACGGGGCAGTCTGGCCCTGGTCTGAACGCCCTGCTGAACTATGACCCTGGTTCGCCCTGCTTGACCTCAGCACCAGCCTGGGGGGAGGCGCCACGGGTGATCATCCGGTACCAGTCCCGGAATGGCCCGACGGTGTTTTGCCAGTAAGACCGATACTGGTCCTGTGTGTCTGGGCCAATACCCCAGGGGGTGTATTCATCCTTTTCAGGGATATATATCGTTCCGAACATCCGGTCCCAGATGCTGGTAATGGCGGCAAAATTGGCGTCCCAGTGTTGTTGCAGATAACTGTGATGAACATGATGCATGGCCGGACTTTGCAGCCATTTGGACAACCAGGGTGGATAGTGAAATTGAACGTGGTAGTGCCGGAAGGAGCCGTTAAAACCGAACAACAGCGCAAAAAAACCGACATTGAACAATGTTGCTGCCGTGATTCCCCCATCGAACAGGTAGGCAAAAATACCTCCGGCAAAACCAAAACTGAGCGCACTCCCGGTAGCCCAGATGGGACCGGCGACGAAGTGTTCCCGATAGCGTGTCAGCGGTGTCAACACTTCGGCCGAATGGTGAATTTTGTGGATGGCCCACAGCGCCGGTACCTTGTGCATGGTGTAATGCGTGGCGTAAAAAACAAGGTCGTAACACAGCACAATGACCAGGCTGTAAAGCAGCATCCAGGCAAGGTTTGACTGCAGGGCAGGTGTTGCACCAAAAATCCATTGCAATGACCCGATGACCGTCTGCTCGGTCGCCGGACCGACGATGGCGAATAAACCGACCGCCCAGAATGGACGCAATACCCGCTCTGTCACCCACAACCAGACATCCACCCGAGCGGATACATGGGTATAAATGGCACGGGGTAGCAGGAATTCAGGCAGACCGGCTTTCCGCTCGCGGCCATCTACACCTTTGGATCCATGTCCACCGCGTATCAGCCAGATCAGGATTGCGATGGTCACCGTGAGCAGGATAACCCTCCAGTGCAGATCTCTTGGCGTATTTGCGGCCAGAATCTCCCATACAAAACTGCTGGTTTGCTGCACCATCTCGGTGAAAGGCCCAACAATTTCGGTAGTGCTCTGTGCTGAGTCGGTGTTTGAATCAGATAGGTACATTGCAAAATATGACGACTATTCGCAGTTTCGACGACCGGGACATCCGGTCAACAATTTGCTCCGGCGAAACCACGAAGAGCCATCCTCACCCATGTGCAGGCCGATGGCCTGGTGGGTGTGATCTGCGAGGGTCCTGATATCAATTTTCAATAGCTGTCAGCCCGAAAGATTCTGGATTTCAATGCCGCCCGGGCAGAACCCGCAGGCCGCATAACCTAAGCAAAGATTATAGAAAGGTTCAAAGTTATATTGCAACTGAGCCTGGATGCAGAAGAATGACTGGCCCACGGGAACTTCCTGATCGTTCAAACAGTACCCGTTCGATGGCATTACCGCATCGAAATCACTTTCGTCATGAGGGGTGTCACCCGTCAAGAACCATTTACCCATAGGCCTGCGCAGGCAGCCAGGTGACCAAGGGCTCCCAGACAAAAATCAGGGCCAGACCCAGCAGCTGCAGCAGGATGAACGGCAGTACACCGCGATAGATGGTGCGTACATCAATTCCTTCCGGTGCCACCCCTTTCAAATAGAAAATTGCAAAACCAACCGGCGGTGTCAGAAATGAAGTCTGCAGGCAAACAGCAAATAGAACGGTAAACCAGATCAGATCAAAACCGAGACTCTGCACCACGGGTGCCACCAGCGGCAGGATAATTAACGAGATTTCTATCCAATCCAGAAAAAAACCGAGCACGAAAGTAGCAAATAATATCGTTATGACTATTCCCGTCGGTCCGAAGGGTAATCCCATCAGGGCATCTTCGATCAGCTCGTCACCACCGAGTCCACGCAACACCAGTGAAAACGCAGTTGCACCAACAAATATTGCGAAAATGAACGCTGTGGTCGTCGTGGTCTGTTGCAATACATCATTTAGCACCTTGTTGCTCAATTGATGTCTGAATGCTGCCAACAGTACCGCTCCGAAGGCACCTACCCCAGCGGCTTCGGTGGGTGTAGCTATTCCGAAAAATATGCTGCCCAGCACCGCGAGAATCAGACCAAATGGTGCCAGTACTGCACGAAAGACACCTGCGATGGCGGCCAGGTTTACAGGCTCGGTATCCTCGGGGACAGGCAAGGCGCCGCTGTCCAGTCGTCCAAGTACCAAAAAGTAGCCGATGTAGAGCGCACCAAGAATCAGCCCTGGAACCACCGCACCCATGAACAGGTCACCCACGGCCATTGCCAGACGGTCAGCCATCAGCACCAGCATGATGCTGGGCGGAATCAATATACCCAGGGTACCCACCGCGCAAACCGTACCGGATGCCAATTCAGGGCGGTAACCGCTCTTCAGCATCACCGGCAAACCGAGTAATGCCAACAGAACCACGGAAGCACCGATGATGCCGGTGGTGGCAGCCAAGAGGACACCGATGATCGTTACGGTAATCGCCAGACCACCCCGCACCCGCCCGAACACGCGGGTCAGGTTTGACATCAGATCATTGGCAATACCAGATCGTTCCAGCATCAGACCCATGAAAATAAACAAGGGGAGCGCCACCAGCACCCAGTTCTTCATGACATCCCAAATCCGATTGACACTCAGGGAAGTGTAGGCCCAGTCCACTCCAATGGTGAATCCCAGGTCCACGTCCAGGACAATTGCAAAGACGGTGAATAAGATGGACAGGCCACCGAGCACCCAGGCTACGGGGAAACCGGTGAGAATCAGGCCGATGAACGATACGAACATCAGGATGGACAGGAAATCGTTAATCGACACGGTGAGGCCAGCCAAAAAGATAAGACCATGCGCGTGTCAGACGGCTGATTCCTGCGGCCAGCAAAAGTAACATTCCCAGCGGCAGGAAACTCTTGATGGCCCATCGAAACGGAAGCCCCCCCGGCGCATCCGAAACTTCTGAAATTCCGTAGGAGTAGCTTATGAACGGCACCGAAAATATCAACAGGGCCGAAACAAACGGCAAAAACAGCAGCAGCAGACCATAAACCTCGATCCACGCCTGTGTGCGAAGACTCATCCGTTCATGAAAAACATCGACCCGTACATGACTGTCGCTGTCCATGCAACTGCCCAATCCGATCAGGAATCCAATGGCGTAAAGATGCCACTGTATCTCCTCAAACTCTATTCGGCCTTCTCCGAACAGGTAACGCATGGTTACATTGATCACCACAACTGCGATCAGGACAAGCCAGATCCATGACAGGATTTTGAGCACGTGCCCAAAAAAACGATGGATTGCCCGTGACACACGGGTTTGCGGTAGCTGGTCCCGCTGCGGCAGAACTTCGCCGGGTATTGAAGCGTCTTTGTCCATGTTGCTCAGAACGACCTTGGCAGGTATCCCCTTGTTTTCCAGTAACGGTAGGTCTCGGAAAACGCCCGTTGCGATGTAAGTATTTTTGCAAATTGCGCGTCTTTGCCCGCTTCCTCGTCAAGGACCTCCCGGGTCACTGAACGCAATTCTTCGAGTATTTCCATCGAAAGAATCCCGGTCGTTATGCCCTGTTCCTCAAATTCACGGATTACCTCACCCTGCAGGGCTTCCGCCTCGGAAATCGATTCCGTCACGGCAGCCCGGCAGGCGACCCGCACCATGGCTTTCGACTTGTCCTCCAACTCATTCCAGACATCAAGATTTACCTGTAAATGAGCAGACGAGAATGGCTGGTGCCAGCCGGGAAAGTAGTTGTATTTGGCCACCCGCCCGAAACCGAGCAACTTGTCGATCACCGGCAGTGAGAATTCCGTCGCATCGATCGCACCTTTTTCCAATGCCTGGAATATCTCCCCGCCCGGAATCATTGTGACCGACGCCCCCAGCCGTTGCAGGACTTTACCACCGAGACCGGCAAAACGGATTTTCAAACCAACCAGGTCATCCAGTGACTCTATTGGCTCACGAAACCAACCTGCGGTCTCCGGTCCCACAACCGAGCAAAGAATCGGCATGACATTGTGCGGTCGATACAGTTCCTCACCCAGTTCCCGGCCACCGCCGTGATACCACCATGCTGAAAACTCCATCGGTTCCATACCAAATGGAACTGCGGCTATCAGGGTAGATGCAGGGATACGGCCCTGGTCGTAACCGACCCATTGAAAACCGGCATGGACTTTTCGTTCCTTGACGCTTTCCGTAATTTCCAGGGCGGGTACGATCTTGCCCGGGTCAAAGACCTGTATCTCAAACGCCCCACCGGTCATTGCCATTAGGTCATCAGCCACACGCTGAGACAAGGTTCCAATTATTGGCAAATTTCCCGAGAAGGAGGATGTTGCCCGCCAGCGCACAGACTCGAACCCAACCTGACTCCTGGTGGCAACCCGCTCAGCAGGCGCACCCGGCGACCGAACTGCCAGAGAGCCCAGCACGCCGACCAGAAATGCTGTCAAAACGGCCAGCAGAAGCGCTCGGGGTGATACTTTTGTGTTACTTTCCATGGGCATCTTCCAGCGGCAATAAGCCCGGTACGATTTTTTCTGTTTTCTTGTTACAGCTTTTCACGCGTCAAATAGACACACCTGTTCCATCAGGAATCAGTTCAACCGGATAAAGTCAGGAGACTACAGAATAAGGGGGGTGACGGCAAAGTACCAGAATGAGCTGTTATGGCGTCAACTCATTAATTCAACTGCACCAACCTGATCTCAACCAGTTCGTGACAGAATGCGAGCCCGCTGAACATGATCCTGGCGCACAAAATCCACCACAGTCGCGGAACCTGGCGGATGCCAGATTGATTCCGCGTCATGGATCAACGCAAGTATGCAACGACAAACAGGCGTCGCGCGGGTAAGAGAATTAATGAACCTGATGCCAGGGGCAAGTCCGGAGTCAGAAATCACCCTGCGTCGACTGCAAATCAGGGAGTCAGGTTCATTAAAACCTGAATATCTGGCAATATGTGTTTCATGCCTGACAAGTCGCGTGTCCTTTTCATCAAAAATGCTTCAGAGACATGGGCCTCACGTACATCACTGGAGTACGATCACGCCCCCACGCTGGATACCGTTGAAGCTGTTGACGATGGTCTGTCTCTCCACCTGGCAACACCCTATGACATCATAGTCATCAGCCACCATGCCAACCCCTGGATTGATGGTGAGAAGTTGAAAGCGCTGAGACTTTGTAATCCCGACTGTACGATTATGGTGCTGGAGTTTCTGAACCTGGGAAACAGCACCGGGAAGAAACTGCCCTCCGGTATTGATGTGCTCAAATTTGATAACGATGGTGCTGTGTTTACCGGGCTAATAACCGGAATCCTGAATCTGGTGCTGTCCCAGGTCCAAACCAGGAAATATGTGGCAGTTCTCGAAACCGAGATTGAAGAGAAGGCGGCGATCCGCAACCAGGCCGAGAGTTTGGCCGGTATTGGCAGCTGGGTGTGGGATGACGTTAATGATGTCATGTTATGGTGTTCAGATCAGCACGCCAGAATGCATGGCTTGTCCCATTCCGAATACATGCGTACTGTCACCTCACTCGAAGGGGATGCCAGTTGGACTCACCCGGATGACCGTGAGCGCTACAAAGCGGAATACGACCAGGCGATGCGCGAGGCACGAGAACTGGATACCGAATACCGGATTGTCAGTCGCAGCGGGGAGATTATTTTCGTTCGCGAAGTTTCCGAACCACTATGTGATGAAACGGGCAAGGTCATTCGAACCTTCGGTACTTTGCAGGACATAACTGCGATGAAGTTGGCTGAGCTTGAACTCCTGGAGGCCCATGATAGTCTTGAGACTAAAGTCCTGGAACGAACCCTGGAGTTGGAAAAAGCCAAAACCATCGCAGAAATCGCCAACAAGACAAAGTCCGAGTTTATGTCCACGATAAATCACGAACTGAGAACACCGCTGACTTCCATCAAGGGAAGCCTGGGTCTGCTAAAAGCGACCGGCACGTGTGATCAGAACGACACCAACAAAACATTGCTAGACATGGCGATCAGAAATTCAGATACGCTCGCTGTTCTGATTAATGACCTGCTGGATTTTGAGAAAAATATGGTGGGCAATTTACAAATTGAAATGCAGCCACACGATTTGATCAATCTGGTACGGGATGGCATCGAAACCAGCAAAGGGTATGCAAAAACATTCTCGGTCGATTATGTACTCGAAGAACGCGTGGCGGAGGCAATGGTGAATATCAATGAGGTCAAATTCAAGCAGATCATCATGAATCTGCTGTCCAATGCTGCAAAATTCTCCAACCCCGGTGAAGATGTTGAAATCTCAGTTTTTGAGGAATCCGCTGTATTTTGTGTCAGTATCAATGATCACGGCATCGGTATTTCAGCAAGTGACCAGGAACGAATTTTTGATCAGTTTGTGCAGGTCGATTCTTCCAGCACTCGTCTCCAGCCTGGAACCGGTCTTGGCTTGGCAATTACCAAATCATTGATTGAAAGAATGAACGGCAGTATAGATGTTCAATCCCGACCCGGTATGGGTTCCTCTTTCACGGTCTCCTTTCCCCAATCGCCTGGGACCGGGTAAACCCGGCAACAGCATTGCACCCCGCTGACTGGTTTCTGGTGAACTTTGTTGCCAACCAAACCAGCACTTTCGATTTGATTTGCAACGAGTCCCCATTGACGACTATTACCCCGAACCGGACAATCGCTTACGCGATGACGATTGGCACTATTGCGTTCCAAGCACCTATACTCTGACCGGTCTTTTCTCTAGTGGTGACTAATGGGAGTGAAAATACAACCAGGACCGGTTTGTATCAGGCGCCGTGAATTTCTGCGACATACCATTTTGGGGGGGCTCGCGCTCTCCACTGCTATTCCCGGTTTGAGCTGGGCGATCCGCGGTAATCAACTGCACATTCGCAATTACATGGACATCATCACGCTTGATCCGCCGCATGGGGTATCGGGCGCTGAAGGAATGATCGGAGAGGCCATCTTTCAGACACTCCTGCAGTTTAAATCTGATGGAACCTGGGATACGGAACTGGGCGCTGCGGAGTTTTTTGATGCTGTGGATGATACCCACTACACCTTTCGCCTGAAACCCGGGCAGATGTTCAGCAATGGCTTTGGAGAGATGACAGCCGATGACGTGAAGTTTTCATTTGAACGGATCGTTGACCCGGCCAACAATGTACTCAACGCCCCTGATCTGGGTCCTTTCTCCCATGTGGAGGTACATGACCGCTACTCGGGCACCCTGGTTTTACATTCTCCCTACGCTGCGTTCATACCGGTCGCAGTAGCAGGCTCCACCTGCTGTATCGTGTCACGTAAGGGCGTGACCTCAGTGGGTGGGCGTTTCACCACCCAGCCACCCTGCTGCTCTGGTCCCTACCTGTTCAGGAGTTGGCAGGCCATGCGTAAGACCATCCTGGAGAGAAACCCGTTGTGGAATGGGCCCGTGGCTGCCTTCGATGAAATCCACATTTACGCCATGACAGATGAAAAGGCCTCGGAGATGGCATTCGAGGCCGGCCAACTGGATTGTGCCCAGATTTCAGTAGAATCCACGGAGCCATTCAAAAAGAACATGCCACCCGATAGTTACATTGAGATCCACCCCTCAGGCCGTAACTACTGGTTGGGTATGAACCAGACCAATCCAGCGCTTGAGGACATCCGGGTGCGGCAGGCGATCCAGTGGGCAATCGATGTGGAGGCCGTGGTCGAGGCCGCCTGGTTCGGGTTGGCCGAACCCTCCACGGGGCCTATCCCTCGGGGAATGCTGGGTCACCGGGAGCACGCGCTGATTCCGCCGAAGGGTAATGCAGACAAAGCCAGGTCTTTGCTTTCGCAAGCCGGTGTTGATTTGCCACTGCGTCTGCGTCTTGATGTCAATAACGACCCTCTCGAAGTCACTGCTGTACAGGTGATCCAGTGGTCACTGAAAAAGGTCGGGATAGAGGTTGATATCCATACCCAGGACAGCAGCACCTTCATGTCGCTGGGTTCCGAAGAGGCCGGTGACCAGTGGCAGGACGTACAACTGTTCCTGCAAAGTTTTATTGGGGGGGCTGACCCCTATTATGCGCTGGTCTGGTTTACCAGCCAGCAATTGGGGCAGTGGAACTGGGAACGTTTCTCCAACGAGGAATTTGATCATCTCAATGACCTGGCACTGGCTACAACGGATCAGATCGAGCGTAGCCGAATGTATCACCGGATGCAGGATCTGATGGAAGAATCGGGCTGCTACCGCTTTATTACCAATGGCGTCATGCCACAGATTATCCGTAAGTCCATAAAACCTGCATTTTCACCCGATGGGTACGCGATCCTGCGTGGTTTCAGACCTTCGCAACCCCACGGCCAATGATCAGGTTTATAACAAGACGCGGCCTGCTTGCCCTGTTTATCCTGTTTCTCGCGGTCAGTCTGCTGTTTGCCATGATTCACATGATGCCGGGTGATCCGGCCAATGTGCTGCTGGGCCCAAAGGCCTCGCCGGAACTGAAGGCGGAGCTTAAGCAACGTATGGGTCTGGACCAGCCCCTGCTGGTTCAGCTGGGCCGTTTCTACAATGATCTTGCACATGGAGACCTGGGTATCGACGTATTTTCAGACCGGCAAGTGTCTGAAATCGTATTTGAACAACTGCCGTACACCCTGGCCCTGGTGCTGGCCGCGATCGGGGGTGCGACCCTTCTGGGCATCCCATTGGGTTGCTTTTCAGCCCTCCGGAGAAACTCGTTGCTGGACAGGTTAACGGCCATCATGTCGGTGGCATTCATCGCCATACCGTCTTTCGTGGTTGCCCTGTACCTGTTGCTTTGGCTGGCGGTTAAATGGCGCTGGTTTCCCGCCATGGGCGCCGGTGAGAGCGGTAATATTGCAGACCAGGCGCATCACCTGGTATTGCCGGCAGTCGCACTGGGGCTCGGCTGGGTCGGATATATTGCCCGGCTGGTGCGGGCCTCCATGCTGGAAGTGATGGAAGAAAATCACATCCGAACGGCACGGGCCTTTGGCCTGCCGGAGCGCACCATCATTGTTCACTACGCCTTGCGTATCGCGGTACTGCCCACGGTCACCATACTGGGCCTGGGCATCGGCACCATGCTGTCCGGAGCATTGTTCGCGGAAATCGTATTCTCACGACCCGGTATCGGTAAACTGCTGCACGAGGCCGTGCTTTCCCGAAATTACCCGGTGGTCATGGGCTCCGTGTTGGTTACCACCACGTTTTTTGTACTCAGCACCCTGGTTTCAGACATCATCAACGCAACGCTGGACCCGCGTTTGCGCGAAAGAGGTAAGTCATCATGACCAACCGGGCTGGCTTTGTTAGGGAAACATTTACCGCATTGAGAAAGGATTCCCTGGGTATGACGGGTCTGGTGATCGTGGTGACGATTCTGCTGCTCACACTTTTTGCTTCGATATTGTCACCATACGACCCACTGGAAGTGGATGTTTACAACCGACTGGTGGGTCCCAGCTGGCAGCACTGGCTGGGGACGGATCAATTGGGTCGCGATGTACTCTCCCGGGTACTTTACGGGGGACGTGTCGCGCTTAAGGTTTCCCTGGTGGCCATTTCTGTGTCTATGGCGGCGGGGCTGTTGCTTGGGATGATGGCGGGCTTCGGTCCGAAATGGCTGGACCGGGTACTGGTGATCTGTTTCGACACCCTGCGGTCCTTCCCGACCATCATGTTCGCCTTGTCCATCGTCGCGCTGACCGGGCCTTCACTCAATACCGTGATCGGTATCATTATCATTACTTCCATACCGGTCTATGGTCGTATTGTACGTACGCAGACACAGGCCATGCGTGACAATGATTTTATCCTGGCGGAACGTGCCATGGGAGCATCCACGGCACATATCCTGCGTCATCATGTATTGCCCAATATCGCCGCGCCATTATTGATACTGGCATCGATGGATGTGCCTGCAGTGGTGGGCATGGAAGCGGGTCTGAGTTTCCTGGGCCTGGGGGTCAGTGCCCCCACACCCAGCTGGGGCAGTATTCTCAACGACGGTTACTCCTATCTGCGCAATTCACCCTGGCCCATCATTGCCGGAGGCATCCCGTTGATCCTGGTAACCCTGGGTTTTACCTTCTTCGGTGAGTCCCTGCGTGACATCCTTGACCCGAAACTTCGGGGTAAAGGCGGTAAATTCTGAAATGGACAAACCGGTGCTGGATATCAGGGATCTTTCAGTCAGTTTCCTTACGGAACGTGGTCTGTTGCGGGCCTTGCGCAATGTGAACATACCAATAGACCCGGGCAGGATAGTCGGTATAGTCGGTGAAAGTGGCTGTGGAAAATCCACGTTGATTTCAGCCATCATCAGATTACTGGCTCCCAACGCACAGATAGATAGTGGTTCAATCCTCTGGCGTGGTGATGACCTGCTGGACCTCGAACCTGATGCCATACGCGCGCTGCGTGGCGACGAGATATCCATGGTATTCCAGGATCCAATGACCAGTCTGAACCCGGTCTTGACCATAGGCCGTCAGATGACCGATGTTCAGCACCGGGATAATCGTTCCAAGGCTGAAAAACGTGCCCGGGCCACCCGGATGCTGGAGCGGGTGGGTATACCGGACCCCGTGGAACAACTGGATCGCTACCCGCACCACCTGTCCGGTGGAATGCGTCAGCGGGTCGCCATTGCCATGGCCCTGATGACCGAACCGGGGCTGCTGATCGCTGACGAACCTACCACGGCGCTGGACGCGACGCTTGAAGTACAGATCATCCACCGTTTGCAACAACTTCAGCGTGATTTTGGCTGCGCCATCCTGTTTATCTCGCACCACCTGGGCGTCATCGCCGAACTATGCGATGAGGTCGTGGTCATGTATGCCGGCGAAGTAGTTGAAAGCGGTTCAACACGCGATGTTTTTCTCAACCCCCGGCACCCGTATACGCAAAAACTGCTTGACTGTGACCCGGCCCGGATCAAAAAGGCCACCCGGAACCTGCCGGTGATCGGTGGCAGCCTGCCTGACCTGGTCGAGCTTCCCGATGGTTGTGTGTTCAGGCCGCGTTGCGATATTTCTATTGATCGATGCCGCAGTGAGCGACCGGGCCTGGAAGGCTCCAATCACTGCATCGCCTGTCACCTGGCAAGACAATGAGTGAACTTCTCCAGGTAAATGACCTGCGTGTCCGCTTCCCGATCAAGGGTGGTTTGGCCGGTATACTCGACAGGGAACGCCCCACTCATGTTGACGTTGTTCACGGGGTATCGCTGGATATCAGACACGGGGAGACCCTGGCCGTGGTCGGGGAAAGCGGATCGGGTAAGACCACGCTGGCCATGGCACTGTGCGGACTGGCACCGGTACTCGATGGTGAGGTTTATTTTGACGGTCGCTTGCTGGATAAAGACAAGAACAACTACCTGGTGCCTGATCGCAAACGTATTGCATTGATGTTCCAGGACCCGACCGGTTCACTGAGCCCCAGGATGACCGTTCGCAAATTGCTGGCAGAGCCATACAAAATACACACGGGTCTGTCCGATGACCCGGACCAATCAGCCTTGGACTTGCTGTCGCTGGTAGGTCTGGGCAATGACTTTGCCAATCGCTATCCCCACCAGCTAAGCGGCGGCCAGGCACGGCGCGTGGGTGTGGCACGGGCCCTGGCGCTGAATCCCGACCTGCTGATTGCCGATGAACCGACCGCAGGCCTGGATGTTTCCATTCAGGGAGAGGTCCTTAACCTGTTGGCGGATCTGCAGCAGGAAATGGGCCTCGGTATCATGATCATTACCCACAACCTGAATATCGTGCGTCACGTGGCGGACCAGATGGCCATCATGTATCTGGGCAGATTCCTTGAACAGGGTCAGTCCGGTCTGATTTTTGACCATCCACGCCACCCCTACACTGCTGCTCTCTTGGCCGCCAACCCGAGCACCGACCCGGACGCTGCGTCCGAACGTATCGAGTTGACCGGGGAGGTGCCCGGTCTGCTGAAACGTCCGCGTGGTTGTGAGTTTCATACCCGGTGCCCGAGGGTGCAGCCAGGCTGTCTTGAACAATTTCCTGACAGCGAAGGAACCCGGGCAATGCAGGCGTGGAATTGCATCCACCCACTGTCCTGAATCCCGGACAGTACCCGTCGCCGGGCAACCCAGGACAAATCTCGTGGTTGGTGACCTGGATCATGAGCGTCGACCCGATATCGTCACCCCGGCCTGGTAAAGCAGTGTCATTTCCATGGTCTTTGGTGGAAGTCCCGCCAAAGTCCGGACAATAGATACGGCCCCTGCAGCTTTTTTTGTGACCACCGGGGATGTCAACCTGAATGGCCATCCGGACATCGTCGCCGTGCACAGAAATGGCAACTACAACAACAGTGAAAATGAGGCAATTCCCCTGTTCATGGGTAACGGAAGCGGTGAGTTCAATATTTCCCGAGGGTTCCCCACAAGTCTGGATGGTGCACCATCCGCGGTGGCTGTTGGCAATATCGATGACCACCCGTTACCTGAAATTGTGACCAGCAACTACCGAAATAACAACATAACTGTACTGTCATGTGATCCGCACACAGACATCTGGTCAACTGAAAACTTTCCGGCCGGTAACCGGCCGGCAGGGATTGCGATCGCAGACCTCGACGGTGACCGGGTTGGCGACGTGGCCGTTACAATAAACGAAAGCAACAGACTCCGGATATTTTATTTCTCCAAAACAGGCTCCCCGTAATTTTCCACATGTATCAGTGATAAAATCCGTACTGTGAAGCAGGAACAATCAAAGCAAGAGGCATTCTACCGTGGTCAAAGTTTCTGGCTGGACACGGTTCCCGGTTCGCTGCAACCGCGTACACCTCTTTCCACTGATACCCGGTGTGATGTCGCCATTATCGGCGCCGGCTACACCGGTCTCTGGACCGCCTGGTACCTGAAGAAACATGCACCCGATCTCGATATTGTCATAGTCGAGGCTGAGATTGCCGGATTTGGTGCATCGGGACGCAACGGGGGCTGGTGCAGCGCAAGCATTTGTGGGCTGGAAAAACAGATGGATGATCCTGCAACCCGCAGTGAGGCAATAGCATTGCAACGGCTGATGATCGACACCGTTACCGAGGTTGGATCAGTGTGTGCTGCGGAATCCATCGATTGTCATTTTGCCCATGACGGCCATACCTCTGCCGCGGTGTTGCCAGCACAACTCGAACGCGCCCATGAGTACGTAGCACATATGCATGCCCTGGGCTTTGAAGATGATTACCGCCAGCTGAACAGAAATGAACTGCTTGAGTGGTGCCAGGTTGAAGGTGCGCTCGGTGGCTACCACATGCCCCATTGTGCAGCCATACACCCCGCACGGCTGGCACGCGGACTGGCGGATGCCGTGGAGCGGCAGGGTGTACGGATTTACGAAAATTCACCGGCGGCCGCATACGACAACAAAGGGATTGCAACACCCGGCGGTCGGGTGGATGCGGGAACCGTCATCCTTGCCGCTGAAGGGTACTCCGGCTCGCTACCAGACCTGTCACGTAAACTGGTGCCATTCCACTCGATCATGGTGGCCACAGACCCTTTGACTGACCAGCAGATTGAGGCCACCGGCCTGACCCGCCGCTTTACCTGGAACAACGGCAGGCACATGGTGACCTACGGTCAGCTGACCGCCGACCGGCGTATCGCCTTCGGGCACCGTGGCCGTTACCTGTTCAACGGCGGCATCCAACGAAATTTTGAACCCTCAGACCCTGTCTTCAGTATGATCAAGGAAGAGTTGCTGCGTATCTTTCCCGTCTTGAAGGGCATCAATATTACCCACACATGGGGTGGAGTCATGGGTGTTTCACGTACCATGACACCCGCCGTATGTCTCAACCCCAAAACCCGACTGGGCTGGGCCGGTGGCTATTTCGGTGAGGGGGTTGGCGCCACCAACCTGGCCGGGCGAACCATGGCCGACCTGGTGTTGGGCCGTGACACCGAGCGTAGCCACGCGCTTTGGGTCAACCCCGATAAGGAAAAGGCGCTCAATCAGCGGTTATGGGAACCGGAACCCATACGCTGGCTGGGGGTGCAGGCAAGATCAAAATGGATGGTGTGGACAGATCGTGCGGAGGCGAAAGAAAGTCGTCATGCCGGGATGATGAATTGGGCTATGAAGAATATTTTTCCCTGAATTTAGAACACAAGCCCAGCCTGCCAACGAGTCAGTACATCGTTTGAACAATTTTCAATAAACTGTTTTTGTTATCCGACTTCGTACAGCACCTGGCTTCACAGTTTGATACAGCCGTGAAATGAAAATCTTTGCTGGCCTCATCAAAGTGGGGTTTATCTATTGCGGGGTGGCTCTTCCGGGCATTGCCCTTTCCCAGGCTGAACTCTCGATCATAACGTATGTTTATGACACGTCAACCAAAGGCGAGGTCAAAGCGGAAATCGGGCAGCTGCGCGTTCTGGAGAATCGAAGACGACCGGACTCCAGGCGTATCGACCTGGTGTTCGTGCGCCTGGCGGGTACACCGGGTGCAAAGGGACCTCCGATAGTTTACCTTTCTGGCGGGCCGGGCGGTTCGGGTATCAACGCCGGGGAAGGTTCCCGTTACCGGCTCTTTGAAGCATTGCGTGCAAGCGGTGACGTCATCCTTTTGGATCAGCGGGGAACCGGTCGTTCGACCGGGATCGAGCCGGAAGATTGCCCGGAAGAGGCATCCTATCCACTTGATCACCCATTGGAACTTAAATCCTATCTCGCCATGGTTGAGAAGAACGCTCTATTTTGTCGCAAGTTCTGGCGAGATCACGGTGTCGACCTCGACGCCTATACCACAATGGACAGTGTTGCCGATCTTGAAGCCCTTCGGGTTGCACTGGAGGTCGATCAGTTGGATCTGATTGGTATCAGTTACGGGAGCCACCTGGCCTTGGCCTGTCTTCGGCAACATCCTAAACGGGTAAGACGCATCATCTTTGCGGGAACCGAAGGACCAGACCACACGGAGAAACTGCCGGCTCAGTTCGATGCCCAACTGGACAATCTACAGGCACTGATCGATACGGATGACTCCAAAGCACGGATTGATGTAAGGAAACTGATTGGCGACGTCCTGGACGTCCTGAAGACGACACCGTTTACGCTTCGTATCACCGATGTCGAGGGACCCGATCAGGAGACGAGTGGGTAGACGTGAGGTTGCCGCCATAACCCTGGGCATGTTGCTCGACCCTGGTTCGATGATCCAGGTGCCGGCGCTTTATCGGCGCCTGGCGGAGGGGGACTACACAGACATAGCTGGCGCGCTACTGGATATGCGTCGCATCGGTGGTCTGGAGGCCATGCCCGAGACGATGGATGCGGCCTCCGGTATCAGTGCGCAGAGACTGGAACGCCTGCGCAAAGAAGATCATGAAACCCTGCTGGGTTCAGGGCTCCTGCTGTCAAATGTAGCAGTAGCACGTGGACTGGGCGTCCGTGATCTTGGTTCCGGTTTCCGTGGACCACTCGAAAGTGACGTCCCTGCCCTTTTCATCAGTGGATCTCCGGATGGCCGCACACCACGGTCCAACGCAGAAGAGCTAATAGGTGGTTTCCCGCACGCCAGTCACGTGGTCGTGGTCAATGGAGGACACTCCGATGATCTTTTGATTTCGAGTTCCGAACTCGAAAAAATCATCGTGCAGTTTGTCCTGGGTTCGCGGCCCACTGTTTCCGAGATCGTTTTGGCGCAACCGAATCTCGACAAGATGCGAAACCGGATGGCTTTGATGCCACAAGAAGCCAGGCGATATGTGGGAGAGTATGAACGACGGGAACGTGAGATCTGGCGCGAATTGCACAAACAAACTGTGGCCTCTCTCGATGCCGGGGGCGACGTCCGGTTTGCGAATGCGGTGTTACAAATCAGGTGGTCGGGAAACGGATTCCCGTTTCATCCGGTTTCGGAGGACCTGTTCTATATTGACTTTTTCTGTTTTGCGGACAATGATTTTCGGTTTGAATTCGACGATACCGGGAGGGTCAGATACCTGGTCTTTGAAGACGGCGACGGGAACACGGTCAAGGCAGAAAAGGTCCACTGAGTCAGGGGAAAAGCATAACCACATCCCAGCTATCTTCGATCGTTCGGGTGTACTGGGCACGCGAGTGGAGACGGAAGGGTCGTTCCTCCCAGAACTCCATGAGTTGTGGCCTCAGACAATAGCCGGACCAGAAGTCCGGTCTGGGCACCTTGCCGACAGCATATTTCAGGCCGTACTGACTGATGCGCTTTTCCAGTTCAAAACGGCTGCCCAGTTCCTGCGACTGTTTTGAAGCCCAGGCACCAATTCGCGAGTCCCTGGGACGACTGGAAAAATAGGCGTCCGCCTCTTCGTCCGGGACCAGCTCAACACGGCCCTCGACACGGACCTGCTTGTTGAGGGACTTCCAGTGAAAACACAGCGCAGCCTGTGAGTTTTCCCTCATTTGCACACCCTTGTTGCTGCCCAGGTTGGTATAAAAAACAAAGCCTTGTGCGTCATAGTCCTTAAGTAACACCATCCGGACATGTGGCATCAGGTTCGCACCGGCGGTCGCCAGAGCCACGGCTTCGGGCAGGCTGCTCTCTTTTTGTTTTGCCTCTTCAAACCACTCGCCGAACAATTGAATTGGGACGCTGATTTCTTCCACCGTTGCGTTCCTTTACAGGACTGCCACCTAGTTCGATGCGCAGTCGACCGCGTTGTTACCAGGTACATAATCCAATGATTCGAGCTCGACATCGGTCACGCAGAACGTGAACTTGACCCGGCCCTTTTTTGAATTGTTGCTATTGAATACCACTGTACCGCTGGCGTTGGTATCCTGCGACCCGCCTGGGCCGGTAGCGTCACCGGTGAACAAACCGGTCACCGTGGCGCTTTCCACCGGATTATTGCCCTTGCGCCCGTAGTGCTCCTCGGCGCCCAATTCGATTCGTGTGGTGCCAAGCGTGTGGCTATAGACTCGCCCTCCAATTCGGCCCGTAGCCTCGATGATGAACACATCGTAGCCGTCTTCTATGAGGGTCTTGGCAGCATATAGCCCGGCGCTGCCGACACCCACGATCACGACATCATGCGTGGTATTGGATGCCCAGACTGCGGATGTAATGAGGGTGGATAGCAGGCCACAAAGTACCCGGATTCTGGCGTGCTTCATCGTTTGCTCCTTGATTGAAATCTCATCCAACCACTATAACATGATGAGAATTCCTGACCATGAACACTGGTCAGAGCAGATCCTTGAGCCGAAAATACAGCATGCCTAGAGCAATGATCTGGTTACCTACCCACTGTGAGCCTGGAATCCGTAAGTGATTCATGCCGGCAAACAGGTCAAACTTTTCCATGGAACCGGAAATTGCATCCGCGGTAATTTCCCCCATGACGTGCGTTGCGTTGATACCGTGTCCTGAATACCCCTGGCAGTAATAAACATTATTGTTGATACGTCCGAGCATTGGTATTCGATTGGGCACAATCCCAATTTTTCCACCCCATTCGAAATCGATTCTGATGTCCTTTAGTTGCGGGTAGATTTTCTGCATACGTGGCAGAATCGAGGCCTTGATACTGGCGGGTTCCCGACCGGAATAGTTGCAGCGCCCCCCGTAGAGCATCCGCTTATCCGATGACAGGCGGTGATAGTCCACGATCACATTGGAATCGCAAACCGCCAGGTCCAGCGGATTGATCTCCTGCACCTTTTCATCAGAAAGGGGTTCGGTAGCAATCATGTAACTGCCTGCGGGGAAAACCAAGTTGGACAAATGCTTTGGCTCAAGCAGGTGATAGGCATTACCGGCCAGCACCACGGTGTCGGCAACGACATGACCTCTGGCCGTCAACACCTTTGGCCTGCTCCCGTGCTCAATACCTGTTACCGGTGACTGCTCAAAAATCCGGGTACCCAACGCACAGGCAGCCCGCGCCTCACCGATACACAGGTTCAGTGGGTGCAGGTGTCCATCCCGGTAATTGACCAACCCACCGACATAGGCATCCGAACCCAGCTTGTCCCGGGTCTGTTGCCGGTCCCAACGTTCATACGGGTGGGGGAAGTCGTGTTTATCCAGGTCCTCATATTCTTCATCAAGCCAGGTGAGCTGCCGGGGTTTCAGCGCCGTTAAGACAAAGCCATTTTTGAGGTCACAGTCGATGCCGTATTTTCTCACCCGGTCATGAACGATATCGTTACCCCGCCACTTCATTTCCCAGAGTATGTCAGCGATACCATCACCGTGCTTGCGACGAACTTTGGCCAGACCACTGATTCCATTGATCAGTTGCCCGCCGTTGCGACCGGATGCGCCCCAACCCACCCGGTTGGCTTCTACGATGACAACGGAATAACCTTTTTCAGCGAGCGTCAGGGCCGTGGCCACGCCGGTGAAACCGGCACCGACGACACAGACGTCTGCCAATACTTCGCCTTCCAGAACCGGATAATCCGCGGTCTCTTTCACCGTGGCTGCATACCAGGACCGGGTGTGCTCCTGCTTTTGATTTATCTGCATCACTGAATAAATTTATTTAAATCAACTGATCGATATAATATAATTATTTTAATCACACCTGCTTTCAGGGTCAAGGCCAGTGACAGGTAGAGCTACATGCCAAAGATAGTGGATCACGATGAACAACGAAGAAAGTTTGCTGTGGCGGCCATCAGACTGATCGCCCGCGAGGGTCTTGAAGGAATGACCATGCGTGCAGTGGCCGCCGAGGCGGGCCTGTCCTATGGATCGTTATTCCATTACTTCGAGTCGAAGGACGAATTGTTAATGCATGCCGTGCGTTATCTGACCAGTTCACAGACCCGGCGCTTGAATGAATACTCCAGCGCACACACTGGCCTCAAAGCACTGGAGCATCTGTTGTGTGATGACGCCATCGTCAACGAGTCATCACGCGATAACATGGTTGTGTGGTTGGCGTTTCTGTACAAGGCGGCCCTGATGGACTCTTTTGCCGAGATGCATACCGAACTGATGGATGGCTGGTTCGCACGAATCCTGCACCTGCTGGATGAGGCCCAGGAGACGGGCGAAATCAGGGCTGATATTGATACCGCATTTGAAGCCAGGGCGATCTGGGTGTACTGCGAGGGGATTGGTCAACAGGGATTACTGTACCCAACCCTGCTACCAGTGGAAAAGCAAAAGCGCCTGATCACCGGATATCTCAAAAAATTGGTCCCTGAATAGTCTGACCACAAGAGCCAGGTCATCCATTTCGCGGTCAACCTTCAAGACTAATAATTACACGCACTATATTCCTGAACCCTTGCGGATTCGCATCTTTCTCCTGAAAAAAACCGGGTTCTCCATATGGTTGAAAAAACATTTTATTTCCTTTGGTCTATAATTTATAGAAGTACGGTCAGAGTGTCTGGACCCCAATTCAGACGAACACAATCTAAATTATGCCTGTCAATATTAAAAGACCAGCGTGTCCGCCCCCGCATGAAGACATTGATATTGTGGACTTGCCAAACCCGTCCAAAATAAGCCTCAAACAATTCAGACAACTGGAAGAGAAACTGCAACAAAGCGAGGTGCTCAATCGCGAACTCGTTGAGGAAAAAGAACGTCTCAGGGAGAAAATAGACGTCGTTCTACGCCAAAGCCGCGCATGGCTGGAGCACTCACCAGCCTGCACAAAGATCGTAGATCTTGACTTCAATCTGCACCTTGCAATTGAACGAAGCACGGATAAGCGCGGAGGCAGCCAGCGAGGCTAAAAGCACCTTCGTGGCCAATGTCAGTCACGAAATCCGTACCCCGATGAATGCCATCATCGGTCTGATCCACCTGGTGCTGAAAGATGACCCACCTCCCGAACTGGCCAATAGACTCAACAAGATCGACACTTCAAGCAAACACCTTCTTTCCATCATCAACGACGTCCTGGACCTGTCCAAAATCGAGGCAGGAAAACTCACATTGGAGCTCTCTGGTTTCCATCTGGATGGTGTCTTCGACCATGTTCAGTCCCTCTTCAGAGAGCAAATCAAGACCAAGGGACTGGCCATAGAATTGGACCACAGCCAGGTGCCCAACTGGCTCCGGGGCGACCTGACCCGCTTGCGCCAGGCCTTGCTTAACTACATGAGTAACGCGATCAAGTTCACGGACCAGGGCACCATCTTGTTACGTGCTGTGAAACAGGAAGAAGATGACGATGGTGTTCTGGTGCGCTTCGAAGTACAGGACACCGGCATCGGGATTGAGTCCGACAGAAAATCCGATCTTTTCGAGGCGTTTGAACAAGCCGATGCCTCTGCTACGCGCAAGCACGGTGGTACAGGCCTGGTACTGATGGACATCCAGATGCCGGAAATGGATGGTCTGGAGGCGACACGTGTGATCCGATCTTCACCTGGCCAGGACTCCTTTCCAATCCTGGCAATGACCGCCAATGTGTTTGAGGAAGATCGCAGGGCCTGCCTGGATGCGGGCATGAATGACTTTGTCGCCAAGCCGATCATCCCCAAATTTCTATTTTCGACTATTGCCAGGTGGCTGCCTGCCCGGCCCCCTGACCAATCTGTGTAAATACTCGAGACCAGATACTCATTGTCCGATGCTTGTCCTGACGGGCAACCGACGTGAAGCACGTGATGCGAATGGAGACGTGTCGCAGGAGTCCTGGATGCCACACCGGAAAAGCGGGTACCAACATTTTTTCATCAAAGGGTGTCTATCAGACCAGCTGACCATGCTTTGCATCTTTGAAAACTGTTATCTACAGTTTTAAGGCTTTTCAACTCACCGGTACTTCGGGCACTATTGTGTTTGGGCAAGATATTTCCTTTAACTGAAAAACAGGTTGAACATCGAACAATCAGCACGTTGTCATAGTTGGCGCCGGCATCAACGGCCTGACCTCCGCCAACTACCTTAAACGCGCAGGTTTTGAAGTAACCCTGATTGAACGATCCCATCGTGTGGGCGGTGCCTGTGTCTCGGAAACAGCCGTTGTCAATGGCGTGGAGCAACCCTATGCCCTCGGGGCCTCGGTGCTGGGCCTGATGCCGGATTTTGTATTTCGCGAAACGGGGCTTTCCGACCACCTCAAAACCTTTGTTCCGACCCACCCCAAATTAGTCCACTTTGGTGCAGAAGAAGATCCGGCCTGGATATACCGGGACCCGAAAGAACTGGACCGGGAACTGGCGGCAAAATGGGGTGAGCGCGGTGCCGTTGAGGCCTTTCGTAATGATGAAGCCCGCGTGGTCTCCTATTTACAACAGGGCTACCGCTCAGCCACTCCACCGTCACTTCCTGAAGCAGAGCAACAACTGGGTAAGGACCTGGTCAGATTATGGATTACGGGCAGCGCAGTGGACCTGTTTGATCACTATCTAACCGCCGAGCGTACCCGGATGTACATGGCCATGACGATCACCGAAAGTGGTCCAGTGTCGCTGCATGAGCCCTACTCTGCATTTACGATACCGCTGATGGACTCCGGTTCGGTCTTTGATGGTTAATATGGCTTCGTGCGGGGTGGAATCTGGCAGATCACCAAAGAATTGGGCCGCATCAACACCGAACTGGGTGTGACCACCCATCTGTCCAGCGAAGTGCTTCACATTGATACTGACAACCGGATGATAGATCACGAGTTGGAAGGCCGGGAACGCAGGATTTCCTACGACCACCTGTTGCTGGCGACCGATCCCGTCACCGCTGCCCGAATCGTGGGTGATCCCTCCACGATCAGACTAGCCAACAACGAGCGAACGCTCGGCAGCGCCGGAAAACTCAACCTGATGTTTAAAAACCCGGTACGTTGGAAGCACGGGTACCGATCGCGGCAAACAGGTAGTTGCAGAGCGCTGGAAGCCTCTTTTCGAGACTGCAGAGGCCCCGTTTTCATGGGAACCTGAACTGGTACGGGTACTGGACTCCGGGGACCTGGCCCTGAGCACCGGGCCGGTCTACAACAGCGAGGGCGAAGTCTTTTCCTGCTTCACCTCCATCTGGCGCCAGGAATCCCCGGGTGTATGGAAAATCATCTTCGACAAAGGCAACAAGGCATGTCCGGATTTACAATAAACCAGCAAAGGGACCTGAACGGAGTCCCGGATTCAAACCAGGGAGCACCCGCAATGTACCAGGTTTACGGTGATATGTTATCCGGCAACTGCTACAAAGTAAAAATGCTGATGGGGTTTTTATCGATTGAGCACGAATGGATACATGTGGACGTTCTCAAGCGTGAGCCCCGTACGGATGAATTCCGGAGTATGAATGCCAACGGCAAGATTCCCGTATTGAAAACACCGGGTGATCAATACCTGACCGAGTCGAATGCGATTTTGAATTACCTGGCACAGGGTACCCCGTTTCTGCCCGAACAACGGTTGGCTCGCGCAAAAGTGTTGCAGTGGCAATTTTTTGAGCAGTACAGTCACGAACCCTTTATCGCGGTGGCCCGCTATATCAATCAATTCCTGGGTCTGCCCGCTGGGCGTGAAGCGGAATATCGTGCCAAGCAGACCGGTGGCCACAAGGCACTGGCCATCATGGAGCAGCATCTCGGCCAGCAGCAATTCCTGGTGGGGAACACAGTCACCATTGCCGATATTAGTTTGTATGCTTATACACATGTCGCCGATGAAGGTGGATTCAATCTCGAGCCATACACTTCCCTGACGTCATGGATACGGCGTTTGGAGCAGCTGCCGGGTTATATCTCCATGGACCGGGCGAACGCATGACAAGCAGCTGAAGTCATTATGAGGTGATCCGAGTTTTCAAAAAAATATGACTCGAGTCGTGATTTACCAGTCCCGGTTATGTTCAAATAGCCAACAATTTCCTGGAGTGTGCGCATCATGTCAGAAACAGCTGTTCCCGAGTACGCGAGGGCCGTGGTCATCGGTGGTGGAATCATCGGTTGTTCGGTGGCCTATCACCTGGCCGAGATGGGTTGCGAAGTTGTCCTGCTGGAGCGGGACCAACTGACTTCCGGCACAACCTGGCACGCCGCCGGTCTGATGACCACCTTCGGATCAGGTTCCGAGACGACCCTCAGTATCCGCCGCCATTCGATGGAGCTGTACAAACGCCTTGAGAAAGAAACAGGGCAGCAAACCGGCTTCAATCCGTGCGGCTTCATAGAGGTGGCGGCCGATGATGACCGTCTGGAAGAGTATCGCCGCATCGCAGCTTTCAATCGTTTGCAC
>JABAAB010000094.1 GCA_014238945.1 Lysobacterales bacterium
CTGGGTACACAGACTGTGGAATGACCCCAGGAAATTGTGGCGGAGATACCTGATATACAACAGCAAATTCATATTCAGAGTGATCAGGATGTTTGTAGGTCGCAGCTCAAAAAGTTAATCTTCCAGCTGTTGATGCTGGGCAATACACGACATGGATAATCGCGAGACAGGCAAGGACGTATGAAGAATCTACAAACCGAATTTGTGGTCTTGTTGACATTTTTGCTGGCATTTCATATGCGATTTGACTCGCTAAACATGGCATCTGATTATGTCATTGCCCTGCTCATCGGTTTGCTGGGCACTGCCGTCATCATGCCTGCAACCGGTGCCTTCCGACACGAATT
Organism: Lysobacterales bacterium; assembly: GCA_014238945.1. Lineage (GTDB taxonomy): Bacteria > Pseudomonadota > Gammaproteobacteria > Xanthomonadales > SZUA-36 > SZUA-36. The sequence continues at coordinate 348 of JABAAB010000094.1, forward strand.
TCGCTGGGCTTTCCTGCGTAAAACCAGACGTCTGATCGCAGGCTGGGCATTGGTTGTCACCACCTTGATCACGATAGCCGCGGTATTCAAGGTCACCTCGGATTTTTCCAGGATCTGGTTCGGCTACTGGGCGATGTTCGGAGCGCTTGGTCTGTTCATCAGCCAGTTGATCGAACATCGCTGGTTGGTTCATCGCCGGAAGAATGCACGTGTTACAAGAAGGATTGCACTGGTTGGCGGCGGTGGTAACGGCGAACGGGTCGAACAACATATTGCTGCTGACCCGGATGGGGAATTGCGACTGGTGGCCAGGTTTGGAAATGAAGGCACAGGAGCGCAGGTATACCCGGTTGAGAAGCTGGCTGAGATCGTGGCAAGTGAAAAGATCAATGAGGTTTGGGTCGCGGTTCCCTGGGAAGACAAACACTTGCTTGAATCCGCTTTGAATGTACTCAATGAGTCGGTAGTGGACGTCAATGTAATTCCGGATTTGCACCAGTACAGCCTGTTGAACCAGGCCATAGTCGAATGGGGTGGTATGCCGGTTATCAATCTCAGCGGTACACCAATGACAGGTACAGAATTGCGTTTCAAGGCGGTATTTGACCGCATGTGCTCGTTGCTGCTGCTGTTGGGGCTTTCACCACTCATGCTGCTGATTATGCTGTTAATCAGGCTTTCAGGGCCGGGACCGCTATTATTTCGGCAACAACGTCATGGAATCGCTGGCGAATTGATAGAGGTGCTGAAATTTCGCACGATGAGGGAACATGAGGAACCCGGGGGCAGGGTGGTTCAGGCCACCCCGGATGATAAACGTGTGACGTCCATTGGGCATTTATTGAGACGCACCAGCCTCGATGAACTGCCACAATTGATCAATGTGTTGCGTGGTGAAATGTCCCTGGTCGGACCACGTCCTCACGCAATTGAGCACAATGATTTTTTTAAATCACGCATTCCGAGGTATATGTTGCGGCACAAGGTGAAGCCCGGTGTTACCGGTTGGGCGCAGATCAACGGATTGCGGGGTATCACGGACACCCGGGAAAAAATGGCGCTCAGGATTGAGCACGATCTTTGGTACATTCAGAACTGGACCTTGTGGCTGGATCTAAAAATTCTGTTACAGACTCCACTGGCTATGATCCATCGCAACGCGTATTAACACCCTTTTAAAGCAACATGATGGTGATCGTGATTCGGTGGATTAACTACGACTTGCCTTTTTAATAATCTGGTTGGGCGTCTTGCCATTCATTCTTTTGTACAACTTCTCCTTGTCCCGATTCATACTGAGATCATAAAACATGATGTATTTCAGTGCAGAGTCCAGTGTGTAGAGACTTTCTTCACCGGCTTGCTGACGAATGTTTTCCCGCGTGGCTTCAATTGCTTCAGGGCTGGAAAAATCAACGGGCTGCTCCATTATTGATAGCGTTTCAGTAGTTTCCGGGGTTGCTTCGGTGTTTTCCGTTGTAATCTCGGGACTTTCGGCGGTTGCCGGCACCTTATCCGCTGCTTCAACGACTTGTGTCTCACCTTCCGCCGCCTGTGCCGAACTGGCAGTAAAGGAGAGTAACAAAACGATGGCCAAGCTGTTCAACCAAGTGTTAATCATTTTTGACATTTTCAATAATCCTGATGGGTTCTAGTTGAATAAATGGCCGGTGAGATCATATTCATCGGCTGTGTCAATTTTAACATTGACCATGTCCCCCGCACTAAGATTTTGCCCATTTCTGACAAACACCTGGCCGTCAATTTCGGGGGCGTCGGCATGACTGCGGGCAATGGCTCCCTGCTCATCGACAGCATCAATCAGCACGCTTTGTACCGTGCCAATCTTGGCCTGTAGTCGCTGACGGCTTATCGTTGCCTGCAATTCCATAAAAATCTGTTCGCGCTCGACCATCACTTCGACGGGCACCGGGTCCGGAAGTTCATTTGCTCGAGCACCTTCAACCGGGGAATATTGAAAACATCCAACCCGATCGAGGTTTGCCTCGCTAATGAACTCCAGTAGCTGGTTGAAGTCATCCTCGGTCTCTCCTGGAAAACCTACGATAAATGTGCTGCGAAGAGTTATGTCAGGGCATATCTCACGCCATTTTCTGATACGCAAGAGTGCATTTTCCGTTGCCGCTGGCCGTTTCATCAACTTCAGAATACGTGGACTGCCGTGTTGCAATGGAATATCCAGGTAGGGCAGGACCAGCCCCTCAGCCATCAACGGGATCAATTCGTCCACGTGTGGATATGGATAGACATAATGTAACCTGACCCACGCACCCAGACTTCCCAGCGAGCGGCACAACTCGGTGATCCGGCTTTTTACCGGTCTGCCACCCCAGAAATCATGCCGGTATCTGAGATCGACACCATAGGCCGATGTGTCCTGTGAAATAACCAGCAACTCCCTGACTCCTGAATCAACCAGTCTTTCAGCCTCCGACAAGACCTCACCCGCCGGTCTGCTGCTCAACAAGCCACGCATTGACGGTATAATGCAAAATGTACACTTATGATTACAACCTTCTGATATTTTTAGATAAGCATAATGTCTGGGGGTCAGTTTTACTCCCTGCGGCGGGACAATGTCCAAAAACGGATCATGTTTTCTATCTATGGGAGCATGACGGTGAACTGCGCTGACAACCTGTTCGTATTGCGCTGGTCCGGTCACTGACAATACCGCGGGGTGGAGCGTACGGATTTCCTGCTCGTCCACACCCATGCAGCCGGTTACTATGACACGGCCATTTTCGTTTAAAGCTTCACCGATGGCATCCAGGGACTCGGCTCGTGCACTGTCTATGAATCCACAGGTATTGACTACCACCACGTCGGCACCATCGTAGCTTGGTGCAACATGATAACCATCGCTTCGTAACTGGGTCAGTATGCGTTCGGAATCGACCAATGCCTTGGGGCAGCCGAGGCTGACAAAGCCCACCTTGGGATTATTCATGTACGGAATCGGGCATAGGGGGTTCAGTGGAAAGCAGAAACTTAATCGTCATCTGCATTGTCCGGCTCGAAAAACAACCAGGTAGTCATCGGAAATGTTTCGCGAAAAATTCGTTCAACATGGTTAATTGTATTGATTAAATCGTCTTCAGACCCGGTCGGCCGCATCCTGGCTTTCACTGCCACCATGGCGTCCGGTCCCAATTGCAATGTCAGCAGCTTGTACAAATGATCAACTTCGGGTCTGTCCCGAAGATAGGCCTTCATTTTCTCTTCCACCAAGGGCTCAACGCCCTGACCAATCAGCAGAGCTTTTACCTCCACTGCCATCAAAAAAGCGATACCGACCAGTAATACACCAATGATTACTGTACCAAAGGCATCATACATCGGGTTGCCGGTGACAGCCGAAGCCAGCACGGCCAGTAATGCCAGGGCCAGACCGAGCAACGCAGCCAGGTCTTCACCAAAAACAACCAGCAATTCACTGCTCCGGCTTTCACGAAACCATGTTGGCAAAGTACGACCCATTCGTTCCTTGTTGACGGCCTGCATACAGCCCCACAATGATATCGATTCTGCAATAATGGCAAAAATCAATACGCCAATTGCGATCATCGGACTTGTAATGGGTTCCGGGTGAGCCAGTTTATGTGCGCCCTCATAGATTGAAAACATCCCACCGAGACTAAACAGGATCACGGCCACCAGAAATGACCAGAAGTAGATACTCTTGCCATAACCGAGGGGGTATTCCTTGTCCGGCGGTCGGCGGGATTGCTTCATTCCAAACAGTAACAGGAGTTGATTACAGCTATCAGCCAGCGAGTGAATTGCCTCAGCCAGCATTGCTCCGGAACCGGTCACAAAGGCTGCGACTCCTTTTGCAATGGCAATGGCCAGGTTGGCAAACAGTGCGAATAATATGGAACGAATGGAGTCAGGTTTGGCGGACATAATCGTTTAAATAATTGCTAATCAATCAGTTCATGGAATGCAGGTAAATACGATTACCTTCGGAATCGTCAAAAATCGCGAAATACCCGATTTCAGCCGAGATCTGAGTTTTCCCCATGACCACCGTTCCACCCGCCTGCGTGACACGGTCAAGCACGGTGCGCAGATCTGTTCCACCATTGAGATACACCTTGCTGCCGTCTTTGGCTGGAACGTAACCCTCGCCGCTGACCACGCCTCCACCAATGCCGTTACCCTGCTGGTGACTGAAAAACGCCATTTTCACATGCCCCATGTCACGCACGGGCATATCAAAATCATAAATTTCGCTGTAGAAACGAACCGCACGATCAAAATCAGCGGCGGGAATTTCAAACCAGTTAATGGCGCTCTTGAGTGATTCCATAATCTGTCCCGGTTGCGGGTGACACGATGAAGTCTGAGATTATGGCGTCTGGGGTGTCAGTACTCAAGTAAGATGATAGTGACAGCAACCCCGCAGCAGCAAACCGCCGCGGGGTTGGTATGGATGTCAGTTACTTTCGGTGGTAATGCTAATGTGGTGTGATGAGGAAACCTCGGGTACAAAAACGCCTGCTTGTCTTTCCGGCATCACGGACTTCAAAGTGCGGTCCTTTCGATCCCGTTTGATGTCAACTTCCAACTCTTCACCAGGCTCAAACCCACGCAGTGCGCGCATGAAATCCGCCGGTGAATTTACATCGCTATCACCCACACGCAGGATTACGTCACCGGATTCCAGTTGCAGGTCATTATCGGCCTCGGCTTTCAACACCAATACACCGCGATCGGTTTTGAAGTACTGACCCAGACCCTCGTCAATTTCAGCCAGTTGTAACCCACGCGCCAATGGCAGACCAAACCAGACATTGGCATCGGCGAGTGCAAAGTCACCCATTTCAGACATTTCATGAAATTCAAAATCATAGCTGTTCTCGAACGAATCACTGCCTTTGAATTCCATGACATAACGGCGCTCCTCGATTTCTGAACGCATCCTTTCGATCTGTTCGGTTAGTGCTTCGGTATCAATTTGGGGTACCACGATATTCTCAATTACAACCGGCGCACCCGGTGCACTGGGTGCCACCACTGCAGATGGAAACCGCACCACCGATTTCCAGGTCAATGGCTCGCGTACTTCTGGCACAATCGTCAGATCGAGGGTTTCACTGCCTCTCTCGACTGAAAAAATGACGGGTTCATCGACCGCGATGTCTGCCATGGCAATGTTGAAACCATTACGAATGTCGCCGCTGTCATCGGTAGCTGCCAGGACACGATCGCCCAATGCAACAATGACATCGTCTTTTTGCAGACCTGCCCGTTCTGCCGGTCCATCAGGAGACACACCCAACACCTCAATACCGACATCATTGGTGTCACCAATAATGACACCAATGACTGGTCGGGTGGAGGTACTGAATACAAAATTCGATGATCTGTCCACCGTGTGGGCACGGGCCACATCGCGATACACCCGCGCCACCTCGCGAGAGGATTCCCTGAGTTTGCGTCGTACCAGGTCCAGTTCCGCACGCATTTCTTCCATTTCCGCGGCTTCCACAGCCCGCACTTCTGCCCGCGCCCGGGTGCTTTGCGCCTGTGCCTGCTGACGTTCAGCGGCCAGGTGCAGATGTTCACGGGCTCTTTCCATGGAAGCCTCGGCTTCGCGACGATCTCTTTCAGCTTCAGATACAGCCTGGGCAGACGCTGCCTCCAATCGCTCAACCAGAGCCGCGGCCTCCGCAGTGGCGGCTGCCTCGGCAGTCGCTTTTTCCGGTTCTGCTGCCTGTGCGGTGGTACCGAATCCGAGCATAATCAGGGTACTAAACAAAATTAATGGGTAACGATGTTTCATCGATAAATCCTTACAGTAAATAGGTTAAAGTGACGCCATGCGTCCGTAGTCAATCTCCCATTGCTGCTGGTAAATCTGGGCCAGGTCCAGCAACAGGTTGACGCGATGTCCCCAAAGGGTAACGGAATCAGGGTTCAGGCTTAGTTCGTTGTCCACCTGGGCAATCAAATCTTCCAGCTCTGCTACATAGATTGCGGACTCGGCGGGCATCGACCCGGTCTCCTCACGCAAACTCTTTACCTGTTCTTCCATGTTTTGTGACAATCCGATCAAGGCGTTAATGTTTTCTTCCATAGCGTTGTCTTCAACAGCTACTGACGCAGAATTCGTGTCAGGGGTCGCAGCACCGGGAAAATTTGTTGAGGAAGGCGCACGATTCAGATTGAAACTGACGACCAGTACCAGGCTGGCCGCCACCGCCATCCAACCGCTGTTGCGCCGCCACTTCCGCTTCTGCTCCTTGTGAGCATTAAGGGCATGTTCTATGTCGTCCCAACCATCAAATTCGGGTTCAATTTGTTCAAGTTGCCCCAGACCAAGTGGGTCAGTGCCGGTAATATCTTCTGGATTGCGTTTCCACTGTTCAGGTGTATTCATAGGTTTCTCTTTATGCCAAGGCATTTAAAGCAGTAATTTGATTGTTTTCCGTAATCAGAATGCGGAGTTTTGCCCGGGCCCGGTTCAGACGTGTCTTGGAAAAACTCTCTGTCTTGCCAAAAAGCAAGGCTATTTCGCGGTGCTTGTATCCTTCCACGTCATGCAGCCAAACAACTGATCTATCCTCGTGGCTCAACTGTTCCAGCGCCTGTTCAAGATCCATGGAGTAACCCATTCGATCCTGATCGCCCTCGCTATAGGACATGTGCTCTTCCAATTCAACGGCATCGTGACGTGGTAATTTACGCAACGCGCTGATGGCATGATTTACCACCACCCGCTTTAACCAACCCCAAAAGGGCGAATCTCCACGGAATTGATTTATGCGTTTAAAGGCGTTGATGAAAGCTTCCTGTGTCACGTCCTGGGCCAATTCTCTGCATTTGCAGATTCGCACAGCGACGCTAAACGCCGGTGTATGAAACCTGCGGTAAATGTTTTCACAGGCACGCATGTCCCCACGCTTTGCACCGGCGAGGGTTATCTCGTCAATAGTCATGTCGAAGCCTGATCTAGTCATCACACATAGGACGTGGTAACTGTCAAAAAGGTCGCAAACAGTTGCATATGCTCTTCACTATATACTTTACAGAGTTAACCGGCCGCCACTATATATAATCAACGGGTCTGTTACAGGTGTCTAAAGATGGGCTGATACTGGTATGTATGTGAGAAAACTAAATGGGTAGATGGCGGCCTCCGGAAAAGCAGGGTAGTCCCTATATCACCCCCGAGGGTGCCGAACGTTTACGGGAAGAATTGCAATACCTGTGGAGAACCCTGCGGCCAGAAGTAGTCAAAGCACTCTCGGCGGCTGCCGCCGAGGGTGACCGGTCGGAGAATGCTGAGTACACCTATCGTAAAAAGCAGCTGGGGGATATTGACCGACGGGTGCGCTATCTTGCAAAACGCTTGGATGTTATGAAAATTGTTGAACGCAGACCCGAGGATCTTGCAGTCATACGTTTTGGTGCCTGGATTTCATTGCAAAATGAAAACGACGAACTGTTGGAGTACCGAATTGTCGGTGTGGACGAGACAGATGCAGACAAGGGATTTATTTCGATAGACTCACCGGTCGCCAGGGCATTGCTGGGTAAGTCTGTTGATTTTCAGGCTAACATTGAGCTACCGGAGCGCACTGCCCGCTACCGGGTGGCCGCTATTCGATATTGATTGACTATTCTCCCCGGGTGACCTTGAAACCCGGGGTTTCAACCCCATTTTTTAAATCGTGGCTGCCTTCGGGGGTCACACACACCTTCCGGCCATTTGGCGGAAGAAACCAAACCGAATTGCTTCCATAGGAGAATACGGCAATGACTACTTTTGACTTTTCACCGCTATATCGTACTTCAGTCGGTTTTGACCGGCTTGCATCCATGCTCAGTTCCGCCACGCGGTTGGATCAGGGCAACAGCTACCCCCCTTACAATATTCGCAGCACCGGCGAGGATCACTACCAGATTTCCATGGCGGTGGCCGGCTTTGCCGAGGCGGATCTGGACATTACCACGGAACAATCCCGACTCGTGATTACAGGCAAGCGCGCAGATGACTCTGATGAAGAGGGTGAATACCTCCATCGGGGTATCGCCACACGTTCATTCGAACGTCGTTTTAACCTGGCTGATCACGTCCGGGTGGTTGGCGCCAGCCTCGAAAATGGGCTGCTCCACATCAGTCTTGAACGTGAACTGCCGGAAGTTATGAAACCGCGTACCATTGAAATTGGTCGCTCTTCCGCCAGGCTCACCGGTGTCAACAGCAAGGAAGACATCGCCGCTTAATTTTGCAGACTCGGAATAGGAAGAGGGACACAAATGTTAGTGTCCCTCTTTTTTTATTGACATTAATTAGATATATGTCAAAATATCTAATTAATGAATAATGAACACGAAAACATCTTCCGGGCTTTGGCTGACGGGCATAGAAGAAATATTCTCCAGTTATTGCGCAAAGGTGAATTACCCGCAGGCGAAATCAGTAACCGGATTGACCTGACGGCGGCCACCGTATCACATCACCTGGCAATATTACGCAATGCCGGGTTGGTACGCATGCGCAAGGAAGGTCAGCACAGGATATACACACTGAATGTTTCCGTAGTTGAAGAAGCATTGATGTTTATTGCAGGCATCATGAAACCAGTAAGAGAGGATAGAAAATGAAAATTTCACGATTGAACTGGATCTCGATTGCCGTGGCCGTCAGTGCCGTGGGATTGGCTGCCTGGTTCTATCCCAGTTACCTGATCCAGTACCCACACACTGGAATGCCGACGGTGTAGTCGATGACTGGACGGCCAAACCCTGGGGTGTATGGCCATTTCCAGTCATCGTGGTGGTTATTACGGCGGTTTTGTTGGTGTTGCCAGTGATTTCCCCACGTGGTTTCCGTCTCGATAACGCTAAAAAAGCCTATGACATCGTATTATTCTCAATCACTGTATTCATGACGGTGATCATGGTGCTCAGTTTTACCACGGCAATGAAGCCCGGACAGGAAATGGGGGACTACATTCCCGCCCTGGTGGGTGGCTTGCTCGTGTTACTGGGTAACTATCTTGGCAAATTTCCCAAGAATTTTTTCATAGGAATCCGTACGCCCTGGACACTGGCCAGTGACAGCATCTGGAATCAAACCCATCATATGACTGGCTGGTTGTTCATGACGGCCGGACTGGTCGTCATATTTTCGTCGCTTTTTGACGCCGCTACCTGGGTCTTCATGTCCGCCATAGGCATCGCCGCTCTTACCCCCGTTGTCTATTCCTTCTGGCTGTATCGACGGGAAATCGGGTTCAAGCAAAGCAATGACTGAATCCCGGGCATTGCAACCGGTCTGAGGTATCGTTAGTCTGTTTGTCTTTCGTGTCCAACCGGATGTCTATGAAACGCATTGCAAGCTGGCTTTACCTGGTGTACTCGGTACTGGTGTTCTATCCGGTCGGCTTGCTGCTGACCTTTATTACCGGATGGATGACCATGTTGGTGGCCGTTGTGTGGAATCCGAAGGCGGCCAGTCGTTACGTTGGGGGTAGCTGGGGTCGTATCATGTGCTGGATCACCCCAGTGAGGGTGGTTGTAGAGGGGGCTGAAAACGCAGATCCTGAAGGAACCTACGTGGTGGTACTCAATCACCAAAGCCAGTATGACATTTTCGTGGTATACGGTTGGCTAAAGCTTGACCTTAAGTGGGTTTTGAAAGCGGAATTACGCAAGGTGCCGGGTGTGGGCATTGGTTGCAAAATGGCTGGACATATATTTGTAGACCGCGGTAATCCGCAACAGACACGCCAGGCAGTAAGCGATGCGCTTGATCGGGTAGGGGACGGTGTCGGCATCCTGTTTTTTGTTGAGGGTACCCGTAGCCTGGATGGAAAATTGCTGCCGTTCAAAAAAGGGGCGTTCAGAATGGCAACCACGCAGGGACTACCAATTTTACCCGTGACCCTGGTGGGTACGCGTGACGTGCAGGCAGCAAAGTCCCTGAAGATATTGCCGGGTAAGGTGCGTATGGTGATTCACCCGGCCATAGAAGTGCAGGGTGGAGCGGCGAGCGAAGTGCGTGATTTGATGATACGTTCCAGAGAGGTCATCGCCTCTGCCTTGCCCGAAGAACAGCAATAGTAGCGACACATTATTCCATGCATCTGCATAAACCGGACCCACGCTATACAGAGTCTCCAATTGCCCGACGCAATTTCAGACTGGCCCTGAAAATTGCCACGATGTTTGTCGGTCTGCTATGGGTAATATTGATTGTTGACAATGTACTTGGCCTGGATTTGGCACATTATGGTCTGCGACCCAAGCGCATAAGCGGATTGATCGGGTTGGTGACTGCACCCCTGTTGCATGGGGGCGCGGAGCACCTGTTATCCAACACTCTGCCTTTGATTATCAGCATTACTGCCATATTGCACCTGTACCCGAGATCGGCGATGTGGGTCATGCCCACCATTTGGCTGGGATCAGGTCTGCTGGCCTGGATTATTGGCCGGCCCAGTTTGCATTTTGGTGCCAGTGGATTCGTTTATGGTCTGCTGGCCTATGTTTTTGTCAGTGGGATCCTGCGTATGGATATGCGCTCTGTCGCCGTTTCAGTGATGGTGTGGTTCCTGTACGGCTCAATGATATGGGGTGTACTGCCGATACGGCCCAATATGTCCTGGGAGTTGCATTTGAGCGGCGCCATACTTGGCGTAGCACTTGCCATTGCGTTCAGACGCTGGGATGTTGCGCCTGTAAAGCGTTACACATGGGAAGATGATGACAGCGTGCCGGCGTGGTTTCCCCAGGAGGAATTACCGGGTGAGTTGCCGGAAGAGGTACAAGAAGAAGAGCGTTCAAAGATTGAACATGAAGATTCTTCATCTGGGTGACATCAATTTGAGATCCATATTGCCCATATCCGGAGGTGGCGGGACAGTGCGGTGAGGAAAGTCGGAATCATAGTATTGTTCGTTTTGGTTGCCCTGGTGGTAACCGGTTTCCTGTTGCCAAAGCAGGTACATGTGGAGCGCAGCGTAACCGTGGACAGACCTGCCACCATGATGTTTGCCCTGTTGAACAGTTACCGATACTACAACCGGTGGTCACCGTGGGCGGCGCGCGACCCACAGGCTGAATTCCACATTTCCGGCCCGGAATCCGGCGTGGGAGCCCGCCTGAGTTGGATGGGAGAGCCGAACCTGGTTGGCAGTGGCTGGCAGGAGATTGTTGCCAGTGAGCCATATGAGTTGATTGAAATACGGCTTGATTTTGACTCGCAGGGTGTCGCCCGGTCCCGTTTTACACTACTGGCGCAGGGAGCCTCAACACATATCACCTGGTCATTTGATTCAGACCTGACCGAGGGCATGGGTCCGCTCGATGCGTTCCTGGCCCGCTATTTTGGTCTGTTATTTGATCGTTGGGTGGGTGGTGATTATGAACAGGGGCTGGCCAATCTGAAGCATTTTGCCGAATCTCTGCCGGCGTCCGATTTCAGCGAGCTTGAAATTTCCCGTATCGACGCTGTCGCCCAGGAAATATTGTTGGTTTCCACAAGCAGTAGCCAGGATCCCGCAGATATTGCTCTGGCCATTTCGGCTGCCTACGCGGAAATTGGCTCTTTTATCAGTGAAAACGAACTTGAAATCACGGGTAAGCCAATGGCCATTACCCGTGCTTGGGAAGAGGGTAGCTATGAGTTTGATGCAGCCATACCAGTTTCTTTCATTCCTGAACGACTGCCCGAAAATATTCGCGCCGGCAGATCGCCGTCCGGATCGGCAGTCAGGGCCATACACCGCGGAAAATACAACCAGATGATGCCCACTTATGAGAAGCTGGCTGCCTATATGACCGCACACGGTCTGAGCCAGGGCAGTGTTTCATGGGAACACTATATCTCCGACCCGGCTGAGACCTCGCCGGAAGAACTGATTACTCACGTGTATGTTCTGATTGACGACTAATAGGTACCTGGCCCGGCAGAGATGTTTCCATACCCTTGACCCTGCGTTTTTTTTGCATCCGGTGTTCCCGGTATATGATGTACAGACCGGACCCCATGATCACTACCGTACCAACCCAGGTGCTGATTGCAGGCAGATAGCCCCAGAAGATAAAACCATACAATACAGCCCACAACATATGGGTATAGTCAAAGGGTGCAATTACCGCGGCCGATGCCCGCTGAAAGGCCGAGGTTAACGTCAGTTGCCCGCCGGTACCGGTAACTACGATCAGCGCAATCCACGGCCAGTGTTCCCACATCAGGGGCTTCCAAACCGGTATGGCAAAAATTCCGGCACCCGTTCCTACCAGGGCGGTAAACCAGAATGTAATGGTCACCGTGCGATCGTGATGACCCATGCGTCGAAGCAACAATCCGGTAGCGGCATAGGCAACCACGCCGACCAGTCCCATGGCCGCGCCATAAGAAATCAATGTGCTGTCCACACCCGGTTGCAGAACAATCAACACACCGACAAAGCCGATAGCTGCAGCTGCAATGCGGAAAGGACCGGCTTTCTCCCCAAGCACCGGGCCGGATAACAGCGTCATCAGCAATGGCGCGGCAAAGAACAACGCATAGGCATCGGCGAGTTGCAGCTCACGAAAACATTCACCCACTGCATATAACATGACCAGGCCAATGGCGGCACGTAACAGGTGGTCGGCCGGATACCTGACACGGAACGCTGTACGATCCCTGATCAGCATCCAGGTGGCAAAAACCGGAGCAGATGCAATACAACGCAAAAACACAACCTGGAAACTGGGGTAATGTTCAACCAGGTGTTTGAGGCCAACATCCATGGTAGATAACAGGAAGGTAGCCAGGGTCATCAAGGCGATGGCCTTGACGTGATCCTGTTCCAGGGCGTGATTTGTTGTGCTCTTCATGTCCCGGCTTCAAATTTGTCAGTAAACTGACTTTGCCAATTACCCGGTTGAGGTTGGCAGTGTTCCAGCGCAGCAATGAACTCGTATTGTTCTATTTCAACCGAGCCCATACTGATCAGGTGGGGGTTGCTGATCTGGCAGTCGAACAGTTGATAGTCCCATTCCACCAGTTGGTTGCACAGGGTCACCAGGGCCATTTTGCTGGTATTGGAATGCAGACTGAACATCGATTCACCAAAAAACACCGGTGGCAACGCAATGCCATAAAGCCCACCAACCAGTTTCTGGTCATCCCATACTTCGATAGAGTGGGCGATACCCAGAGAATGCAGTTTGGTATAGGCCTGACACATGGCGGTGGTAATCCAGGTGCCGATCTGCCCATTCCTGGGCTGCGCACACTGAAGAATTACCTGTTCAAAGGCCTGGTCGGCAGTTATCCGGTAGCGCTTCTGACGCAGTGTTCTGAGCAGGCGTCGGGAGCGGTGCACCCGATCAGGATAGATGACACAACGCGGAAAAGGACTCCACCACAAGATGGGTTGGTCTTCTTCGTACCATGGGAAAATTCCGTGACTGTATGCATCTATCAAGCGGTCGGCATGCAGGTCTCCGCCCCACGCCAACAGGCCACGGGGTTGTGCCTGAGCCATTTCAACCGGTGGAAATCCGGCCCCCGGGTCACTGCCCAGCTTGGGGATCATCGGTTTCCCCGGTGATCTTGGTCATCAACTTTTCCGTTCTTCCAGCCAGCGATCGGCATCCAGCGCCGCCATGCATCCAAATCCGGCCGAGGTCACTGCCTGGCGATAAACATGGTCGGTCACATCACCCGCGGCAAATACACCGGGGACACTGGTCATGGTGGCATATCCATCGATACCACTGCGAATTTCGATGTAGCCGTCCTTCATAACAAGCTGATCCTGGAAAATTTCCGTATTGGGGTTGTGCCCGATAGCGATAAATACGCCCTCGGTATCTATCTGTGTTAACTCGCCACTCTGCGCATGCTTGAGGCTAAGTCCGGTGACACCCGTCTGATCACCCAGCACCTCGTCGACCTCGTGGTCCCACATAAAGGATACGTTGCCGTTTTTTTCTTTTGCAAACAATCGGTCCTGCAACATTTTCTCGGCACGCAATTCGTCGCGGCGATGGACAATAACCACCTCGGACGCCAGGTTGGACAGGTACAGGGCCTCTTCAACAGCCGTGTTGCCCCCACCAACTACAGCCACTTTCCTGTCACGATAGAAAAATCCGTCACAGGTGGCACAGGCCGATACCCCTTTGCCCATAAAGGCTTCCTCGGAGGACAGGCCAAGATATTTTGCACTTGCCCCGGTGGCGATAACCAGTGCGTCACAACTGTATTTTCCGGCATCGCCTTCAAGCTGGAACGGTTGCTGTTCAAGATCTACCGTGTGGATGTGATCAAAAATGATTTCCGTATCAAAACGCTCTGCGTGTGTCAGCATTCGCTGCATCAGTTCGGGTCCCTGCAGACCTTCGGGCTCACCCGGCCAGTTATCAACATCGGTGGTGATGGTCAGTTGTCCGCCTTGCTGGATACCCGTTATGACCACCGGTTTCAGATTGGCCCGTGCCGCATAAATCGCAGCTGTGTAACCCGCCGGACCTGAACCGACAATCAGCAGACCATGGTGTTGTACATCGCTCATGTATAATCGCTCCATCAGGAATTCGGGCGTCTGAAAAATGTCTTTTCAAACTGTACTGTCCATTCCCATTTTGAGGCTGGAAAGCAGGATTCAAGTGCTGCATTCTACACTGCCCCTGAAGATTGACTACAGCCTGGGCGCAATGAATCCGCACCTGTTGGAAACCGGTTGTGGCATTATGGCTTGAATTGTCTGGAAGACAGGGTAGTATATCCACAGAGGAAAACTATATTTGACTTTAAATATAGATACTTAAAATACAAACCTTATAAGGTAGATAACATTGCTGCAAGCACGCAAGAAAGTCAGTAAAAAAGTACACAAGCAAAGCCGTTTGTCTCATCATTTAAGGGAAAGCGCGTTTCTGCTGTCCATGCTCGTGGCAATCTACCTGATTGCCAGTCTGTTCAGCTATGATCCGACCGATCCGGGTCCTTTCAACACCACCAGTTCCGACCAGGTGCAAAATGCCGGGCGAATCCTCGGGGCCTGGATCGCCAACTTCTTCCTCTTCCTGACCGGCTACATTGCCTACCTGGTTCCTGTTATTACCATTCACGCGGGTTGGCGTATTTGGCGTAACAACACGGTCGGGTCTGAAGGTAGTGTGGTCGAAGCGGTCGCCATGGTCACCGGTCTGGTGTTCTTCCTGCTGGCTGCCACCGGCTTGAGCGATATTCACATATTGCCTGCGGCGGGGGCCATGCCAGCGGGTGGTGGTGGTTTCATAGGCCATGAAATCTCAACCCCCATAATGGAGCTGACCGGTCTGTTGGGATCGACCCTGTTTCTGTTGGCCTTGCTGCTGGTCGGTGTGACGCTGTTTACGGGTATCTCCTGGTTTCATGTGATGGACGTCACCGGTGCCATTACGCTGAACATGATTGACTGGCTGGTAACGGGCATCAACCGGATGCGTGACTGGTTTGCCGGCAGACGTGCCCGTGCGAGACGGGACGTGGTGCGTAAGACGGAGTCGGTGAGACAAAAAGGCAAGACAGCACCCAGGATCGAGCCACAAATCATGTTGCCCGAGGGACAACCAAGCAAACGCGTGGCTCGCGAGAAACAGCGTTCCCTGTTCAAGCATTTACCGGCCGATTCCTTACCCCCGCTGGACATGCTCGACGAACCCCATGACCAGCCACCCGGCTACAGTGAAGATGCATTGAAGGCATTGTCCAAGCAGGTTGAACTGAAACTGGCAGATTTCGGTGTTCAGGTGGATGTGGTCGCAGTGCATCCGGGACCGGTAATCACACGCTTTGAATTGCAACCCGCGCCGGGCGTCAAATCAGCCCAGGTCATGAACCTGGCTAAGGATCTAGCCCGTGGTCTGAGTATTGTTTCGGTACGCGTGGTGGAAGTGATTCCGGGTAAACCCACCATCGGACTGGAAATTCCCAATGCCAACCGGCAGATGGTTTTTCTGTCCGAAATTCTCCGTTCCGAAGTTTATGAAAAATCTACCTCTCCATTGACCCTGGCACTGGGCAAGAGCATATCCGGCCGACCCATCGTGGCCAATCTGGCCCGAATGCCTCACCTGCTGGTAGCGGGTACTACCGGGTCAGGCAAGTCGGTGGCGCTCAACGCCATGATTCTGAGCCTGATATACAAGGCAAGTCCTGAGCAGGTCAAGCTGGTCATGGTGGACCCGAAGATGCTCGAACTGTCCGTCTATGCGGATATCCCACACTTATTGGCACCGGTTGTTACCGATATGAAAGAAGCGGCCAATGCCCTGCGTTGGTGCGTGGCAGAAATGGAACGCAGATACCGTTTGATGTCCACACTGGGGGTGCGCAACCTGGCTGGTTTCAATCGCAAGATTCGTGAGGCGGCCGATGCAGGTAAACCACTGAAGGATCCGTTGTTTGTAGCCGATGAGCTGTTTCCTGATCTCGAGCCATCGGAACTGGAACATTTGCCCTATATCGTGGTCATTGTCGATGAGCTTGCCGATATGATGATGATCATCGGCAAGAAAGTCGATGAATTGATAGCCCGACTTGCGCAAAAGGCGCGGGCCGCAGGAATACACCTGATACTGGCCACCCAGAGACCGTCGGTCGATGTCATTACCGGTCTGATCAAGGCGAACATACCGACCCGTATCGCCTTCCAGGTTTCTTCACGTGTTGATTCACGTACGATCCTGGATCAGATGGGCGCCGAACAGCTGCTTGGTCACGGTGATATGTTGTACATGCCACCCGGAACAGCAATGCCCGATCGGGTCCATGGTGCCTTTGTCGATGATCACGAAGTACATGCGGTCGTTGAATATCTGAAATCACTGGAGGAACCGGATTATGTTGACGAAATTCTGGAGGAGACACAGTTGACCACCGATGGTTTGACCATCAGTGCCACCGGTATTCCACGTGAGGTCCAGGGTGACCAGGATGAATTATATGATCAGGCGGTGGTGTGGGTGACAGAATCACGTCGTGCCTCCATTTCCAGTGTGCAAAGACACCTGCGGGTTGGCTACAACCGAGCGGCACGCATTATCGAAGAAATGGAAGCCAGTGGGGTGGTATCCAAGCCCGAGCATAACGGCATGCGTGAAGTACTGGCACCACCTCCGCCAAAGGATTGAATATGCGAACCATTATGACCCTGGTCTTCGCAATGATTATGACGGCGGCATTTGCCGGTAATAACGGAACGGCCAGGCAACAACTAGATCGTTTTACCATCGGCCTCGAAACGCTGCAGGCTAACTTTATCCAGACCATCCGTTCACCGGACGGCAGCATCCAGGATCAAAGCCAGGGAGAGATTTGGCTGAGTAATCCGGACCGGTTACGTTGGGTCTACAGCGGTGAATTTCCTGAGGTCATCGTAGCCGATGGCACAAATATCTGGATATATGATGAAGTGCTGGAGCAGGTTTCTGTCAAGCCACAAAGCCCGGATGCATCGGATGCCCCGCTGATGATACTGATGGACGCCAGCAGACTGGACCTGCAATTCAATGTTACCGAGGTCGGTGACTACGAAGGGATGCAATTACTTGAGCTCAGAAGCCGTGACCCCGAATCAGAATTTGAACGTATTCTGATCGGTCTGGGTGATGCCGGTATCAGGATGATGACCATGGAGGATGCCTTCGGGCAACGTACCGAGTTGGTCTTCGATGATATTGCCAGAAATACCGGTCTTGATCCTGTGTTATTCACTTTCACACCACCCGAAGGTGTTGACGTCTTCGGTGAGATTTCTTCCGTCAAATAGCAGCAAATCATACCCGCAAACGTTACAATGCCGCGTTGTTAACGTTAAAGAAAATTTCTATGCTTGATCCACATATTCTCAGAAACGATTTAAAGGCCACCGCCAGGGCGCTCAAAG
>JABAAB010000090.1 GCA_014238945.1 Lysobacterales bacterium
AGCCTGCCGGAACTGACCGCTGTTATCGAAAAGCGTCTTTTTGAAATCAGGGCACACACCGGTGCTGTGAGTCTTTCAAAATCATTCACTGAAAATCTAGAAAAAACCATCCATCGGTTCAATGATTACGCAAAGACCGGACACGACAGGGATTTCCAACGCGGTAAATACGCATATGACCGCGAGTGGCACCAGGTGTTCTCCCCGATGGCTGCAGACAGTGGCTGGCCGGCAAATGAACACCCCTCGGTCACCATGCATCCATTCAGGGACGAGGGACCCTATTTTGCCATGATCCTGGTGGCCGGAGCCCTGGACACCTGCGGCGGACCGGTGATTGACGCTGCGGCCAGGGTACTGAATACGCGGGACAGACCCATTGCAGGTCTTTACGGCGCTGGAAATTGTATCGCCAGTCCTTCGGGAGACGCCTACTATGGCGCGGGGCATACCCTGGGTATGTCGATGACCTTTGGATATATCGCAGCCAACAGCGTCCACAGGGATAGCTGACCATGAGTCGGGAACTGCAGGACCAGGTTGATTCTCTAGTGCAACGAATTGATGAACTGGAGAGCCGGTCGGCTCTGCGGGACCTGGTGACGGACTACTGCCAGGGCTTTGATAATCACAACTGGGATCAGTTTATTGCAATCTGGCACGAAGACGCCGTGTGGGAAATCGGACCTCCTTTCGGAACGTTTTACGGTCATGAGGGTATCCACAAGGCCGTGTTCGAAATCCTCTACCCGGCCTGGCGCGAAACTCATCATCTGACCTCCAATCTGCGGCTGACATTTGATGGCTCTGACAAGGCACGCGGTGTCTGCGACGTGGATTGCATGGGTGCCACCACCGATGACGTGGTGCAAATGATCAGTGCCACGTATACGGATGAATTTGAACGTCGTGACGGGTGCTGGAAGATTGCCCGACGGCATGTCGTGATTCACTATTTCAATCCCATCCCCGGGGCGGAAATGGTTGCACCGGCCGGCTGATCTGAAAATTTCTTCCTGTGGGTTATCGCCAAACTATTTGTCATCGTGAAGTTATTGCCACCTCTCCGGTGGCGTTGTGGAATTTGTTGACCGACTGGGCCGGCATCATTGACTGGATGCCGGATGGTTATATTCAAAGCCTGACAATTGAAGGACAAGGCGAAGGCGCCGTACGTCACCTGGTGACGGGTAAAGGCGTACGCATATCAGAAAAACTGAATGCCATGGATCAGCATGCTGGAATCATTCTACTCTCCATCATCGATCCGCTGCCCTGGGGTATGCTGTCCTACACGGCAAAGGCACAACTCGAAGATGCGGATGAAAAATGTCATTTAAATTGGTGCGGAACGTTCGAATTACCGGCGGGTGGGCGTCCAGCGGATGTGTTGATGGAATTGCTGAAAAAATCGTATACAACCATGTTCAAAGGCCTTCGTGTCGAACTGGCCCGGAAAAATAACGGAAATAAATATGACTGAACCAGGTAACGGACGACTAACGGGAAAAGTTGCCATCATCACGGGTTCCGGCAAAGGCATCGGAGAGGCCATTGCCCTGTGCTTCGCTGCAGAAGGTGCCGGGGTCGTGGTCAATTCCAGCAGCGGGGACGATGTGCAGCGGGTCGTATCTGCGATCACCGCGACCGGGGCAGAGGCATTCGGGTGGGTGGCTGACGTTGGTACGCCCGAAGGTGCAAGTTCACTGGTTACCGCCGCAGTTGAACACTTTCAACAGCTTGACATTCTCGTACACAACGCCGGAATTTTTCCATATGATCCCATTGACACAATGGAGGTCGAAAGCTGGCAAAGCGTCATGGATATCAACCTGAACAGTGCATTTTACCTCAGCAAAGCCAGTCTCGGGCCCATCAAGCAACAAGGTGGAGGACGTATGCTTTTTATGTCTTCCATCCAGGGGAATCAAGTTGCGATTCCCGGTACCGCGCATTATTCAACTTCCAAGGCCGGGCTAAATGGTTTCATCCGTTCGGCCGCGCTGGAATTCGCACGCGATTGCATCACGGTCAACGGTGTTGAACCGGGCATGATACTGACCCCCGGAGTTGAACAATCCATTTCAGGGGAAAGGCTTGAGAAGATGACACGAAGCGTTCCGCTTAAACGATTCGGAAGCCCGCAAGAAGTTGCCGCAGCAATGCTTTATCTGGCCAGTGACGATGCTGCTTACGTGACAGGGCAAACACTGATCATGGACGGTGGTGCGACCCTGCCGGTATTCAGGGGCTGACCGCCAGGTCCCACTGCAAAGCAGGTATCTATGCAGGAAAAACTCACAACGGTCCAAGAGGCGATTTCACTGGTCGATGACGGAAATGTTGTGGCCTTGCAGAGCATGGCTACCCAGGCCGCACCCATGGCGCTGGTCCGTGAACTGATCCGGCAACAGAAACGTGAACTGGGGCTGGTGGTGCTGGTGGGTGGCATGGCCGTGGACTGGCTGGCGGCCACTGGTGTCATTAATCGCCTGATCGGCGCGGCCGTGAGCATGGAACAATTCGGTCTCTGCCAGCAGTATCGTCAGTCGGTGGAGCAGGGTCTGATCCGGGTTGAGGAGCTATCAGAATCCCTGCTCAACGCGCGTCTCGGTGCCGGGGCCCGAAGCCTTCCTTTTCTACCCAGCCGAGGTGCGATTGGAAGCGATCTGATTGCCCAGAACCCGGAAAACCTGGTGATGCTGGATGATCCCTTCGGTGGCAGTCCAGTCGTGGCCTGCCGGGCGCTGGTACCGGATGTCACCTTGATCCATGCGCACCGTGCCGACCGTTTTGGCAATATCCAGTATCAACCAACCGCGATGTGGCCGGACATCTCGATCATGCCAAAGGCTGCCAGGAAGCTTATTGTCAGTACGGAAAAGATCGTGGACTCCGAGGTGCTGCGTGAGCATCCCGAAAAGACCATCCTGCCCGGTTTCATCGTTGATGCCGTGGTCGAGATACCTTTTGGCGCACATCCCACGTCATTTTTTCCCAATTACGGCTATGACAGCCGCTTCCACCTTGAGTGGGCGGCAGCATCCCGGGATACCGTAGCGGCAGGAAAACTGATCGATCGATACGTCCTGCAACCGGAAGATCAGACACAATACCTCAAGGCGGTCGGTGGAGACGATACCATCAACAGGATTCGAGACTGGGAAGAGAGCCGGTGACCCAGGACTGGCGTCGCAGCCCTCTGGCAGCTGATTATACGGTCGATGAATTGATGGTTGTCACGCTGGCTGATTATTTTCAGAACGATGACCAGGCATGCAATGGAATGGCTTCGTTCATTCCCGCCGCGGCCTTCATGCTGGCTCGTATGACCCACGCTCCGGGCCTGGTCTGGATAGCCAGTTCGGTTGGTCTCGATCCCAGACCCGAGAGGATCCCCGCCTCGACACTCGAAGCACCCTTGTGGAAAGATTCCATCATGTACCTCGACCAGTACACGGGCTTCTGGGATTTGGTTCTGGATGGCCGCTGGATTACCAAGTTCTGTGTAGGCGCAGCGCAGATCGACCAGTTTGGCAACGCCAATAATTCGGTAATCGGTGCTGATTATCACTCGCCGAAAGTCAGGTTGCCGGGAACCGCAGGACTGGCGGATATGTGCTCCATTGGCAAGGACCTTTACTACTGGGTTCCCGATCATTCCCGACGCAGTCTGGTGGAGAAGGTTGATTACATATCCGGGGCAGGCTTCCTTGAAGGTGGGACGGCACGTGATCAACTCGGGCTTGGTGGCGGCCCGCAGGTTGTGATTAGCAACCTTGCGGTGATGGATTTTCATCCGCAGAGCAAGCGTATGCGACTGAAGTCTGTTCATCCGGGGGTAACACCCGGTCAGGTTCAGACCGCAACCGGTTTTGAACTGATCATGGCGACAGATGCCCCACCTGAAACCAGGCCACCCACTTGTGAACAGGTCAGGCTGTTACGTGAAGTGATCGATCCTGCCAGTATGCGGAAACACGGAATTCGCTAGCCGGCCATGACGTGAAAGCTGTGCACATTCTGTTGATGCTTTTCGCTACCGCAATCTGGGGCTTCAATTTCGTTGCAACCCGTGTTGTGTTGGAAGTGTTTTCAGCAGAACAGATGGCATTTGCAAGATCGGCCCTGACCCTCGCTATCCTGCTGCCATGGTGGAAGCCCCTTGAGCGAATTTCCTGGCAGCTGATGACCGCCGCGTTTGCGATCGGCACGCTGTCATTTTACCTGCTTTACCTGGCCATCAGCATCACACAGGGTCTGACGACGATTGCGGTCATTACCCAGCTGCTGCCGGCCTTATCGGCAATCCTGGCACTGTTTTTTTATCATGAACAAATCTCGACCAGGAAGTGGCTGGGAATTCTACTCGCAACCATTGGCGCCGTTTATCTGGCCGGTACCATGAATTCCAGCCTTTCTGTCCTGGCACTCGTTTTAACGGTGCTCGCAGTCCTGTTCTACGCAGTTGGCTCGGTAATTATTGGCAAATCCAAGTCCGTGGGCATATGGCGGATGCTGGCCTGGATGTCTGCGCTCTCATTGCCGCCCCTCGGTCTTTTGGCGACACTTACCGGAACACTGTACCCGGACCCGAATCTGCTGCATGTGCATCATTGGCTTGCATTCCTGTTCGTCGTGGTGTTTTCCGGGCTGTTGGGCCAGGCTGTATTGCTTGGGCTCTATCGCAGATATCCGGTTGCCGACGTCGTGCCCTGGATACTCTTTGTCCCACTCTTTACAGGTCTGTCATCAATTCTGGTTTATGGGGAGTCCCTATCTTCAAGTCTGTTCCTGGGCGGTTGCATCATTCTTGTTGGTGTGTGGGTCCAACACAGCGAGAACAATTCAAAGCCGAGGGAACCCGCTCCGCTTTGACCCGCGGATTCTAATATGAGCGTGGCAGGCCAAGACCTTCGGCGATCATATTACGCGCCATTTCATTGCTGACAGGTCCGATTCTCAAAAGACGGGCATCGCGCCAGTAACGTTGCATGTCAGTTTGTGTTGAATACCCCATACCACCCAGGATAGAAATGCCCCGGTCTGCCGCATTGCAGGCATACTCCGAGGCGATGGTCTTGGTCATGGCTGCTTCCATGGCACAGGGTTTTTGATTGGCCTGTAACCAGGCTGCATTGTGCAACATCAGTTCGGTCTGCTTCTGCCACATGGCAATGTCGGCAACAGAGTGCTGCAAGGCCTGGAATTTGCCAATCAGCGTGCCGAAAGCGTACCGTTGGTTCATGTACCCGAGCGCGTCTTCCAGCACACCATCAATGATTCCCAGGCACATGGCGGACATCATGATCCGCTCGCTGTTCAGGGTTTTAACCGTCTGCTGCCAGACCTGGCCCTCTTTCCCGAGCATCAGGTCGTCGGGCACAAAAACATTTTCCAGCTTTACGGTGCAGGAACTGAGCGCCCTCATACCCAGCTTGGGGAGCGGTGTAATCGAAATGCCCTCGCAATCACGCGGTACGAAGAACAGGGAAATCCCGTCTGTTTTTCGCTCAACAGCCGTGTCGCTGCGGGCAATCAGCAACAGGTAGTCGGAGCTGTCTGCGGTGGTGCTCCAAATTTTCTCGCCGGTGATTCTCCAGCCCCCCCTGACCTTTTGCGCGCTGGTTTTCATGCCACCAAACAGGTCGGTACCGCCACCGGTCTCGGTAAAACTGATCGCGGTCCTTAGTTCACCTGAAGCCATCCGGGGAAGAAACCGGCGTTTCTGCTCTTCGGTGCCATATACGCCGATAGATTTCACACCTGAAAAGGAAGTGATTCCCCAAATCCAGCCAAGACCGGCAGCATTGCGCGCAAACTCGCGCATGAATACCGCCTGGATAACGATGTCACCACCCATGCCGCCATATTCTTCCGCAATGCCCAGACCATGAAAGCCGGCTTCTGTCAGTTTGTTCCAGAGTTCGTGCGGATATTCATGCTCCCGGCTCTCCAGTTCCCGGCACCAGTCCTTCGGACATTCCTTGTCCACCCATTTACGCACCTGGTCGCGAAATATTTGGATTTCTTGGTCAAATTCAAAATTCATACGCTATCTTTGTTACCGGTTTTCGAGGAAAGAATCCGGCAGCCTGAATACATACAATGCGTTGCCACCGTTTGGCTGGTAGATTTCCGGGGCCTGACGGGCGGTCAACAACTTGAAAACACCCATGCCGGTGGCAACCGCAATATACTGAATGCCGTCAACGGCGTAGGAAATCGGAAATCCATGCAGCCCGGCGCCAAGCCGTGTTCTCCACAACTCTTCCCCGGTATTCACATCAAACGCCTTGAAATAACGATCCAGATCACCGATAAAAACAAGGCCACCCGCGGTCGTAAGGGCAGATGTCAGGAACATGGCACGCTGTTGATGGCTCCATTTCTCCTGCAAGGTATCGAGGTTGTAAGCGACCAGATTTCCGAGCATGCCGTTACTGCCTGGCATGGGAAACATGGTTGATTCGCCGCCGTAACCACCACCGCCATCTGCCATTTCAACCTCGCGACCTGTCATTTCCACACACAACTGGTGCAAAGGAATCACCAGCAAGTGGGATTGTGGGTCGTAGGCAGTAGCCTGCCAGTTGTGCCCACCATAGATTCCGGGGCAGACCCGCACAGGATCACCAATTTTTGCATCAATGATGTCCTGCCGGTATTTGAGCCGGCCGGTTTTTTTGTCCAGTGTTTCAAATATATCCTGTGGCAGCGTTTCAGTGAAATCCATGAACTTTCCGCTTTCACGATTCAACTTCCAGAGTATGCCGTCCTTGCCAATGGTCACCAGTTGTCTGCTGCCGTTGAGGTCCACAAGAACCCGTTCAAAACCCACCTCCATATCCAGCGTTTCGCCAGGAATGTGCTGGTAATACCACTTGATCTCTCCCGTATGTGGGTCCAGGGCCAGTGTTGAGTTTGTGTACAAGGCCTCATCCAGTGGCGACATGCCGCGACTGGCCGCCACCCAGGGCTTGGCCTGTGCTGTGCCAATGTAGAACAATTTCAGATTGGGGTCATAACTGCCCGGTATCCAGGTATCACCCCCTGCCCTCAGGTTTACCGGCATCCCTCCCCAGCTTTCACTGTCGGGATTGCCGGGCAGAGCAATGGTGGAAGTACGCCAGATCTCCTCACCCGTATCCGGGTCATGACCGGTAATGAAACAGCCCTCGGGCTTGTAACGCTCGCAACCGTTAATGCCGCTGATCACCACACCGTCGGCGATGGTGGGCCCACTGGTATGGGTGAAGCCCTTGTTCCAGTCTGCCTTTACGGTTTTCCACAACTGTTCTCCGCTGCGGGCATCTACCGCGACGAGTGCCGCGTCATAGGTGGCCATGAAAATCTTGTCCCCGTAGATGGCGATGGAGCGGGTTGGCCCGCCGAGGGTTTGTGAACCGGGTTCGAAATCATTGCTGTATTCCCAAATCAGGTCACCGGTGGCCGCATCAAGTGCCTGGATGACATTTTGCGGATGGGTCAAATACATGATGCCGTTGTGCACCAACGGGGTGCCCTGATTGCTGCCATCGCGCATGGTCATTACCCATGCCAACCTGAGGTCATCAATGTTGTCACGGTTTACCTGCTCAAGAGGACTGTAGCCGTGGCCATCAGATGTACGCCGCCACTGGAGCCAGTCCGCTTTATCCGGTTTTGTCAGCATTTCATTGCTTACCGGTAGGTAGTCAGTAATTTCCCGGTTAACAAACGCCGAAGCCTTCCTTGCCGCCTCTGCAATACTGCCGGCACCTTCCCATTGCTCGGATTCCGGACCCGCTTCGCCCACCAGGTCGGAATTTCCGTTCTCACCCTGGATCAGTTCTCCAATCATGCTCCCGGAGCCTGCTCTGAGTTCTTCATCGCCTGCCTTTGCACCGTTCATTTCCAGGGTATGAGCAACAAGGGCAAGCACCACTTCCATGCTCAGGGACCCAGGCTTGCCGGCCGGCATCGTGTCAGCGGTCACGACCACCAGTTCCCCGACAGTGCGCTTGCCCCACTTACGCAGGAAATTCGGACCGGCCAGTTCAGGCCCATGACCGGATCCCTTCAGCGACCGGCCATGACATTCAGTGCAGTGCTGATCGAAGTGTTTCGCGCCACTTTCAGATTGTGAACCGGTGAACGAGGCCAGGGTGGGGCCGGTCAGCGCACAACAGATAAAGATAATCATGCGAAAATTTGATTGAAGGTGCTGCAAGCAGATCGTCTCCGGCCCTAGCTCATATCGGCACGATGCCGACTGAGATCACCTACCAGGTCGGGAGAAATTTCACGGCTTTTGAATCGCCATTCACCTTCGACTTGCTCAAATTTATCATGATAATGACCAATGAAAATTGGCTGCAGGGGGAAATCGGGGGGCATTGCCTGGAAAACTGTGATGTAACTTTGTGCGCTTGCTAGCCGCTCTGAATCATCGATATCTATCTGCACGTTGCTGAGCAAGTGCTTGGTGTGTGGCTTGCCATCATAGAGCGTGACATTTTCCAGCAGTCCCAGGACCGCCTGCTTGCCGCTACGTGCACCAGCGGGATCACCCAACACATGAAAACTGCCATTTTCAAAAAGACCTGCGAAACCATCAAAATCACCAGCGTCTACTCGAAAACAGTATTCGTTCATCAGTTTCAGTATGGCGTACTCGTTTTGACTCATGATCATCACTCTCCTTTATGACATCCGCAGCGCGGCATCCAGACGGATGGTCTCGCCGTTAATATAACTGTTGTTGACAATGTGCTCGGCCAGGGCAGCGAATTCGTTTACATCACCCAGTCGCTGGGGATTGGGTATACCCTTGGCCAGTGACTGTTTTACCTGGTCTGAAATTCCGGCCAGGATCGGGGTATCAAATACACCCGGTGCAATGGTAACGATGCGTATACCGTAATATGCCAGGTCCCGAGCAATCGGCAAGGTCAGGCTGACGAGTCCCCCCTTGCTCGCCGCATAGGCCACCTGCCCTTTCTGTCCTTCATAGGCCGCGATCGAGGACGTATTGATGATGACTCCGCGTTCACCGTCTTCGGTAATCTCATTATCCACCATCTTTTCTGCGGCCTGGGTCAGAACACTAAAAGTCCCGACCAGGTTGATATTGATGATGTCTCTGAATAGATCCATCGGGAAGCGGCCGTCCCTGCCCAGGGTCTTGGTTGCACCACCCCCGCGCCCGGCGCAGTTGACACAGATGTGAATGGCTCCGAAGATATCCATGACCTTCGCAATTCCAGCAGCAATTGATTCGTCATCAGCGACGTTCACCTGACAGAACACAGCTGCATCGCCCAGGCGGTCTGCCAGCGCCTGCCCTTTTTCCTGGTCCAGGTCAAAAATGGCTGCTTTCGCACCCCGGGAAACAAACCGCTCGACAGTGGCGCCGCCAAGGCCGGAGGCTCCACCTGTCACCAGGGCTACCTTGTTTTTTAACTCCATTAGCTCCTCCTCACCCATGACGTGGCAGGAATAATGCCAAAAAAAATACCAATTGCTCAATGACTGTCTTTAGCTGTTCTCCGGATTTATCATGAAATGACCTGCACAACAACAATTTTTACTGGCTTTTCCTATTTCTATCAGCAATTTATTGATTAGTTTTTGAACTAAATACAAAATGTATGATAGCGTATCCACTTGAGGATTCGCCAATGATTTTGTTCCGCATGATCAACACCAATATGCCGTGATCACACCAGATCGACGTCACAAAAATGTGAATTGACAATGCCTGAAGCCTATATTTTTGACCACGTGAGAACTCCGAGGGGTAAGGGGCGGCCCGATGGTGCCCTGCACACGGTTTCTCCGGTCAATTTGCTGGCCCAGGTACTTACCAGTCTGCGTGACAGGACTGACCTTGACACTGCGCTGGTTGAAGACGTCATTGCAGGTTGCGGTTCACCGGTTGGAGAGCAAGGCAGCGCCATCGGCCGCAGTGCGGTCCTGGCGGCGGATTATGCTGCAACCGTACCAGGCCAGCAGATTCATCGTTTCTGCTCGTCCGGCCTGGAAGCCGTCAACCTGGCGGCTGCAAAAATTGCCTCCGGCCAATGTGAGCTTGTGATCGCCTGTGGTGTTGAAAGCATGTCGCGAATCCCCATTGGCTCCTCGGGCGGTGCCTGGTCATCTGATCCGTCCCTGGCGTACAAAATACACTTTGTACCCCAGGGGATTTCGGCAGACCTGATTGCCAGCCTGAACGGCCACTCCAGAAATGACCTTGACGCCTATGCTGTTGCGAGTCAGCAGCGAGCCGCATCGGCCTGGGATAACGCATATTTTGGTAACTCAGTGATCCCGGTCGTCGACGAAATCGGGCTCAGACTACTCGACAGGGATGAAGCCATACGCCCTGCAACAACCCTCGAAGGCCTGGCAGGTCTGAAGCCGGTTTTTACCGGCCTCGGTGACATGGGGTTCGATCAACAAGCCATTTTAAAATTTCCCCAATTGGCCAAAATTGACCATATCCACACCGCGGGTAATTCGAGCGGCATCGTTGATGGTGCCAGCGGTGCGCTCATTGCATCGCTCGCCATGGGTGAGCAGCTCGGGCTTAGACCACGCGCTCGTATCCGGTCCTGTGCCTCGGTTGGCACCGACCCGACCCTGATGCTGACTGGTCCCACACCATCCGCCCGGCTGGCCCTGAAAAAAGCGGGGATGACCCGGTCAGACATTGACTTGTTCGAGTTGAACGAGGCATTTGCATCGGTGGTGCTGCTGTTCATGGAAGAAATGGATATCCCGCATGAACAGATCAACGTGAATGGGGGTGCCATTGCCATGGGTCATCCAATCGGTGCGACCGGGGTCATGATTCTCGGTACGGCCCTAGATGAACTGGAGCGTCGTGGAGAGAGCACCGCCCTGGTTAATCTCTGTGTCGGTGCCGGCATGGGAACAGCAACGATCATTGAACGGATTTGAGATGAGTGAAGTAACAGAAAAGCAACAAGCTCAAAGCCAGGAAAAGTATGAAACCCTGAGTTACCGGCTGGCTGATAACGGTGTTGCCTTCGTTGCCATTGACGTGCCGGACCGTCCGGTCAACATACTGACACCGGATCTGCATCGTGAAATTGGTGATATCGCTGACCGGCTTGCAACAGACGAGTCTGCAGTGGGTGCGGTGCTGTATTCTGGCAAAAAGACTTTCATGGCCGGAGGTGATCTGAAACGAATCGTTCAGTATTACGAAATGAATCGTAGCCCGGAGCAGGCCTACGAGCAATCACGCCGGTTCACCCGGTCGCTGAGAAAACTCGAGACCTGCGGCAAACCGGTCGCTGCAGCAATTAATGGTTCGGCACTGGGTGGTGGCCTGGAACTTACCCTGGCCTGTCATTTCCGCGTGGTGGTCAATGATCAAAAAATATTGCTCGGATTTCCCGAGGTGACATTGGGTCTGTTACCGGGTGCGGGCGGAACCCAACGTACGCCGAGGTTAATTGGCTTGAAAAAAGCGTCTTCACTGATTATTTCGGGCCAACCGGTAAGCCCTGCAGAAGCGCTGGAACTGGGTTTCATAGACGAACTGTCAGAATCGGAACAACTGTTATCGGTTGCTGAGAAATGGGTGCTGACCGAGGGCCATGCGGAGCAGCCCTGGGACCGGAAGGGTTTCAGGATTCCGGGTGGTGCGAAACTTAACGACATGAACGTGGGCAGGCTTTTCCAGGTGCTCACAGCGCAGATCAGCAGCCGGCACCAACATAACTATCCCGCACCGATCGCTGCGTTGAGGTGCCTGTTCAACGGCACCACGGTCAACTCCATAGATGCGGGCCTGAAAATCGAGACTCGGGAATTTTCCGCACTGACCCGCGACCCGGTGGCTCGCAACATTATCCGCACCCTGTTCATCAACAAACGACAACGAAAATTCAGCAAGGAGCAATGTGATCCGCGCTTTGTTGAGCATTGCAGGCAAGCTTACTTTGACGAAGGATCCCGGATGCTGGCTGAAGGACTGCCGCCTGCGCTGATTGAAAATTGTGCGCGTGCTGCCGGGATGCGGCAGGGGCCGCTCAAACCGGAGGGTGGCGGCAATGTTTCGAAACCGGGTGACCAACCAGGCGCAATGGGCGATATTGATATTGAAAATATTAAGCGGCGTTTGTTGTGCATACAG
This sequence comes from Lysobacterales bacterium, assembly GCA_014238945.1. Classification (GTDB taxonomy): domain Bacteria; phylum Pseudomonadota; class Gammaproteobacteria; order Xanthomonadales; family SZUA-36; genus SZUA-36. The sequence goes on from JABAAB010000090.1 coordinate 12,149, forward strand.
TCAGTGGCGGCGATTGAATTTCAGCAGGATGGGAACCTGGATTCGGTGGAAGCCGATCTGAATTCGATCCTGGGTTGGGGTTACCCTTCCTACACCGGTGGTGTAATGTCATTCGTTGATACCATGGGCATGAAGGAATTTGTTGCGCTATGCGACCAATTTGCCGGGCTTTTTGGCGATCAATTCAGACTTGACGACCACTTTCATCAACGCGCGGAAGAAAATGACAGTATCTTTTCGGGCGAACCCTGAAAACGGCCGGATTTGAATGCAAAAAGGAGAATTGAAATGGGCAGAGTAGATGGAAAAGTTGCACTGATTACCGGTGCGGCGCAGGGACTGGGTCTTGCCGATGCCAAAGTATTGGCCCGGGAAGGTGCTAAGGTGGTGATGACCGATATCCAGGACGCCGCAGGTGAAGCGGCAGCCGCGGCTATCCGCGAAGCCGGTGGCACAGCCAGTTATGCGCACCAAGATGTCAGCAGTGAAGCTTCGTGGCAGGACATGGTCCGGAGCATCAGGGACGAACACGGCCGACTGGATGTGTTGGTAAATAATGCCGGTTTCGTACAGATAGGCGATCCTGAACAGTGCACACTGGAATCTTTCCAGCGACACAACAGGATAATGAACGAGGGTGTATTTTTGGGCTGCAAGTACGCCCTGCCCCTGATGAGTGAGTCCGGGGGCGGTTCAATAATCAATATGTCATCCACGGCTTCGCATCTTGGATACCCGATCTTCATGGCCTACAGCGCGGCCAAGGGTGCCGTTCGCTCGATGAGCAAGGCGGTCGCCATTCACTGCCAGATGAACGGATACCGAATACGGGTTAACTCCCTGCATCCCGGCGCAATCGACACCCCGATGATCGATCAGACCACCTCGGAGCTGGGTATTGAGAACAAGGAAGATCTGAGCCCGGTGGTCGGGCTGGGCGCACCGGAAGATGTGGCGAATGTTGTTTTATTCCTGGCTTCGGACGAATCGAGGTTTGTGAATGGTACTGAGATCATCATAGACAACGCGCTGAGTATTCAATAGCCCCGTAAGCGGTTTTGCACCCAGGGCCGCAGGAGATGTATATGAAAACCTGGTTTGGATTGATAATTACCTTATTGCTCTTATGTGCCTGTAAGCAGGCAGAACAGCCGGAACTGGCAGAAACAGCTCAACACGGTGGAGATGAGGCCCCGGTCATGGTCGAGGCCAAGCATCCGGGTGAAGCGCCGTACCTCCAATACTGCGCTGAATGCCACGATCAGGCGATGTACAAGGCACCCAGCCGGTTTTTTCTCACCATGACGGGGGCCAGGAACATCCTGGCCTCGATGACCGATGGTCCAATGATGGAACAGGCATCGCAGTTGGGTGATGCGGAGCGAAAAGCCATTGCCGAATACATCGCGGGCCAGAGCCTGTCGGATTCTGGCGAGGAGAAAGCACCACCCCGGTGTGATGAATCGCAGGCGTTTGATGCCAGCCAGGTACCGGTGTCCCTGGGCTGGGGAGTGGATCACTCAAATTCCCGCTTTCAACCCTCGGAAACTGCTGGCCTGGGTCTGGATGACATAGCCGGCCTGGAAGTGAAGTGGTCCTTCGCCTACCCGAACACCATCAAGGCCCGTTCACAACCTGTTTTTGGGGGAGGTGCCATTTATTTCGGCAGCCATGACGGAACGGTACGTTCTCTGGATGCCAAGACCGGTTGTTTGCACTGGACATTCAAGGCGGGAGCCGAGGTCCGAAACGCCCTGGTAATTTCGCCCTGGTCCGTTGATGATCCGGCTGCAGACCCCGTGTTATATTTCGGCGACCTGCTGGCCCGAACTTATGCGATTAAGGCGCGCACCGGCGAGTTGATTTGGGTGACCCGGGTTGACGACCATCGCGACGCCACCCTGACCGGTGCACCAGCCCTGGCAGGTGACCGCCTGTTTGTGCCTGTTTCATCACTGGAAGTGGTCGCAGCACTGGATCCGAAATACGCCTGTTGCACGTTCCGGGGCTCGGTTGTGGCGCTCGATGCCAGGACCGGTGAACAAATCTGGAAAACTTATACCATCGACAGGGACCCGGTTGAAGCCGGTACGACAAGTGCTGGAACAGCCGTTCTTGCGCCTTCGGGCGCCCCGGTATGGACCAGTCCCACGGTGGATATGAAACGCGGGCTTGTGTATGTCGGAACCGGGGAAAACTATTCGTCACCGGCCGATGGTAATTCCGACGCGATCATAGCATTCGACATGCAAACCGGTGAAAAGATATGGGTAAGCCAGCAAACCAGCGGTGATGCCTGGAACACCGGTTGCCTGATCGAATTTACCACCGACGACGCCAATTGCCCCGAAGAAAATGGGCCGGATTATGACTTTGGTGCTTCGCCAATTCTGGTGACACTGGCGGATGGCAGCGATGTGCTGGTCGGTGGCCAGAAATCAGCAGCAGCCATGGCGATCGACCCAGGTTCCGGCGAAACCCTGTGGAAGACACAGATCGGCAGAGGTGGTGTACAGGGTGGTGTGCATTTTGGCCTGGCGGCGCAGGGCACTCGTGTCTATGTGCCGATCAATGACATGGCCTACCCCGAGGATATTACCCGTTACAAATTCACCACCCCGGCCAAACCCGGGCTTTACGCCCTAAATGCTGAAGATGGAGAATTGATCTGGACGTCGCCAGCACCCGTTGTCTGCGGCGAACTCGAACATTGCGACCCGGGGATTTCACACGCCATCACTGCGATTCCCGGAGCCGTTATTGCGGGTCACATGGATGGTCGTCTGCGGATCTATTCCGGTGACAGCGGTGACATACTCTGGGAGTTGAACACCCTGAGGGAATACGACACCGTATCAGGTGAGAAGGCCCGCGGCGGATCGTTCAGCGGCAGCGGACCGGTGGTTGCTCATGGCATGATCTACGTAAATTCCGGCTATGGTATCTACAATCATATGCCGGGTAACGTATTGCTGGCCATCGGTACCACGGGAGACTGAACCGGGGAGACTGGTGCAGAGTCAGGACGTGGGCATTGTGGTCCGCGTGCTGGCCGGGATTTCTGATGAAGCCAATTCGCCTCATCGTTTTGTTTCATGCTACCCGGTCAAAAAACTGTAAATCCATTTCCCCTTCGACGCAATCGAGGATGGGTGGCACCAGGCGCTGGTGAAAATCAGCATTCTGGTGAAACTCAAAAGCTTGCCTGTCTTTGAATCGGGCGTAGACGACATAAACACCGGGCCTGTCCACATGCCGAATGACATCGTAGACAATGAGTCCGGGTTCATTGGCATGCGCAATCTCGGATAATTCGCTCTGCAGCTTTTCGAAGCTGGATTCCTTGCCTCTGGCAACATTCAAAGTAGCAATAAACACAATCATTTAGGGATCCTCATGGAAAGCACTGCACTGCCTGGTGCAGAAATCAAAGCCCAAGCTCGGCCAGCAGGTCTTCCTGCAGACGGAACTTCTGAATCTTGGTGCTTGATTGCGGCCATTCCTCGACAAAACGCACGTAGCGGGGAATCTTGAAGCCGGCAATCTTGCCCTTGCAGAATGCAATCAGTTCCTCCTCGTTTGCAGACCTTTCCGGTTCGAGTTCGATGAACGCCGCAGCCACTTCACTCAGGCGTGGATGTGGAACCCCGACCACCTGTGCCAGCTTGACGGCCTCGTGTTTCTGCAGGCAGATCTCGATCTCAACCGCTGCGACATTTTCACCGCCAACCTTGAGCATGTCGCGCAAGCGGCCATGGAACATAAGCTGGCCGTCTTCATCGATGGATATCAGGTCACCGGAATGAAACCATCCCTGCTCATCCAATGCCTCGGCACTCTTGACCGGCGACTTGTAGTATTCGGTAAACGTGCTGTAGCCGCGTATCCATGCTTCGCCCTTTGCGCCGGTTTTGGCCTGCTCACCGGTTTCAGGGTCCATGGCCTTGACTTCCATACCCGACAAGGGGGTGCCCAGCCTGGTGAATCGTTGTTCTTCGGTGGCATCAAGACGCGAGGTGGTCACCGTCCCCGCAGTCTCGGTCATTCCAAAAGTGCCAACAAATACGGCATTGGGCAACGCCTTTTTCATTTTTTCACCAATTTCGGGTGGCTGCACCGCGAAATTGGCATTCATTAACTTGACCCGGCTGAGATCGGTTTTTTCAAAATCAGGATGGTCGACAAGATCGGACATGATCGTCCAGAAACAGGGGTAAGTTGCTGTTACCTTTTCCCCTTCCATCATTCTCAGGGCTTCCCCGGCCTGGAAATAATTGGTCGTAACATAGGTGCCGGCGTGTGTGAAAATGGCTGCCATGGGGAGGATGGCGGCAATGTGAAAAATGGGCAAAGGCGACCAGAAACTGTCTTCAGTGCCCAGTTCGTAACGCTCCGCCAGTGCAGCACTGTTACGAATCATGGCTTCATGTGAAATCATGCAACCCTTGGGATTGGCCGTGGTACCGGAGGTGTAGAGGATCAGTGCTGTGCTGCCGAGCCTGACCTGCAGACGACTGATATGTAATCGTTGCAGGTTACCCTTATCAGCCAGTGCATCAAACCGGCGTTGGTCCAGCATGCCCGGCACGGTTGACTGGCCGAAGATCACAATATTTTTCAGTAGTGGCGCTGCCTCCAACTGTAACCGACCTGCATCCTGGCTGGCGAGCAACGGAAAAGCCTCGTTCAACCGTTTGCTGAAATCCACTGCCTGTGCAATTTTGTCGGTGGTCAGTAGTACACGCAGATCAGCATTTTCGATGACATAGGCCAGTTCAGGCGGCTGGTACCTGGCGTTGATCGGTACGGTAACCGCTCCCAGCAGTGCAGTGGCAAACAGGATGATGACGAAATCCGTACCGGTGGGCAACAACAACCCGACATGGTCGCCTGTGCCGACACCCAGTGCCTGCAAGCTCAACGCATGCCTGATCGCCTGGTCTCGTAGTTCGGCATAACTGAGCCGCTGATTCGGCAGGATGATCGCCATCTTGTCCGGCTGGCGGTCAGCGGCAATTAAAAGAAGGTCGCCCAGGGAGGTCGCGTGCACGCGGGCCGATTCGAGTGCTGGGTTCAGGCTGGTCATCATTCAATCCCTCATCATTCAAAGACCCCTCAATCCATCGGGTCGAGAAATTCCCTTTCATAAGTTCCGTCTATACATTCAATGAGGTCGGGGGCAAGCTCCCGGAAATGTGGGGTATTCCGGTGAGCCTCCTCAGCCTCTTCACTGGTGAACTGTTCCAGAACGGCATAACCCAGCGGCTCTTCCCTGAGTTTGAAGAACTCGTATTTCGTTGTTTCGGGTTCCAGGGCGTGAACCTTTTCCGTTAACTGATTTGCCAACCGGACAAAGTCATCTACCTTGTCTGCCTTGACCTTCATACGCGCTAAAAATGTCATCATGGGATAAGCTTCCATTCGCAGGTTGAATATGGCTAAATTTTGAATTAACTTCAAAAAATATATACTAGCATCGAGTCTTTGCAAAAGAAATGAGACACGCTGATCCCGAGGCCCTGTCACCAACCCGGCAGCCGCTCCGAAATCATGGCAACAGCAGGATTTTTCATCATGACAAGACAATCGTTCATCGCAGTGGCCAAGTCTGAAAGTATCCCTGAACGAGGATTATCCTGTCACCTTGTGGGTGAAATCGCGGTGGTAATCTGCCGTATCAAAGACGAGTATTTTGCCCTTGAAAACCGGTGTTCACACGCATTGTCAACTTTTGATGAAGGGCGTATACGCGGATACCGTATTTTGTGCCCCATGCACGGAGCGGCTTTTGACATTCGCGATGGCTCCGCGGTCTCGTTGCCCGCGAAAACAGCCATCCGGACTTTTCCAGTGCGCGTGATAGATGGCATGGTCGAGGTGGGCTTACCTGATATCCATGGTGGATAGCACCAGCGACCTACCCCACAGGATTTGATCTGGCGATACTCAGTTTCGCTGATTAAAGCGCCGTCCGATCATTGCGCCGGCAATATTGACCTTCTGAATGTCAATCGCGCCACCGGCTATACCCCAGCCCCAGGCATCCCGAAAACGGCGTTCCATGGGGTATTCGCTGGAATAACCATAACCACCCATCAATTGCAGCGCATTGCCGGTAACGGAACGCGCTATCTCATTGGCAAAGCACTTTGCGATACTGGATGAACTGATACTTGGAAATCCCTGCTCAGCATCAACCGCTGCCCGCCAAATCAACAATCGGGATGCCTCAACCTGCATTTTCATTTCAGCAAGTTTGATTTGCACTGCCTGGAAATCAACGATTGGCTTGCCAAACTGGTGCCGCTCCTGCACGTATTCAGAGACATCTTCGAGGGCAGCCGATGCCTGTGCCAGTGCCATGGTTGCATTACCACAGCGTTCCAGGTCAAATGCGGCCATCAGTTTTTTGAAGCCACCAGCGGGAAGAACGATATTCCGTTCCGGGACCCGCACCTGGTCCAGAAAAATGTCTGAAGAAGGTATACCACGGAAACCCATCAGTTGCTCCGGCTTGCCGAAACTGAGCCCTTCGGTGTCTTTGTCAAGATAAACCGCGCCAATGGATTTTGCTCCCGGGTCATCCGAGAAACGGCAATAAACCAGGTATCCATCCGCATGCCCACCACCAGAACACCAACGTTTCGAACCATTGATAACAACTCCTCCATCACGGATTTCCGCACGAGTCTTCAGGTCTGTGAGGGCAGTTCCTGCAGCTGGCTCCGACATCGCGATGGCGATCATTTTTTGTCCCGCGCAGACTGCAGGGACCAATTCGTTAACCAGCGATTGATCTGCAAATTTCTCAATCGCCCGGACCGGACCGACGCATGACTCAAACACAGGAAAAGCAATGGCAGACGAAATCTTGCCCAATTCTTCCAGTACAACCAAGGCATCAAGATTACTCAATCCGGCGCCACCCAATTGTTGCGGGACATTGATGCCGAGGTAACCCATTTCCGCAAATTCGCTCACCAGTTCAGCAGAAGGTGGCTCACCGCTGCGCTCGATTTCCTCGGCCATAGGAGACAGCCTTTGTGTTGCATATCGGCGAACGCTTTCCTGTAGCTCTTGCTGCTCTGCACTGAGTTGAAAATCCATGATTCAGGGTCCCCGCCAGGGTATTAATCTCGTTTTATTGCGAGTTTCAGGTGCCGATTATAACTGCACCAGATGGATTCCAGAAATTACTTGAAATAAATTCAAAAAAAAATTCCTGAAACGCTCAAAAGCCGGTGTACCTGGTGGTATGATTAAAATCATTATGTCTGTCGTGGAGATCAGAGCCATCTCCACAAGCTGGCCGGCAGAGAACAAAAGCCGTCAAGCAACCCATAAAGAGTATTTGAGGATAGTACAATGACCGAAACAATCTTGCCCAGGGTACCCCCTGAAGAAATGACCGATGCTGCCAGGGCTGCATTTGATGCCCTGGTCGGGCTTTCGGGTGATGCCACTTTTGTCGAAGTTTTTGCCAAGGCCCCCGAGTTACTAAATTTCGCCATGGTCGATTTTTACCAAAAGCTGTTCTTTGAAGGGCGTGTCCACGAACGCTACAAGCAACTGTCCCGTTTGCGCCTGAGCATGAATCACGGTTGCCGGACCTGTAACCTGCAAAACGTCAAAGGCGTGGCCAGTTTCGGTTACACCCAAGACCAGATAGATGCGTTGTGGCAAGGGGATTATTCCTCGTTCAGCGAAGACGAGCAGGCCGTCATGGAACTGGCTGACGAAATCGCGTTGAACAACAGACAGGGTGAATACACCACGGCCTTGCATCAGAAATTAAATCGTCATTTCAACGTCGAGGATATTCTTGAACTCGCCATGTGTCTCGGCGTAATCGTCGGACTGGTAAAATTATCATTTACCCTTGGCCTGGTTCAAAAAGAAACCTATTGTGAATTTGGAACCAGCATAGCAGCCTGATGGCGGTGGAGAACCCTGGTTATGTGGAATAATGTTGTAGAAAGCTGGCAAATCGACCCCGAAGCCGGAACTGACGATCTCGAAGCCAAGCAACCCTTTATCGACAACGGACTGGATGTTCACGATCCAGGTCGCTACTACGACCCTGGATTCATGGCCAGGGAGTGGGATCGCTTGTGGACCCGCACATGGCTGATTGCCGCTATTGAAACCGACATCCCTGAGCCCGGTGATTACTCGGTCTTCAGGCTGGGTCGCGAGAGCATCATCATCGTGCGCCAGCAGGATGGGTCGGTAAAAGCCATGTACAACGTTTGCGCGCATCGTGGCAACCAAATAGTGCAAAACGACCGTGGCAGCGTGATGCAGTTCACCTGTGCTTTTCATTCCTGGCAATACGGTCTGGATGGTCATTGCACACAGATCACGGACAAGAATACATTTAACCCGGAACTGGTGAAACAAAATCCGAAGTTGACACCGGTCCATTGCGAGACCTACGCCGGCCTGGTTTTTATCAATTTGGATGAAAATCCGCCTGCGCTGAAAGAGCGCTTTGGTTTACCCGGGGGCTACCTCGAAAACTATCAACTGGACAAAATGCATTGTGTGCGACACATTGTCACTGAGTGGCATGCCAACTGGAAAACCGCGGTTGACGCCTTTTATGAAACCTATCACTTGCACGCCGTCCACCCGGAAACACAGGACGTAATGGATGATATGGGTGTACAGCTTGATCTGTATCCACACGGCGGCAGCAGGATGCTGGTCCCGATTGCAGTCAAGACCAAGCGCCAGGCTGACCAGGCAGCAATGAACCCCAGCCTGGAATACATGATGACAGAAGTCAACATTGACCCATCTCAATTCACAGGTAGTGCCAGTGAAGTTCGTGAAGCCATACAGAAGGCCAAGCGTGCACGGTCAGACAGGCTCGGTCTGGGCTATGAGCGCTTCACCGATGGTCAGCTGACTGATAGCTGGGCAACCGGCATATTCCCCAATGTTCAGATTGGATTACATCCGGAAGGTGCTTTCCTGATGCGATTCATGCCGCATCCGACCGACCCGGAAAAGTTTTACTACGACACCATGACACTGGTGAGACCGGTAGATGACCCGCTATATTCAGTCCCTGGTTGGATGGGCTTGCCCAAGGATACCGACACCAGCGGCAAAATCAGACCGGAAACCGAGTATATCTCCAGTGGAGAAGCACCAAATCTTGGTCTGGTACTGGACCAGGATTCCGAGTTGTTGCCGGTGGTACAGCGTGGCATACGCTCGAAGGGCTTTAATGGTGCTATCTGGGGTGAGCAGGAACAGAGACTCAGGCATTTTCACAGGGAGGTTAATCGATATCTGGATGGCGAAAAATAGCTGTTGAACAGCTTTTTTCCAGCTGCGTGTGGTCGGTTTTGAGTAGCAGGTCCGTTTATTGAACAAGCGAAAAAATATAGGTTTGCTGATAATCACAATAGTGGCTGTGGTTGTGATTTATATAGTCGGAATTGTGTTGGATTGGTACGGCGAACTGGAAAATGTCGGACGAATTGAAGCGCTGGCCATTCCAGCAGATGTCCGCAGCCAGCGCGACGCCGCTCAAAATGAAGCGGCTACCCACCTGGGTGCAGAGACACCAAAGCAAATCCTGTTTGGTGATTTGCATGTCCACACCACCTTATCTTCCGATGCATTTCGCATGTCCCTGCCGATGGTCCAGGGTGACGGTGCGCATCCACCCGCTGATGCCTGTGATTTTGCACGGGTTTGTTCTTCCCTGGATTTCTGGGCGCTGACCGATCATGCCGAAAGCCTGACCGAGCACCATTGGAACCGCTCCATCGAAAGCATCCAGCAATGCAATGCCGTGGCGGGTCCTGCAGACAACCCGGATATGGTCACGTTCATGGGTTTTGAATGGACCCAGGCTGGGCCCACACCGGAGACCCACTACGGTCATAAAAACGTCATTTTCAAGGAGATTGAAAAGGACAAGTTGCCCAGCCGGCCGATCAGTTCTACCTTTCGTGCAGCGTTTGGCAATGTCCCGCTGAACCTGCGTCTGTTGCCGCCGCTGCGCGACTTTACAAATCGACAGCGTTATTACGATTTCAATCACCTGATTCAGTCCGTGGGTGATCAACCATTTTGCCCGGACCAGGGACATGTACGTGACCTGCCAACCAACTGCGCAGAAATAGCACCAACACCGGCGGAACTTTTCAGCAAGCTCAAACAATGGAACCTGGAATCCATCGTCATACCCCATGGAACAAGCTGGGGCATATATTCGCCTGCCGGTACCCGCTGGGATAAACAGTTGGCAGGTGGGATGCACGACCCCGACCGGCAGATTCTGATCGAGGTTTTTTCGGGTCATGGTAATTCCGAAGTGTACCGCGACTGGCATGCCGTTACATATTCATCCGATGGGCAAATGATCTGCCCGCAACCCAGGCCTGACTACCTGCCTTCCTGCTGGCAGGCAGGTGAATTAATCCGCCAACGATGCGTAGCGGGTGGTCAGGAACCCGCCGAATGTGAACAAAGCGCGCTGGAAGCCCGCCAGCAATATCTGAAATACGGGCAATTGGGTTGGCACAGTGTGCCGGGTACCGAACTGACCGACTGGCTGGATGCGGGCCAGTGCCGAGATTGTTATTTGCCCGCTTTCAACTATCGTCCGGGTGGCTCGGCGCAATCCGGCCTGGCCATCACCAACTTTGATGATCCCGAATCGGTAAAGCGTTTTCGGTTCGGCCTGATTGCCTCCAGCGACAATCACACCGCCAGGCCTGGTACCGGCTACAAGCAATATGACCGTCACCCTGTGACGGATTGGTGGGGTTACCAGGACCAGGCTTCGCGTCAACTGTATTCCACCGATCGCGGACGGCCACAAGCGGCCACGGTCACGGTGGATGTGGCAAAACTGGATGTTTTCAATATTCTGGAGTTGGAACGCCAGGCCAGCTACTTTGTCACTGGAGGCCTGGTGGCAGTACATGCCAGCGGCAGGAACCGTGGCGCGATCTGGGAAAGCTTGAAACGCAAAGAGGTCTATGGCACTTCCGGTCAGCGGATGCTTCTTTGGTTCGACCTGCTGAATGCCGACCCCGGGGAGACAGCCGGTCTTGTGCCAATGGGGTCCGGGGTCGCCATGAAAAGAAACCCACGATTCCGGGTAAAAGCACTGGGCGCTTTTGAGCAACTTCCCGGTTGCCCCAGCTACAGCATGAACGCATTGTCACCGGATCGTCTTGACAGACTTTGTCGCGGCGAATGCTACAACCCTTCAGCCCGGCGAGTGCCGATCAAGCGGATCGAGGTAATCCGCATCCGGCCCCAGGTCAGCCCCGGTGAGTCTGTGAAAACTCTGATCGAAGATCCCTGGAAGTCCTTTGATTGCGATACGGGTAACCATAACGGTTGCGTCTTTGAGTTTGGTGATCCGGAATTTGCGACCATTGGCAGGGACAGCGTCTATTACGCCCGGGCTCTGCAAGAGACCCAGCCTGCGATCAATGCCGACGGTCTGCGATGCGTGTGGAACGAAGAAGGAGTCTGTGTCAGGGTCAATGCCTGTTACGGAGACGATCGCACAGCCGTTGATGATGACTGCCTGGCAGAAAGCGAGGCACGTGCCTGGTCATCGCCCATTTTTATCGACTACCTGCCCGCTGAGCGTATCGGCAAGTGAAAAAGCGTCGTAAGATTCAAATATGTCAAATGCTGATCTCACAAGCCGCACCCGTCTGTTTCTCCTGACCCTGGGGGCCATTGGGGGCCTGGTGTTGGCGGCTTCCAACCTGGTGGAAAACTGGTCTGCACCGTCACGTGGATTGCCCGGGGACGCAGTTGCCCGTGTCGGTGATCGTCTGATTACGCGGGATCGTTTTCAACAATTAATCAATGACCTCGCCGCGGACAAGCGTGCACCGCTGGATAATGAAGACCAGCAATTTGCGCTGGATCGTCTGATAGACGAAGAATTGATGATCATGCGGGGTGTCGAACTCGGTCTGGTTGAGACTTCGCCGGAAGTTCGCAAGACCATTGCCAGCAAGGTCATTATGCAAGTCGTAACCGAAGCCCAGGCAAACGTGCCGGATGATGCTGACCTGCTCAGTCTTTACGATTCCGATCCGGATTTCTTCTCACCCACCCACCGGTACCGAGTGCATTGGTGGCGCCTCGATGGTCAGGAGGATGAATCCCCGGGCAACAATCTCGATGTTTTACGGCAGGCAGGCCCTGGTGCAGATGAAAACCGGTTGCTGAGTTTATCCGGCTTTGAACGGGTAATGGAATTGCCTGATACCTTGTTACCCATGAGCAAACTGATCGATTACATGGGCCCTGTGCTGGCACAGCAGCTAACGCTTTTGGAGGCGGGGGGCTTTTCCCAGGCGATCGATTCAAACCGAGCCCTGCATATCCTTCACCTGGCAGACCAGATTACGGCTACGCTGTCACCGTTTGAGGACGTCAGGACGGTCGTAGAGAGGGAATACCAGCGTCGCAAGGGTGATCAGGCCTTACGTGATTACCTCACATGGTTGCGCAAACGCACCGAGATCATAATCGTTGAACCCAGGCCCTGACAAATTCACCGATACACCATGTTGAAAGGTTCAACAGCGGGCAGTTGCAGCATTTATCGGTGCCTGCTGCCCCACTTTCTGCTGCTGATGCTGCTTGGCCTGGCACAAAACGCGGTAGCACACCAAAGCAGCGAGTCCTTCAGCCGTTGGCATTATTCGGGTGACACATTGACTGTCCTTTTTACGATCTCCGAGCGCGAGGCCAGTCGCCTGCAGCCAGCGACCAGTGGGGAATCCCTGCCTGCATTGCTGGCATCCCATCTTGCCGGACAAATCCTGGTGCAGGACGACCCGAGGCTCGGAAACTCCAGCTGTGCCATCGTTCGTCCGTTCCAGGCACTGAGATCTCGCCCGGGTTTCATTCAGTCGGAAGCCGCATGGCAGTGCCGGCAAATTCCCGGCACCCTGGTCATACACGCGTTTTTCGATATTGCCGCCGAGCACAGTCACTTTGCCAGTTTTGAAACCGCTGATGTTTTTGCCCAACGCTTGCTGACCACCCAAAACCGGACCTGGTCTCTTTCCATGCAGTCGACAGCCAACCAAGGCGGGAATATTTCCGGCAGCGGGTTCACGGACTACCTGGTGCACGGTGGTGTGCATATTCTCAGTGGTATTGACCACCTGGTGTTCCTGTTGGCCCTGCTGCTGGTTTGCCGGCACGGCCGTGATGTCATCTGGGCTGTCAGTGGATTTACCCTGGGCCACAGTATTACCTTGTCGCTGGCCGCGCTGGGTATGGTGTATCCAAACGTCCCCGCGGTGGAAGCGACCATTGGACTCACCATTGCGCTGGTGGCTGTGGAGCGTACCGCGAGTTCCCTAGCCAATGCTTTGCCACTGGCGGCGGCTTGCGCGGTCCTGTTGCTGCTACTGATACCGCTGACATCCATGCGGTATGCAACGCTTAGTACCATGTTGCTTGCGGGATTGGCCCTGTTCTCTTTTTCCTACCTGCTGCTGGCCAGTGAACTGGGTGGCAAGGGCGGGTTCCGGATTCTCATCACCACCTTGTTCGGCCTGGTACACGGATTAGGTTTTGCCGGTGCGTTCCTGGCCAGCGAGTTGAGCAGCGACAGGATGATTTTACCACTGGCCGGGTTCAATGCCGGTATTGAGTTAGGTCAACTGGCCCTGATTGGAGTCATGCTGTCGATTGGCTTCCTGATGAGAACTCAGCTCCTGCTGAAGACTTACGTCACCGAATTCATTTCAGTATTGGTCTGTGGTCTTGGCGTATTCTGGTTTGTCCATCGAGGTTTTGCTTACTGATCAATCATGCTCAAGTGAATTACTCAGAAATCCGGCCAGTTCTCGAAGGGCATCGTTGGCTTCCGGCAAATTCGGGTTCATCTGGAATGAATGCCACATTCCCTCCCACAGTGACATCTTCACCGCTACACCATCGGTCACCATTCTGCGCTGCAAACGGGCGCAGTTACTGAGAAAAAGATCACGTGTGCCGACCTGGATCAATGTGGGAGGGAAGCCGTTTGAATAATCTGCATGGACCGGGGAAATCAGCGGGTTACTCATGTCCGCGCCTGCCAGGTAGGCCTTTGCAGCTTTTTGCAGGGTTTTTTCGTAATCCAATACCGGTGCAATTCCTTCCAGCGTGTAATAGCTGTCGCCGATTTTTGCAAGCTCGGACCAGGGAGACAGCAACCCCAGAGCGGCGGGTAAGGAAAGGCCTTCGGCCCGTGCCCGAAGCACCAACGCCAGCGCCAGTGATGCACCGGCAGAAGACCCGGTGATAACGATATCAGACCCTTCGTATTCATTGAGCAAATCCCGGTAAACCGACACCACATCTTCCAATGCAGCAGGATAGGGATGCTCCGGTGCAAGCCTGTAATTCGTGGCAATGACTTGCATACCCGTCATATGTGCCAGCGGTGCCGCAATTACCGCATCAACTTGCGCCGTTCCTACCACGTATGCACCACCGTGGAGGTGCAATACAACACGGTCTGAAACCGGTTTTGCATCATTGATTGCCTCGAAGACCAGGTTTGCAACTCCACCTATCTGTTGTTCGGTGGTCCTGAACGGATAGTGTTGCTGAACCGCGGCAGAGTTGTCGTAAATGCGTGAAATTTCGGTGCGCAGTATTTTCCAGTCCTCAACCGTTTCAGGTTGGCTCAGGTCAGCTGGCACGGCAATTTTCAGGAACGCCCGTGCTTGTTCACTAATGGTTTGAGGTAATTCAGAATCGGCAGGACAGCAGCACGCAGCCACCATGCTGATCAGAAATGTGGTGGTTTTGCGGAGAAACATTTCACTCCTTAATAAAAAGGGCCGGCAAAACAGCCGGCCCTCTGATTGGATTGTGACACGGTATATTCAAATACCCCTGCCTGATGCAGCCACTATTTAAAACCGGGCACCAAACTCCACTCCATAGTAGCGTGGCGGGCCGTAGGCGGACATGATCCAAAGCGTTGCGACCGACAATGTACCCGTGCGGTAGCGTTCGTCGGTCAGGTTACTGCCCAGTAACCGGACGTAATACCGGTCGTCGGCATCCCTGAAAGTTACGCTGGCATCCACCAGGGTGCGGGAATTGAGGGTCGTGTCAAACTCAGGGGCTACATCGGAATAACTTGCCACCGAGTCGTCTTCGTAGGAGACCCGCAGGTTCCATTCCATGTTGTGACGCCCCACATTCTGCAGGTAGGAACCGGCAACTCCACCCATCCATTTGGGCGCCCTGGTCACCGGCTTGTCACTGAGATCGATATCTATGTCGCCGTCAAAATTGGTGTCTGCTTCGAACTTGTCAAACTTGGCATCCATGTAGGATATATTGTATTGCAGGGTGAACGCTTCATTTACGGCCCAGACACCTTCGGCTTCAACGCCTTTTACGGTCATTTCGGCCGCGTTAAAGAACAGGGTCTCCTGCCCACCACCGGGGAAAGAGACATTAAATGTCCTTTGCGCATCGGTGTACTCAACGTAGTAGGCATTGATCGCGATGGTGGCGGCACCGCCCGCAAATGTAGACTTGATGCCACCCTCAAAAGAATCGGCAATTTCAGGTTCGGTGGGTTGGGCCGCGAGATCGGTAATAGGATCGAGTTGGGTACCTAACTGGTCATTGTAACCACCGCTTTTGAAGCCACGTGAATAGCCAAAAAAGCCGAACAGGTCATCCGAGAAATCATATCCCAAGATCAGTCGGTAGGTAGGTTCTTCCCAGCTTTTCTCATTGTAGACCACACCCTCCGGAAAACGGTTGAAATCGACCCCGTCCAGGGGTTCATCAAGTATATCCAACAGTGGAGCGCCATCGAGGAAGAGGCGCATCGGCCGACCGGCCCATGACTTTTTCTCATCGGTGTAGCGTATGCCTGCGGTAATGTTGAGCCGGTCGTTGACATCCCAGGTGCCGTCCAAATACAGGGCCTTTGCCTCGGCGTCCTGCTTATTGCACAAAATCCTGGGGGTCTCATTCCAGAAATCGGCAGGTGTGCCCACGAAAAAGCCATCAAGGAATCCTACGTACTGTAATACACAGAATTCAGTGTCATCTTCCTGGTAAAAGAGGCCGGCGGTGAAGTTGAAAGCTCCATCAAGA
Source organism: Lysobacterales bacterium (assembly GCA_014238945.1). Lineage (GTDB taxonomy): Bacteria > Pseudomonadota > Gammaproteobacteria > Xanthomonadales > SZUA-36 > SZUA-36. The sequence continues at coordinate 28,274 of JABAAB010000090.1, forward strand.
TTGGAACCGACGCGGATTTCCACTTGGGTGGTTTCACGGTCGTCATCGCGGCTGGCGTCAAACAAGCCTATAGGACCTGTTTGTCCGACGTAAGAACTGGGCAGTCGGGATTCCTGCTGACGGTTTCCTGCATTAAAATACACGGTATATTCGTCGTTGATGGCCCAGTCGCCGTTCAGGTAGATACCATCGATATCGACGATGTGACCGCCCGCAATATCCACAAACTTGCCGTCGTTGCGCAGGCTGCTGCCAGCATTTTTAATCGGGTCTCCGTTGGAAGGAGCAGGGGGATAACCCCAAAACGGGACTACATAAGCGGGGCCTGACTCCTGCACGATGGGTGGTGAATCGCCCTTGTCACGGACAATTTCGTACTGCAACAGTATATTGACGTCCTCATTGGGGCTCCACAGCAACTTGGCCCGCCCGGAGAACACATCGTCACCACCGAGGTCGCGACCGTCACCCAGCCCTGACTCACCGACATGGACCGAATTAAAGGGTGCAATCGTGCCAATCGGTCCGTACGGCGCATTATTCTTATAGTAACCATCCGATTTCAGGTACATGCCGGCAAAGCGGACGGCAACCGTATCGCCAGCTGAGAAATTGATCGCGGCGTTGGCTTTCTTGGTACCCCATGAACCAACCTGCAACTGAACCTCGCCACTGTTTTCATCCATCACCGGACGCTTCGTGCGCACTGCGATGACACCACCCGTGGTATTTTTTCCAAACAGCGTGCCCTGCGGGCCACGCAACACCTCTACGGCTTCGATATCAAACATCTCCAGATTGGAGGTTTGGATGTGTGGCACCACGAATTCGTCCAGGGTCACCCCCACGGGAGATTCCTTGTAGACAATAATCGTCGTTTCGGACACGCCGCGCATCGCAAACTGTGCAGACTTGAAGGCGGATACCGTGCCTGAGGAAAGACCGGGAACGGAGACGGCAATATCGTTGAGATCACGCAAGGCATATCTGTCAACCTCATCGCCGACAAGTGCCGTAATGGAAATGGGGGTGGTCATGATATTGGATTCACCACGACGTGTTGCCGTAACCAGGACCTCTTCTAGCAGAGCGTCGTCAGCGTCGTATCCGGCAGCGTCTGCCGAATCCTGTGCCACAGCCAGGGAAAGGGTCATGGAAAAAGGAATTAAAAGTATATATATCAATATGTTACGATTCATAGCGACTGCACTCCACCAATTGTCATAATTATCTGGTCTTAATATCTGCCCACCACTTGTATGATAATTCTACAGCAAAAGAGAGTTTTTTCCTTGTCCAATTTGAATTTTAATCAAATTCAAGTAATTCTCCTGCCCGACATTAATTCGGCTGGTCATCTCAGGGACAAGACAAACGGTCTGATGATGCATTTAAGTCGAATTGGTCTTGCGGGCAGTAAATCTGCATTATTCGAAAATAGTCAGACAGAGTATAAAAGGCACAAAAGCCGGCGGATAGGAAGTATAAACCACCTTTTTCGGAATTCAGGCAAGTATCCGAGACAGCAAACTGAGCCGAAATCGGATCTTGCCTGCTACTGAAACCGCAATGGAGTTGCCTGGAAGTCCACTGAACGCATCCCGTTGGCC
>JABAAB010000093.1 GCA_014238945.1 Lysobacterales bacterium
CTCGATGGCCTTTGCCTTCGGGATTATGCGAGTTTTAATCGGTATTCCCGTCGGTCGTCTCGCCGACACCCATAATCGCCGCAACTTACTCGCTGCTGCGCTGGGGATATGGTCGATCATGACGGTCGCCTTTGGCATGGCACGCGACTACACACAATTGATCCTGGCGCGCGTCCTCATCGGGGCCGGTACTACCGGTGCCTACCCACCGACCGTGTCCATGATCTCTGACCTGTTCCCACTGCGGCGACGCGGTTTTGCCATGGGCATATTTAACACCGGTTCGGTGCTTGGTTTTTCCCTGGGCATGGCCGTCGGTGGGATGCTGGTAGAACTCTATGGCTGGAGAACGGCCATGATTAGTTTCGGTTTGTTTGGTGTTATCCTGGCCGGATTGCTGTTCTTTATCCTCAGGGAGCCCCTGCGTCGAGATTCCGCAGGCGAGGTCATTACCGCGGTCGAGCCGCCGCCGCTGCGTGAGGTATTCCGTTTTATGTTGGGCCAGCCCAGCCTGTTCCACGTACTAATGGCGTTTATCCTGGTGAATACTTTCGACGCCGCAGTTAGTTTTTGGTCTATCAGTTTTTACGTTAGAAGTCATGGCATGAGCATTGGCGAGGCGGGAACTGCGCTGGGCCTGGTGTGGGTCATCGGTGGTTTGGCTGGTGTTCTGCTCGGTGGCTACCTGTTGGATTACCTGGGCCGGCGTGACATCCGCTGGCACTGTTGGATGCTGTTCGGCGTGGTGGTGTTGTCCCTGCCATTCTGGCTGTTGGCCTACCTCGCCCCATCAGTGACGCTGGCGCTAACCGGTTCCTTCCTCAGCACATTGGTGTTCTCCATGTGGTATGCGCCCCTGCAGACGCTGTTGACCGGGCTGGCCGGGAGTCAAATGCGGGCTCTTGCCTACTCGACTCTTTCAATTTTTTTATACGCCGGCTACGCGCTTGGGCCAATTATTACAGGGTTTATCAGTGAGCAACTGGAACCCGGCGCGGGTGACCATTCACTGCGCTATTCCCTGGTTGTTACCTGCTTGAGCTTGCTGGTCTGGGCCGCCTGGCATTTCTACCGGGGCGCGGCAACACTGAAAGAAGATTATGCTCGTGCCGCCGCCTTTTGATTGTTCCTGGGCGCGGCGCCAGCTAAACAAAAGAAACACGATATGAAGACCCTACCAGGAAATATTCAATCACTTTGAGGAGATGGCGTTGAGTTTCGAAGGCAAGCGGGTATTGGTGACCGGTGGTTCAAAAGGCATCGGGCGGGCAACGGTGGAAGCTTTTCGCGAGGCTGGCGCGCGGGTTGCGGTCAACGGGCGCACGACGGAATCGACCGCCGAGGGCATCGCCGCGCTGGGTGGCAATGATCTGATCGCGGCACCAGGCGATATCGGCACGGCGGCAGGCTGCGAGGCCGTGGTGGGCGCGGCCCTCGACGCCTTCGGCGGGCTCGACGTACTGGTCAACAGCGCCGGGGTGGCTATGGCGCGCAGCATCGAGACTTGCGACGAGTCGTTCTGGGACGAAATCATCGATATCAATCTAAAAGGCACTTTCTTTTGCATTCGTGCGGCAGTGCCCGCCTTGCGCGAGAGCCGCGGCAGCATAGTCAACGTGGCCTCGACTTCGGGCCTGGCGGGCGACCCAAACCTGTCCGTCTACTGCGCTTCGAAGGCCGGCGTGGTGATGCTGACCAAGGCACTGGCGGCCGAATTTGCGCCCGAGGTACGCGTCAACAGCGTGTGCCCAGGCTGGGTTTACACCGACATGGCCAAGCGCTATATCAACAAGAGCGACGACCCCGCCGCGGCGCTCGCCGGGATCAACGCCGAGTCGCCCATGGGGCGCATAGCAAGGCCCGACGAGATTGCCGCGTCAATTCTCTATCTCTCGTCCGAGGCGGCCGGGATCGTTACCGGCGCCAACCTGACAATTGACGGCGGCAGCATGGTTAGCTGCTAGGCAAGGATGACTCCAGTGATTCTCTCCACCATTTTTGCGATATTAGGAGAAGGTTGTAAGTAACACAGCACTCACATTGATGATCAGGGATTATGACTTTTGATAGTACTTTGGTCTTTGCAGATTTTGAAAAGATAATGGACACCTAATCATGCCTACCATCAAGGAACTCGACGCCCTCAATGCTGAAATGACCCAGTGGCGTCGCGCATTACACCAGAAACCAGAGATGGCGTTCGAGGAAGAATGGACCTCGGACTTTATCGCCGAGAAGCTAGAATCCTTCGGTATCGAGATTCACCGGGGCTTGGCAAAGACAGGTATCGTCGGTGTGGTACGCGGAAAACTCCCGGGCAACCGCGCCATCGGCTTGCGAGCCGATATGGACGCGCTGCGGATCGAGGAAGCCAATACCTTCACCCATCGCTCACAACACCCGGGAATAATGCACGCCTGCGGTCACGACGGGCACTCGGCCATGCTGCTCGGCGCGGCCAGGCACCTGGCGGAAAACCCGGACTTTGCCGGCACCGTCTACCTGATCTTTCAACCGGCCGAGGAAAACGAAGGCGGCGCCAGGGTCATGATCGAGGAAGGATTGTTCGATCAGTTTCCCATGGAGGCTGTCTACGGCATGCACAATGCGCCGGGGTTTGCGGTGGGTCAGATGGACCTTCGCGACGGCCCCATGCTGGCGAACTTTGACATCTTCGACATCGTTATTCAGGGCAAGGGATCGCACGCGGCGGAGCCACACCTCGGGATCGATCCCATTATCGTACAAGCAAATCTGGTCAATGCATTGCAAACGATTTGTAGTCGAAACGTTGACCCCCTGGAATCGGCGGTGCTCAGTGTAACCCAGGTACACGGCGGCGACATATACAACGTCATCCCCGACAAGGTAATTTTGAACGGCACGGTGAGGACGTTCACGCCGGAGATCCAGGATTTGGTGGAAGCGGGCATGAAACGCATCGCCGAGCACATTGGCCAGGCCTTCGGCGCGACCATCAGCGTCAACTACGAGCGCCGCTACCCCGCGCTGGTCAATCACACCGAGCACTTCGAACTGTGCAGCCAGGCGGCCGTGCGCGTGTTCGGCGAGGGCAACGTTATCACCGACACCCCGATGGATATGGGCGGGGAAGACTTCGCCTTCATGCTTCAGGAGAAGCCCGGCTGTTACGTCTACATCGGTAATGGTGAAGGCAGCAAAGGCGGCTGCATGGTGCACAATCCGCATTATGATTTCAATGACGAGATTCTCTCGCGTGGAGCAAGCTACTGGGTGACGTTGGTTGATACAGTCTTGGCACCGTAAACCGCGGCAGGCACGATAGTCGCCGGTATTTGTTTGACTGGGAAAGAACATGGACCAGAAAACTGCAAATATATTGTCATCACGAGATGTCACTCGAAAGGGTGTGACCTTTCCCCCTAGAAGTTAACACGCCTAGTGTGAGTTTTCCGACTAAACTGATATACAGGAGAACTTGAAAATGGCAAAACAGAAAAGATATTCACCCGAACAGATCACGCGCATATTGAAGCAGCAGGAAGCCGGCATGAAAGTCGCAGAGATCTGCCGTCAGGCTGGTATATGTGAACAGACATTTTATCGCTGGAAATCAAAATTCGGCGGTATGGGTACCTCCGAGATTCATCGGTTGAAAGCATTGGAAGATGAAAATCGCCGGCTGAAGCAACTGCTCGGTGACAGCATGCTGGATAACCAGGCATTGAAGGCAGCTCTTGACCAAAAGTACTAAGGCCCTCCCAAAAGAGAAAGGTGGTGAGGGTCATGCTCAAGCATTCTAAAATCAGTATCAAACGATCCTGCGAGTTGGCTGGGCTATCTCGTACCAGTTGGTATCGAAAGCCGGTGGAGTCAAAACAGAATCAGGCCATTCGGAAGCGTTTGAGACAACTGGCCAGTGAGCGGCCTGCGTTTGGATCGCCACGTATGACGATCATGCTTCAACGGGAGTTCGGTAGCGTGAATCATAAGCGCGTTGAGCGCCTGTACGCTGAAGAGGCGCTGCAGCTGCCCCGTCGGCCAAAACGCAGAAGACGTGGTATCAGTCGACCACTGCCTCGCGTTGAACCCACAGCACCAGGTCAAAGAGCCTCAATGGACTTCATGCATGATGTGCTGGCCAATGGCAGGCGTATCCGGTTGTTCAACCTGGTTGATGACTTCAGCCGAGAGTGCCTGTTCATTGAAGTAGATACCAGCCTGACGGGTCAACGGGTTAGCCGGATACTGGAAGCACTCCGGCAGGTAGATAAACTACCCGGCACCATTGTCTGTGATAACGGCACCGAATTTACTTCAAAGGCGATGCTCAAATGGTCACTGGATAAGGGTGTCAAACTGAACTTCATCGAGCCAGGTAAACCGACTCAGAACGCATACATCGAATCGTTCAATGGCAAGATGCGACAAGAATGCCTGCGTCAACATTGGTTCGCATCACTGTACGTCGTCAAAGCATATAACACTGCTTGAGCTATTATTTAAGAGATACTTTACTGCCGGTACTTTCTTCAGTTTGCCAGGAAAAACTTAGTTGAACTCTGGGTAAGTTTGTAGGCGTCAGGTCAACATGACAGGGTGCATTGTTGTGCGACGACAGATGTATCCGTAAAAATTATTTCATGCTTCAGCCGGAAGAGTGACCAGAATTGTCCGCTTGCCCGGTCTGGAACCTTGCGCTTTCAGTCAGCCGGGACGGTCCGCTCGGCCGCCCAGTACCTGAGCTCTTCGATTTGCTCACGCATTACGACTGACAGTGGTTTTGTGCGTTCGAATTCGGCCAAAAGAGAATCGGTCGTCAGGCCGGTATTGTTCGCATTGACCGTATACATTGCAGATAAAATCCCCTGTTCTATTTCGGCCCCGGAAAAACCCTCGGTCGTATCAGCCAGCGTCGCCAGATCAAACGTATTGATTTCAGAGCCCCGGTTCTGCAGATGAATCTGAATGATCGTCTCCCGGGTCTTCATATCGGGCAGGTCGACAAAGAAAATTTCATCAAAGCGTCCTTTTCGGACCAGTTCCGGTGGTAACAACGAAATATTATTGGCTGTGGCCACCACAAACACCGACCGCTTTTTTTCCGACATCCAGGTCAGAAACGTGCCGAGCACCCGCCGCGACAGACCGCTGTCGCCTGAATCGGTTGCCAGGCCTTTTTCCATTTCGTCGATCCACAGTACACAGGGGCTCATGACCTCCGCCTGTTGCAGGGATTCACGCAGGTTGCGTTCTGTCTCGCCGTGAAATTTGTTATACAGTGCACCGAAATCGAGTCGCAATAACGGCACATTCAATATGCCTGCAGCAGCCTTGGCCGCCAGGCTTTTTCCGCAGCCCTGAACGCCAATCAGCATGAGGCCCTTGGGTGGTTCGAGACCGGCCACATTACCACTCAGAGCCGCCCGTCTCTGTTCGAGCCAACGCTTCAGATTCCTCAGTCCACCAACATCGGAAAGCCGCACCGTTTCATATTCGAATGACAGGGCACCATGACGGTTCAGTAGTTCATATTTCGCCTTCATGACATTGGGCAAATCGCTGGCCGCGATGGCTCCATCTGCAAAAATGGCACCATGAGCAAGCCGGGCCGTATCCGCACGTGTCAGACCGGCCAGGTTACGAATCAACAGATCCTCGGCATGCGGGTCGACCTTCACCCGGCCCGGGTTTTCAGCATTCCACTCCCGGACCACATCAGTCACGATCGATGCACGCTCATTGTCATCGGGTAATGCGATTTCGAAACGGGCCGAAAGCCGCTCCAGGTCAGGTGGCATTTTCAGTTCGTGACTGACCAGCACCACTTTACGCGCACCATCATCGGATTCAACCGCGATGTCCTTCAGTAACCTGATATTGACCGGGTCGTCCAGGTACGGGTGAAAATCCAGCAACGCATAGATACCGGGCGCATCGACCGCGAGTATGTGTTTGAGAATACCGGTCGGGTCCGTGTTGTGTGATTGCGCGGCCATGTCGAGATCGATCCGGCGCAGTCCCTCGGTTACCGACCAGCGGAACATCGGTTTCTTTCGGCCGCCGAATCCACCACTGGAGAGTTCGAGCAACATGCCCAGGAACCGTTTCTCGTCGAGCGTTTCGACAAGAATGATCGCCACCCGGGAACTCAGGATGACGTTCAGATCGTGGCGGTTGTCCATGGCAAAATTATCCACTGGGCAGCATTAAAGCCATATTGCCAGAATTCTGCATGTATTGAACGTCGTTTTATGGGTTAATTTGTTGCGCATGGTTGCGCCGGTTAATCGGTGAAGACTGGATATTGTCCTTTTGTGCCCCTCAATTTCAGCCCATACAAATGTAATTAAATAACATGCTTGATCGTGGTCGCCATCCCGGGCTGTTCAGGGTTCTTCCAGGTCCTGTGCACGCACCAGTCCGGAACCGGTCAGCGCGGTAACGACCTCGGTGTAATTGGTCACCATACGGCTGGGTGGTGAGAGAATTTTCTTGGTGTCCGTTGTCAACTCATGGGCGTCCAAATCGAGGAAATCAAGGATTTCTACCGCGACCTCATCTCTTTTGAAAACCAGGTCCTCATAGCAGACCTGCAATACGGGATGCTGCGCATAGTCTCTAACCGCCATGGCGTGGCGTGAGGCGACGTTTCGAACGTAATCCAGGCAATGCGCGGTAACAATCTCAATTGGCTTTACGTCCGGTATTCGGGCATCCCCTCTCACAAGGTGGGTTCCCGTTTGTTGGGCAACGACGAGATGACTGACATATTGCGCCAGGACATTACGACGGGTCAGCATCAATATTTTTATTTCCAGATCATTCCGGATGATCGTCTGCAATGGAATGTAGCGTTCCTGAAATGCCTCGTCGGTCTTGAATTTTGCGCCGACACAGGTCCTTCCCTGGGGATCGAAAATGATTTCATTCAAAAACCTGGCGGGTTGGGTGTCCCTCAATGCAAGCAGGAACTTTTCAAAAGATGGGTCAGTCCTGCGTTTCTCTGCAAACCGGCCAGCCAGGAAACCCACGGCATCTTCACCCACCAATGCCTCGCCATGACAGGTAATTTCGGGGTGAGAGGACAGTAAAACATGAAGCATGGTACTGCCCGAGCGGGCAGCGCAGCAAATGATAAAACGTACAGCCTTCCCGGCTTCGACCATACATCCACCTGTCGCGATTGTGGCTAATTGGGATGGGGTCTTTGAAGGGACCAGCTGACCCAATCAAAGAAAAGTTAACGCGTAGTCTACCACCAGGATCGGAATGACGCCGCGCATCTTTCGGCGATCTGTAACACCCCTAATTGATGACTAAATGCGGATAGTTGAATGGTTATGCGGGACAAAAACACACAGGTCGGATACTTGTTCCTTCAATAAGTATCCGACCTGTTTTATTACCCCTTAAATGTTAATAATTAGCGTAATTTGAGGTGCTTGAGTGCTTCGGCGGCCTGGTTCATCAGGGCAATCCGATAGATCTGGCTCAGCTTGTTAAGCTGTTCCTCAGTCAGCATTGCCCGGAAAGCCGTCTGAAAAACCTGTTGGTGCTGACCGATATCCTGTTTGAGCATACTCACCATCAGTACCAGTTCACCGATGAGTTGCGGGTCAGGTAGTTCGGCCTGCGTTTCTTCGCCAATCTGTTTCTGGGTCAATTTGATCTGTTCGGATTTTTCCCTGACCGCTGCGGCACGGGCCGTGATCAGTTCGCGAAGCTCAGTGACCTGTTCCTCGGTCAGGTTCAGGCTGGCCTTCAACACCCTGACAGGTGATTTACCGTCCTTTTTGTCCTGGGCAAAAACAGAGCCCTGACAAATGAGTGTGAGTCCGAGGGTGAAGAGTAAAAGTTTGAGTTTCATCGGAATTTTCTCCTTAAATAATTTCCGAATTTAACTGTAACTTTTATCATGGGCGTATTCAATTCAGTGCATGTAAAGGTTTGTAAAACTCCGTATCCTTCTGTCAGACCGGTGGTCGCCGACACCTTCGACGGTAAAACTGGTTGCCATCAATCCAAATAATTAAGTCAAATAGAGGGACACAGCAGTGCGCCCTACGCACTGGATTCCAACAAGGAAACTGGGCGCTTTTACCGGGATTGTAGTGAATTTTGGGGTTACAGGTAGCTCAACCACCACTGTTTATGACGTCTGCGTATACCGACAAACCATTTGCATGGCCAGTACATAGCCAGCAAGGTCAGTATCCATGCAACATAGGCCCTCAACAGGCTGGGTGAATAGGCATCGGGAAAATTGCCAAAGAAACCCCAGTTGAGACTGTTGTTGGTGATGTCAAAGGTCATGAACACCCAGGTGGCTGTGCTCAGATGTATCAGGTACAGATGCAGGATGTAAAAGAAAAAGGGTACCCGGCCAAAGATGGTAAATATGTCGACCAAGTTGCCTTTCACTGTTTCCATCAGCGGTAGCAAGGCAATGACCGGTCCGAGGGTGACCAGCAGGAACAGCCCCACAGCCCCCGTACCAATTTGCAGACACAGACGATCACGTTGTTCCGCCGGTTTTTGCAAAATGGCGCCGAACAGGTAACCGAGTGCCATGACACCAATCCACGGAACCACCGGGTAGGCGAAGATCATGCCCATGTTAGGGAAGACCTGCTCGTAACTTGATACGTGTAAAAAGCTCCAGATCCAGCTCAGTTCACCCCATTGCTCCGGCCTGATACCATCCGCCAGGTTATGACCGAAGACTATGGCGAATCCGATGACGGCAATGGCCGTGATTGGCAGGAATACCAGGCCGGCCAGGAAAATCATCGACCAGCCCAGTGCCCAGATGACCTGAAACAGCAGGAAACCGCTGGTCAGCGACCAACCGGGTTCGTAGAACCATGCCATGTTGATCACAACGACTTCGATAAAAATCAGCCACAGACCCCGGGTAAACAGAAACCGCGCCAACTGCCGGGGCGTTGCATTACGACTGGTCGCATACAGCCAGGCACTGGCAGCCGACGGGAAACAAAAACCGGGGCGCAGAAATGGGTGATCGAGCGGGTAAAAAACAGCTCCGGTGATGTCTGGCTCAGGTCTTCGGGTGGATAACTGGTGGGGCTCCAGAAATCACGGACGTGGTCCAGCGCCATGAGCACGCTGACGATGCCACGCACCAGGTCTACCGATTGAATTCTTGCCAGGGTGCCCGTGGGCTTGTTCCTCCTTTCACTCTTTTTGTTATTGATTAGCGGAACAATGTAATGCTTTCTTTTTATATTAAATCAGAAAAATGAGTTGAAGCGAGTGGTGGTTCGGTTGAACTTTTCAGTCAGAATATCAACTTTCGATGTTTCGGTGACTCACCCGGTCACAGGCTCGGACCCCTGATCCGGTTCACGCCACTGTCCGCAGCCGCCAGGTCGTCTCAATCCGAATCACAAGGCAGACCCTCCTCACTCTGTTTCGACATCAATAGCAGGCTGAGCTCGTGTCCACTTTCTGGCCGGGGCTGGTGGTATCTGAAGCCTGGGCTATTGAGCGTCGCGCCTGTCTGATTATTGCTTCGTCCGGGGGCAGTTCATAGCCGATATCCGGTAGGTAATATTCTCCATTGATATCGCGGCACAAACTGACAATCTGGATCCGATCGTCCGTGGCTTCGGGTTCCTCGCCTTTTTCAACATAGCGGGTAAATCTGATGTCTTCCAGTTCCCTGCCCACGTAGACCTCCATGATCTGTGCTGAGTATCCAATTGCCACCAGCTCTGAGCTATTGTCAGGAGGGTTATCAACGACCATGCCGGTGATCTGCACCAATGCGGTGTAATCGGTGGAACTCATGTTGTCTTCTAATACATTCAGGGCCAATTGAGACCTGTTGTCAGTTTGAGAAGAGCAGGAGGTACTGATCACTACCAAAAAGACCAGCAGAAAACCATTCGTCATCAGGATTCTTGCCCTGCCGCGTCAGCACTGTTCGTGTAGACGGGTAGTGTCCCACCGGTTTCATCATAATCCGTTGGTATGACAAAGGTATCCCACACATCTTTGTCATATTCTGAAATCTTGACCTGGTCATCCTGATTTCCCCCCAGCATAAAGAGTTTGTTGCCCGCCTTGTTTTGCCCCATCACAAATGATACATGCCCTCCTCCCCTTCGGGACTTGATACCCAGGGCACCATACACCGGTGGATTGATGGTTTTTCCAAAATTTTTCCATTCCTTTGCACGAAAAGCCTTGGCCACGGGGTCTATGCCGTTCTCCTTCATCACCCAGGCTGCGAAACAACCACACCAGGCGTTCTTTGCACTGGTGTCATCTGTACCCCAATACTTGCCTGCTTTGAAATACTCCAGGATCTGTGGATTGGCATTGTGCATACCCGCATATTCCGCAACGCCGATTTCCCCAATCGCAGTCGTCATCCAGGCAGGTAGGGATCTGGGCTGTGAATCTGACGTGGCGGATATATTCAAAGAAGAATCTGGGAAAACACTGAGATGACCCGCGAGCCCACCCATAGTCGGAACCGGCCCCCAAGCCTTGCTGGGGCGCAGAAAGCAAATTGTCCTGACCACCTCTGCCATGATCACCGCATCACTCTGACCCGCCTGTTGGGGGTCAGTGCGTTCAATCCTGGATCTGTCGTAAATATGGACACGACTTAAACCCCATGCACGACAGCAATAACTGCCAGTGTGTCACCGGGTATGATTGTATATATCATGCCTGCTATTCCTAACCAATGATCTGTCCTGACGATCAGGTCTCACTGATCAGTATAGGACATTTTTTTGGGTTTGGTTGGGGCCAAAATCCCGCGTGAACTTTCGACGTTTTCTGGGTTCATATCCTGCCTGATCTAATAACCATCCACCAGGGGACACAGCAAAGAATGATCCGCAATGCATCTTACCGGCCGATCATGCTGGGAATCGTTTTCCTGACCGGTTGCACCAGCATGCCGCTGACCACGCTGTACAAGTTACATAAAATCGACCCCATGGAGGCCGACCCGGCGCAGATCAAGGTTGCCATACGCAGCGATGACAGCATACTGGTCGGTGACGGCGATGCAAGAATTGAGATTGGTGTTGAAGCCGCGGATGGCAGCGTGAAGATCGATGAGTCTTATGTCATCGAAGTCGTCCGCAACCCGGTGTTGAGAGCCGAACTGTTTGCGGACAGGAAACCGGGTGAGAACGTGACCGTGCTGGGGTTGACCGCCAGCGACGCGAATCGAATGAGGCGGGTCCAGTCCGCATTGACCGCACTTCGGGAGAACGATGTAAAAGGCTCGGGGCGCTTTGGTATTCGTCTTGATGGTGTCTGTTTCAACCGCGAAATGCCGGCAGGGGAGGTGCTGATTGATATCTTCCTTCAGACCAGTGAAGAGGATGGTTTCTTTGTGTTTGTCAAAAACATGGATCTGCGTAAGAGAACAAACCAGCAGGGATCATCCCTGGAAGAGTGGCCGGTCTGTGCAGAAGAGCAGACCAGCCAATCCTGATCACAGGCTCATTTCGGGGTAAACCCCTGCCTGTGGGGACTAACCAACGATTTTCTTCAGTTCACCCACGTGATCCACAAAGGCCTTATGACCGCGGTTCGACAGTGAAATCCACGTGCGCTGTCGACCATATTCCTTGCGCTTGATGAGTTTTACGAACCCGGCTTCCCGAAGTAACTTGATTTGCTTTGACAATACCGAGTCACTGACTTCGAGGTGATTACGTAACACCATAAATTCGATTTCCGCAGCGGAGGCAAGCAATGCACAAAGCTTCAATCGGTTCGGAGCGTGAATCAACGCGTTAAATCTGCCCATGGCCACTCAACGCCCCTGAAATTTCATGACTGAATGGTTGTGCAGCATATAGGACAACAGCGTGCCATTGACCACACCGGCAAGGTAGGGAATCCAAGCGATCCCGGCACCATCTGCGAGTGCCCTGCCACCCAGAACGACCAGCATATAGATTGCTGCAGGCCCCAGTATCGAACCAAGAGATAACCAGGTGTCGGGGAACAACTTGACCTTCGCACCCAGCAGCTTGCAGGTATAGAGATACATCATCATCGCCAGAACAAATACGATGCCGCCGATGATGAGCCCCAGGGTCCACAAGTTTTCATGTTGCATGGAGGCGAAGGAGAAGGTCATCATGCCGAAAGAAATGGCCAATACGATATTTAGCCAAAAAGGTGGTCTGACCAGCGTGTTTGCACTGTCGGTAATACGGCTTACCGTATCGAGTGATAACCGGGCATCATCAGGGGTTATTCCGGGATCGTTTTCCATGGGTATTTCCTTTGTCAGTTTCCAAGATGGAAAGTAATATATCACACACTTTCCAAAATGGAAAGTGACTAAAGAGCCAGGTTAAGAAGTTGGTACGAAATTGTAGCTCCAAACCATCTTCCTGCTGAATCACAGCAATTCGTCGAGCCTGCCCTGGACATTTGTGATGGATAGTTTTTGGCATTTCGCCCAGGAAACGTTAGGCTTAGGCAACAACAGAACAAGAAGCATCTTTACCTTGTCAATTTTTAACGAACTCAAGCGCCGAAATGTAATCAGGGTAGGCATCGCCTACCTGGTTGTGGCGTGGCTGATCATGCAGATCTCGGATGTCATCCTGAACAACATCACCGCACCGGACTGGGTGTTTCATGTCATGCTGTTGTTCCTGGCCGCCGGATTTCCGCTCGCAGTATTTTTCGCCTGGGCATTCGAGATGACCCCCGAAGGTCTCAAGCGCGAGAACGAGGTGGACCGGTCCGAGTCCATCACGACACAGACCGGCCGCAAGCTGGATCGTATGATCATCGGCATACTGACGGTTGCGGTGGCCTACCTGTTGCTCGACAAGCTGGTGTTGACGGATTATGCGGAACCGGCAGCTGAGTCCGTTGCGCAACAGGAGACTGCTGCTGCCCCGGAGGATGAAAGTCCCTCTGTCGCCGTTTTACCCTTTGTCAATATGAGTGGTGACCAGGAGAACGAATACTTTTCCGACGGACTGACCGAAACGCTGCTGCATATGCTGGCCCAGTTACCCGGGTTGCGTGTTGCCGCGCGGACCTCTTCATTTGCATTCAAAGGTCAGAATACCAGCGTGGCAGAAATCGCCGAGACCCTCGGTGTGGCGCACATCCTTGAAGGCAGTGTGCAAAAGGCCAACGACCGGGTGCGGGTAACTGCGCAGCTGATCCGTGCCGACGATGGTTTCCATGTCTGGTCGCAAAACTACACCCGACCTCTGGAGGACATTTTCGCCATCCAGGATGAGATCGCCGGTGATGTGGCCGATGCGCTGGGAAGTACACTACTGGGTGGAGTAAGCTCATCCCCCACACCGGTAAGCACACAAAATCTGAGTGCTTACGACACCTACCTCAGGGGCCTGGAACAACAGGCCAACAAGTCATTTTCGAGCTATCAGACGGCCGAGGACCTGTTCAAGCAGGCGCTGGCCAGCGACCCGGATTTTGTGGATGCCCGTCTGGCGCTGGCGCAGAACTATTTATACCAGCAAGGTACCGGTTTGATC
This sequence comes from Lysobacterales bacterium, assembly GCA_014238945.1. GTDB lineage: Bacteria > Pseudomonadota > Gammaproteobacteria > Xanthomonadales > SZUA-36 > SZUA-36. Next base: position 13,512 of record JABAAB010000093.1, read on the forward strand.
ACAACCGACGACGAAGTTCGGGCTCTGATCACACCCCTGTTGCGCCAGACGCTGGATAACGAGCCTGAAAACCACCTGGCCAGGGCGCTGGAACTGACGCTGGAACTGGCGCTGGCTGATGTAGTAAGGGCTAAAGAAGAGTCCCAGGAAATGATCGACGAGTTACGCGACCTGTTGCAATATATCCCTACCCAGACCTTCATTCGCACACGGCTGGCTGATGCACTTTTCTTCGGTATCGGCAAGGAACAGGAGTCAATCGAGGTGCTGCAGGCTGGTTTGCTGATTGATCCGCTGGATCCGGAATTGCACGCAAGTCTGGGGGATCTGTACGCCGACCAGGAAAAGCTTGATGATGCCCGCCAGTCTCTCAAGCGGGCATTGGAACTGGAACCGGATAATCCAAATACCTACGCAAATATTGCCGGAATAGAACAGGACGCCGGTAACCTGGTGGCTTCGCTGGATTGGATGAGAAAAGCCTCCGAGGTTGACCCGAGAGATCATGAAATAGCCTGGCATATCGGCAAGGCTCTGTTCGATCTGAACCTGTCCGAGGAAGCAGAACGCTGGTACGGACGGGTTCAGGCCATCGCACCCGGCTCGGCCGTGGCCAGGGACATGGAGCTGAGACGAGCATTATCACGTGGTGAACAGACCAGGGCAATGGATCTTGCACGGGCCATGATCGTTGATGATATTGAAACGAGAAGAGGTGCTTTTGGAAACGCGGTCATCAGCTTTGACCAGCTGATGATTGAGAACAACAGGGCTGGAGAAGCCTATGAGTTACATATGCAATTGCGGCCCGAAATTGCAAATTACAATGAAATTCCACCCGATTTCAAGGGCTTCATCCTGCAGTGGACAACCTTTAACCTGTTGTCAGCTCTGGAAGACGATGAGCTGCGCAATCAGAAGTGGACCCAATTCGATGCGGCCGTGTATGCGAAAGACTTCCCGTGGCTGGAAGACCCGTCTCACCCATACCATCTTTTTGGTTATATCCTGAGCGGGGAAACAGAAAAAGCGGAGGAGCATTTTCTCACCTATGACCTCAATGAGCTTGTCGCGGACAACCTGGACCTGCTGAAAAAACAACTTTCTCCATTGTATGATGTGCTTTACGCAGACCCCAGGGTCGCAGCGAAAATGGCGGAAAGAGGTCGCCAGGTCGACGATTTGCCTGAGCAGGTCAGCGATTTAATGATGCAGTCGGAATGGAATTAAGTGTAATCCCCGCAGTGGATTCCTTCCTCGGATGACTTTTTCGGGAACGACTTATGGTGGACCCTAATTTGGCCAGAGTGACCGTTTTCCTGTGAACATCTACGCCTTCGGTTTACTGATCAGCATCCTCGTTTATTTCGGCGTAGGCAACTATGCCGGGCGCAAAGTAAAACACCTCGAAGACTATTTCGTCGCCGGCCGGCAGGCACCAACCCTGCTGATCGTCGGCACGCTGGTGGCGAGCCTGATGAGCACCAATGCCTTCATGGGTGAGACCGGTCAGGGTTACGCCGGATATCCGATGGTCATCGTGATGCTGACCGCGTTCAATTGTATCGGCTACACCGTGGGTGCCTTGTTTTTCGGACGTTTTCTGCGTCGTAGCCGGGCGCTGACGGTGGCCGAGTATTTTGGCCAGCGTTTTGTCAGTCGCAGGGTGCAGTCGGTGGCCGGCGTGTCCATCGTACTCGGCCTGACGGGTTACCTGGTGATGGTGACCCAGGGCACGGCCACCATCATCTCTTCGGTCTCGGAGATACCGTTCGGCTGGTCCCTGTTTTTCACCTGGTCGGGTTATACGCTGTTTACCCTCTACTCGGGATCACGGGGTGTGGTTCTGACCGATACGATCATGTTCCTGTTGTTCGCCACCGTGGCTTTCCTCGGTCTGGCTTACATCGTTGATGCGGCTGGCGGTTGGTTCGTCACAATTTCTGAACTGGCGAATTTTGAGGCCAAACCCGGCATCATTTCCTGGCACGGCATGGTCGGTGGGGGTGCGGACAACGCAACACCTGCCGCCGCGTTCATATATGCCCTGATCCTGGGTGTGGCATGGGGTGTGGTGGTCGCGGTCAGCCCGTGGCAGGCCAGTCGCTACCTGATGGCGAAGGACGAACACACGGTGATTCGCTCCGCCACTCTCACCGCCGGTGCAGTGATGATCCTGTACATCGTGCTGATGTTCGCGGGTGCCACCATCAACCTGGTCAATCCGGATATTGATCCTGCCCAGGAGAACATGATCTGGGCTGCGATGAATATCATGCCCACACTGGTGGGTGTATTGCTGATGGCCGGTATCATGGCTGCGGGGCTGTCCTCGGCATCCACCTTCCTGTCACTGGTCGGGTTCAGTGTCAGCAACGACCTGGTACCCCATTCCCGTGAAGACGACCACCGGCAACTGGTGCTGAGCCGTTGGGCCATGTTCGCCGTCAGTATTGTGGCCCTGTTACTCGCCAGTGTGATTCCGCAGGGCAAACTGTTCTGGATTACCTACTTCGTTGGTACCCTGTATGCATCTTCCTGGGGTCCGGTGGCCTTCATGTCGGTGTGGAGCCGGCGGATAACAGAAGGAGCCGCATTCTGGGGGATTATTGCCGGTTTTCTTGGGAATGTTATTGCGCGTACTGCAAGTACATTTGGCTATGTGGACCTGCCGGTGTACCTGCACCCGATTGTGATTGGTGCATTGCTCAGCTATATCACCATTGAACTGGTGATCAGGCGTGGTCATGTCAGCGCCGAGGAACACCGGTTACGCGAGGGTATGCACCTGATTCCCGATGACGAGATCAATGTGGTCAAGCAACGCCGCACCCTGCGTATTGCACAAGCCCTGATTGTAACGGGCGTCTTGCTGGGCGGTACACTGATCGTCCTGTATGCATTGCCCTACCAGCGTGCAACCGGAATCTCAGGAAGTGGAGAGTTGTGGCTGTCGGTGGGTGTGGGTATGGCACTGGTACTTACCGGCCTGTTGGCCTGGTGGGGCAGTAACCGATCCTACAGATAGGCCTGTTCATCCGCCGTTGACGGTGCGAGACTGTATTTCATATGGCGAGACGCAAGAAAAGAGCAAGAAGAGTGCGCCCGGGGACAGGTATCAGCCAGTTGCCCTGGCGCCAGATCGTCAATCCTTACCCACCGTTTGAAATTCTCAGCGCCGATCAGCTTGAGCAGATACACGAGGCAAGCCTGACCCTGTTGGAAAATCAGGGTATGCGGGTCATGCACGAAGGTGCACGCAAATTATTGGCCGGCGCTGGGGCCGATGTGGACGACACGACAGAGATGGTGTGTTTTGATCGCCATATGCTGATGGAGCAGGTTGCACTGGCGCCATCGGAAGTGACCCTGCATGCACGAAATCCCACAAAGAACATCAAACTGGGTGGAAAAAACCTGGTGTTCACCTCGGTGGGTGGACCCGCGTATTGTAATGATCTGGATCGGGGCCGCAGACGCGGGACCTTTGAAGATTCCTGTGACTACCTGAAGCTGGTGCAGAGCCTGGATATTATTCACCAGGAAGGTGGCGGGCCATTTGAGCCGATAGAACTGCCGGCCGAAACCCGTCACCTGGATCTTTATCATGCGCAAATCCGCCTGCTGGACAAGAACTGGCAGGCCAATGCACTGGGTAAAGAGCGGGCCCGGGATTCCATTAACATGGCCGCCATCAGCATGGGAATGAGTGTCGAAGAATTGGCGAACAAACCGGCCCTTTTTGCGATAATCAACACCAATTCTCCATTGCAACTCGACATACCGATGGCCGAGGGCATCATCGAAATGGCCCGGGCCGGGCAGGTGGTTTGCATCACACCGTTCACCCTTGCCGGTGCAATGGCACCGGTGACGCTTGCGGGAACCTTAATGCAGCAAAATGCTGAGGCGCTGGCAGGAATTGCATTGACACAGGTAGTCAGGCCAGGCAATCCCGTGGTTTATGGTGCATTTACCTCCAACGTTGATATGAAAAGCGGTTCACCCGCTTTCGGCACCCCCGAGTACAGCAAGGCCGCACAGGCCAGTGGTCAGTTGGCCCGGCGATACAATATTCCCTTGAGATCCAGCAATGTGACTTCGGCTAACGTGGTGGATGCGCAGTCAACCTATGAAAGTGCGATGTCATTGTGGGGCGCGATCAGCGGTCATGCCAACATCATCGTGCATGCGGCCGGCTGGCTGGAGGGTGGTTTGACCGCATCCTTTGAAAAACTCATCGTTGATGCCGAAATGCTGCAGATGATGTCCGAGTACCTCAAGCCTATCGAAGTCAATGATGAAACCCTGGCGCTGGATGCGATTGCCGAGGCTGGTGCCGGAGGCCATTTCTTTGGTGTCGAGCACACCATGTCCCGCTACGAAACTGCGTTTTACCAGCCGATGTTGAGTGATTTGCGAAATTTCGAAAGTTGGGAAGAGGCAGGTTCTGTGGATACCCAGGTGCGGGCCAACGGCATTTGGAAACAACTCCTGAAAGACTATCAGCAGCCACCACTGGACCCGGCCATTGACGAGGAACTGACGGCCTATGTCGCCAAACGTAAAGAAGTGTTGCTACCCTGAGGTGGTTTTTCCAGTCTGCCAATGTGGTCTGCGTTATTCACCGCTTAAGTACAGCTTCCCTTTTGCTTATTCCTCAAGATGGTTTGCCGGACCAAAAGCCGGCGTGGAGAAGAGTCTGTGAAAGCGGCCGTTTGTCGAGCTTTTGGTGCCCCCCTTGAGATAGAGGAGGTCCACCTGTCGGAACCAGCGAAGGATGAGCTCAGGGTCAGGCTTGCTGCCTGCGCGATCTGTCACAGTGACATCTTTTTTGCCGATGGTGCCTGGGGTGGAAGCCTGCCTGCGGTTTACGGACACGAGGCATCGGGTGTGGTTGATGCCGTTGGTCCCGGTGTCAATGATTTCAGACCGGGCGATCACGTGGTTGCGACGCTGATCCGTTCCTGTGGGCACTGCCATTATTGCTCCAGGGGGGTGCCTGTCGCCTGTGAAACCACCTTTCCGCTGGATGAAAATTCTCCGCTGACCGATTCGGTAGGAAAAAGTATTGAGCAGGGTATGGGTATTGGTGCCTTTGCTGAGTACATCGTTGTCGATTCTTCCCAGGCGGTCGTGATACCCAATGACCTGCCCCTGGAAACGGCGTCACTGATTGCCTGCAGTGTGTTGACCGGTTGGGGTGCCGTGGTGAATACGGCGCAGGTTGAAGCGGGTGATAACGTGGTCGTCATCGGTGCCGGTGGGGTGGGTCTGAACACCATCCAGGGGGCCAGATTGAGTGATGCAGCAGAGATCATCGCGATTGATCTTAATAAATCAAAATTCGAAGCGGCCTTGCGTTTTGGTGCAACCAGCGTGCTGGACGCTGGCATGCCCGATCTCGCCGCAATGGTGCGGAAACGAACCCAGGGACGTGGTGCGGACTATGCTTTTGTTACGGTTGGTGCCAAGTCCGCCTTTGATCAGTCCTATGACCTGATCGGTCCGACCGGCACCGTGGTTCTGGTCGGCATGCCCGCCAGCGGTGTGATGTCAGAAATTGATCCCGGAACAATGGCTTCGAAGCAACAGCGTATTCTTGGTTCCAAGATGGGCTCCGTCACAATCGAGCGGGATATACCAAGGCTCGCAAGCCTGTATCAGCAGGGGAAACTGGAACTCGACAGTATGGTCAGTGGTCGCTACCCTCTGGAACAGATCAATGCAGCCATGGATTCCGTGCGACGTGGTGAAGCATTGCGAAACCTGGTCGTGTTCTGACCCAACTCCGCAGCATGGTGCCGGTACCGGACAAATTATGAAAATCACCGACATTCAAACCTTCGTCGTAGGCAATCCCCCGCCTCATTTCGGGGGACGCTATTTTGTTTTCCTGAAACTCACAACCGATAGCGGGATCAACGGTTATGGTGAGGTCTACACTGCTACCTTTGGACCGCATGTCATCGTGCAGATGATCAAGGATGTCTTTGAGCGTAGGGTACTCGGCACCGACCCGTTCAAGATCGAAAAACTGTGGCGTAATGTATACGGGTCCGGATTTACACTGCGACCCGATCTCAGCCTGGTCAGCGTGCTCAGCGGAATCGAGATCGCCTGCTGGGACATCATTGGCAAGGATTTGGGCAAGCCGGTCTATGAATTACTTGGGGGACAGGTGCACGAAAAACTGCGTTCCTATACCTATCTCTATCCAGGCGAGGATGAAGGTGTTGAGTTCTACCAGGATGCCGACCGTTCGGCGGAGCGCGCCGCCGAGTACGTGGAAACGGGTTTCACGGCCGTCAAGTTCGATCCTGCCGGTCCATATAGTGTCTTTGACCCCAGACAGCCCGGACTGGTTGATATTGATCGCTCGGTTGAATTCTGCGCAAAAATACGTGAGGCGGTGGGTGATCGCGCCGACCTGTTGTTTGGCACCCACGGGCAATTCACCCCGGCAGGCGCCATCCGGCTTGCCAGGCAGCTCGAACCCTATGACCCCCTGTGGTTTGAAGAGCCCACACCACCGGACAATACCCGCGGGATGGCCCGGGTGGCGCGTCATACCTCCATCCCCATTGCCACCGGGGAGCGATTGACCACCAAGTACGAGTTTGCACAGGTCTTGCGAGACGAGGCTGCTTCCATTCTGCAGCTTGCATTGGGCCGTGTGGGTGGGATTCTGGAGGCGAAGAAGATTGCAGGGATGGCCGAGACCCATCATGCCCAGATTGCCCCACACCTTTATTGCGGGCCGATCGAGGGAGCCGCCAATATCCAGATCAGTACCTGCACACCCAACTTTCTGATACTCGAGGGCATTCAGAGATGGGGTGGGTTTCATGCCGAGATTCTCAAGACCCCGATCCAGTGGGAGCAAGGTTATGTGATTCCACCAACAGAACCGGGGATTGGTGTTGAACTCGATGAGGATGTTGCACTTGCAAATCCCTACCAGGGGCGGGACCTGCATTTGGAAATGCTTGATTCACCCGTCTGAATACCAGTCGAAAAATAAGGAAGTCATCAATGAAAATCGGATTCATCGGGCTGGGAAACGTGGGTGCCAAGCTGGCCGGCAGCCTGCTGCGAAACGGGTTCGATCTCACGGTCAGGGATCTGGACCCTGCAGCCGCAAAACCACTGACGGATGCCGGTGCAGCCTGGGCCGAAAGTCCTCGTGAACTGGCTGAGTGCGTCGACATTGTCATTACCTGTCTGCCCTCACCGGCCATTTCCGCACGGGTTATGGAAGGCCGGGACGGGGTCCTGGCCGGTTTGTCGGAAGGGAAGGTTTGGCTGGAAATGAGTACAACAGATGAAGCCGAGGTGCGCAGGTTGGGAGCAATGGTTGAGTCCCGCGGGGCAATCCCCATGGACTGCCCGGTATCGGGTGGATGTCATCGTGCGGCAACCGGAAACATCGCCATTCTCGCGGGGGGTGACCGGCGGGCCTTTGAAAAGGTTTTACCGCTACTTACGACCATGGGCAGACGGGTGCTGCACACCGGTCCAATTGGATCTGCGTCTGTACTGAAAGTGATTACGAACTATCTGGCTTCCGTTAACCTGGTATCCCTGGGTGAAGCACTGATGGTCGCAAAAAAATCCGGTATGGACCTGTCCACGGCCTATGAAGCAATCCGGATTTCCTCGGGCAATTCCTTTGTCCACGAAACCGAGAGCCAGGTGATACTGAATGGAAGCTATAACATTAATTTCACCATGGACCTGGTCCTCAAGGACATGAGCCTGTTTCAGAGTGTTGCCGAGCGTGCAGAGGTACCCCTGGAGATATCACCCAGGGTGCTCGAGATATTTGAAGATGGAAAGAGCCGTTATGGGGCGAGGGCCTGGTCATCCATGATTGTAAAACGTCTCGAAGATGCCTGTAAGACCGATCTGAGGGCACCGGGCTTCCCCGTCGAAATGGTGGATGATGAGCCTGAAGAGGAGGGCTACGAGGTGCGTGTGCGCGGAACTTCCCACATCTGATTCAGTATTAACCCGTTGTGATACACATCCATGTCATCTTGCTGGTACGATCAAAATGCTGAACATGCCCGGGGTGATATCACCTCAAGCCCCTTAAATTACTAATTTCCCAGCAGATTAATACCGGCTTCATGTATTTCTGACCCACATCGGAGCTACTCCACCGCAAAAAAAGCCAGCAAAACATCGTCCAACAAGGGTCGCCAGTTTCGCCAGTTGTGACCCTGCCTGGTTTCGCGGTAAACCACGTCGTAGCCAATCTGTTTTAGATGTCTGTGCCAGCTGCGATTGGCCTGGGTATTATCCGACACCGTAGCGGTACTCAAAAAAACCTTCAGTGGTAACTTGCCGGTCTTCGCGTATATTTCAAACAGGTTTTCTATCGGGTGCAGTGCCGGTGATTGCATGGCAATACCACCAAATGTCTGGTGAGCATACAGACCAAAGCAGGCGGCATTGAGCCCCCCGAAGGAAAGCCCCAGGATGACCCGGCTTTCCGCTTCATTTAGGGTTTTGAAATCCGCATCAATTCTGGATACCAGTTCCTGTTCGTAGAAGCGGGCGTAGTTTTCATTGCAGAAGAATTCCGAGTTGCGCCGGTTGCTGTTCAGATTGTGTGGGTCCCTGTTATCAATGAATACAGCGATTACAGGCACAATTCGGCCGGACGCAATTTCCTCATCCATTTTCAGGTGAAAGTTGCCCTCGGAGATGTACCACTGACCGTCAGTAATATAAATCACCGGCAAGTTGTTGAGTGACTCATAGCCTTGCGGCAGGTACACCCTGTACTGCAACTCATAGTTCATGAATGAACTGCTGATCAGTTGATTGTCCCCCAGCGTTCCTCCTGCATGGGCTGTACCGGTGGCAATAGAGATGACAAACAGCAATGTGGAAAAAAATGATCGCATCATAAGCAGGCAACGATAGCCGTATTGGGTCTGCTCTGAAACCCGGGTGAGATAATCGGGTGTTGGCCTGCGCCAGGCAGAGTGACGGCGTCGTGGTTCCGGCTACAAATGGCCAACTTTTACCCAGATCAACGTGTCCTGTTCGACAAAAGGGTGATGGCTACTCATATGCGGGCTTCTGATCCAGGTACCTGCGGGATAGCGCCCATGTTCATCAAGCAATTCCCCCTGGATCACGTAAATTTCTTCCCCCCCTATGTGGACGTGGGGTTTAAATTGCTCGCCCGCGGGCCAGCGCACCAGGGCTACCGATTCACCCTCAATTTCGTGCAGGGGCATGACTTCAAGCCTGCCATTGCCCGGCATCCACCGGGACTTGTTGGTATCTATACAGACGTGTTCAAGGTCACCGGTCCTGAACTGGTGTAGCTTAACCAGGATGATACAGCCCTCTTTGCTGAAGGGTGCATGCCGATAACCCTCTGGATTGCGGAAGTAGTTGCCCGCGGGGTAATGACCGGATTCATCCGAAAAGACACCCTCCAGCACCAGTATTTCCTCACCCAGGGGATGATCATGGGCGGAAAAAGCGGCTCCGGGGTCATAACGAACGATACTGGTGGCATGACCATGTTCCGCTTCCTCCCTGGCAAGCGGCTTGCGCCATACTCCTGCTCGTGGACTGGCCACCCAGTCCTGTTGGTTGACGTCAATCACGACCCTCTTTTCGAAATCCATATTCAGCAATATGTGTTCCTCTTTCTGCCGACCGGAAAACTGCTCGCTGCCTATGCAGGTAGTTCCTTCATCCTCGCCCTGGTTCGATAGCAATCACCGGCCAGATACTCCTGGCCCGGTCAGGGACTGGCTCATTCAAATTCCGTTTCATCGAGTTTCAAAATGGTCCGCAGCAGCACATCGGCACCATTTGCCATATCGTGCGGAGCGGTATATTCCATGGGAGAGTGGCTGATGCCACCCCTGCTCGGTACAAAGATCATACCCGTCGGCGTAATGGGCGCCATGTTCTGCGCGTCATGACCCGCACCGGAAGGCATATGCTGGTAACTCAGATCAAGTGTACTCACGGACTGCTCGATCAATCGGCGAATTCTCACATCTGTAGGTGCCGGGCGAAGATGTGGTGTTAACGCTTCAAAAGTTATTTCCACATTCATTTCTTCTTCAACCGCCCTGGCCTCACCCTTGATCACTTCAAAAACCTGATTGATTTTCTCTGTTTCAAGATCACGGATTTCCAGTGAGAATTCCACTTTGCCGGGAATAACATTGGGGGCACCCGGGAAGGCCTGTATCTTGCCAACCGTGGCCACCTGGCGTCCGGGCATGGTGGTGGCCCGGTCATTGATGCCGATGACCAGTTTTGAAGCTGCGACCAGGGCATCGCGCCGACCCGGCATCGGGGTGGTTCCGCCGTGGTTGGCAACACCCTTGACTACAACATCCCACCAGTGGATTCCGACAATCCCTTCCACGATACCGATATCCAGGCTTTTTTCATCCAGGAAGCCACCCTGTTCGATATGCAGTTCGACAAAGGCGTGGATGGGTGTGCTGCGTCTTGCCTGTTTGATCTTTGTCTGGTCACCGCCAATGCGGTCGACTCCATCACCCAGCGTGAACCCCGAAGATGAACCATTGCTCAAGGCGTCGGCTGAAAAAATTCCCACCAGCGCCATATTGCCAACCATGCTGCCTTCCTCGTCGGCGAATACGATCATTTCCAGCGGGTGCCGAGTCACAATGTTGCCGGTATTGAGCAATTCGATTGCTTCGAGTGCACCTATCACACCCACATCCCCATCGTAGTTGCCACCCCCGGGGACACTGTCTGTATGGGAGCCGAACATAATGGGCGCAAACAATGGTTGGGTTCCCGCGCGTCGGCCGATGATATTGCCGGCGTAGTCAATATGGACATCAAGGCCTGCATCTCTCATCAGGGCGGAGATATAGGCCCGACCTGAAATATCGGCGTCTGAAAACGCGGTTCTGTCTACTCCCCCGTGAACGTTTTTGCCGAAATGGCTGAGCGCAATGATGCGATTCTTCATCCGCTCTGCATTGGCAAGTGGCAACTCACCAGCCTGAATAAATGACGTGATCAAGACCAACCAACAAACAACTGCTACTTTGTACGATATTGAATTATTCATGAATTATTCTCTCGATCTGTATTGCGGTAGTAGAGCAGTCTGCTGTTGGACTTGTTCTGGAGGGACTTCACTGATTCAGCCAAAACGATGGTCTTTTGTTGTTTGCCGGTGGGTTAGGGTTAACTGGATGATTGCTGTGAGGTGTCACTCTTCTCCAGATATTCTTCCAGGAAATCAATTCTCAAATCAATTTTTTGCTCGAAGTCCGCGTAATTCAGCCCGGTCTGGAAACGAAGAGTGTCCATGGTCCATGTGATTTTTGTTAACCATGCAAATGCGATTGCACTGCCTAAAATCCCCCAAAATTCATAGCAGAGTGGATTGCGATAATCGATGATCAGTGCAGCCATGATCAGTGAGATCAAACCGGAAAACACTGCAAACACAACTCTAATCTGACTGCCGGATTTTCTTAATCCTTCGATGGCCACACTTTTCCCTTGAGCGGTTCTCAACTTGAAAAAAGCCAATTGATCCTCGGCTGCCTGCAATGAATCGGGTTGATGGTCAATGTCATGCATCCACCATTTGAATTTGGTACTACCCGTTGAGCCCATTGTGAATGCCTCGAATGAATTTAGTTTAAGAATAACTGCAAGAGTCCACTACCGGTGTGAGTATAGGCGTTTAATGTGTTTCTTAGCCAGAATTCAGCGCAGAATACCCCTAACATATACATTGCCTGTGCCTACGAGCTGACACCCGATGGCATAAATCGCCAGGGAGAGATTGATCGTATCATTCCCGACCGATGGTCTCTCAGTCGTGACCGGTCTTTGGGTGCCACCGGGTATCCACAAAAGCATCCATGTGAAAGCGGGCATGATCCGGTAAGTAGTGAAATTCTTTCGCCACTGGGCAGACACGGCGGGCTTTACAGCCCTGCACCCGGCAGCTGGACTTCTTATTAACACCCAGGAATTCCACGCATTTTCCTACCTGGTAATGCTCACCATCGAAGGCGTCAACGGGGCAGACATCAAGACAGGGCATATCGATGCAATCCAGGCAGGCTGAACGCAGCCCGGACTTGCTGGTGTCCACATCCCCTACGTCAGGCAATACCAAAACAAATCGATAAGCGTGCCACAGACCAAACTGTTGATGCAGTGAAATGATAATACGTGAAGCCGCGACCCTTCCCGTTCTTGCAGCCCAACTGAGTATAGGAGGGTAGGGTGGGCCATCAAACGGGAAGATGGGTTTGCCATCCAGTTTTTCCGCAATATCAGTTCCAATCCTGCGGCTCCAGCGGTCCAGGGGTTCTGGCTTGCCATCACCGTATTCCGGGGATCGGGTGAACGGCCGCCACATTGATGACCCGGCGTTGCCTATCATTAGTAAACTGTTTGCTGTGCGGTCACCGGACAAGGTGGGTACACGGTCAGTGGCCAACAATTTCAGTGATCCAAGGATCAACAGGCCGTGTGGCTCCAATAAGCGAATGACTTCCTGATCGGCGGCTGGCAAGTTATCCCTCATGATCGTCCTGGGTACTGGCTTGCCTGATCCCCGGACGACCGGTCGCGGTCGCGGTGATACGTGTCTCGAGGAACAACTCGCCATCGAGATCATGTTCAACATGTTTGTCATTACTGCTCAATCGAATTCCCACGTCCGTTGCGCCCGCTGCCCGTGCCATGGTGCGGGCTTTATCTGTGGCGATGGTTTGCGCAGTTGAAATGGCTTCCCTAAGCTTGCTGAAATGCATGGGCTTGCGATCGCTGTGTAGAACAAACTGGCCATACATTGGCTGGGTTACCGTGATGTGTGCACGTTGAACCACGCTGCCCAAAACAGCGCCGTAGGCGTTGGCCACCTCGGCGCGATTTGGTATTGAGAGCTTTACTCCCAGCTGTTGTGCAGCATCCGGGAAAAAGGTGGCTGCGGGTGCACCCACCGCGACCACCGGGTAATCGGCGGCAAAATGCAGGTGAAACAGGGAGCCTGAATCCAGTAGCTTGCCGGGTGCGTCACTTGATTCAAAGATAAGTTCTGCCAATAACCCGGTCAGACTTTTCGACTTAACGCGATCCAGCTTGCGGTGTTGGTGCAGACCGGCTTCGATCAACGCACGGCTGATTCGCTGATTTACCCGCTCATACACGTGTCGGCTGGGTGTGATCGCGTCGCCTTTTTGCCAACGACCCAAACCGTAAATATGTCGCATTTGCCGTGCCCAGAGCAGCGCCGCCAGTTCGGCCGCTTCGGTGTTCCAGTGCGGACTCAGCCCAAGTACATGAGCCGCGTCACTGGGAGTAAAACCACTGTAAATGACCAGTCCCTGGCGTTGCAGGTGTCCAATGGCACGTGCAACATTGCGGTCGGTTTCGACTATGTCATTCAACTCAATGGGGTGCTCACCCATTAAATCCCAGGCGCGTAATTCCGACTCCGAACAAGCGGATAGCAGTACTTCATTGTGTTCAAGCCGCAAAGCGAATCGGTTGTCTCTGCGATCGGGTGCCTGACTCAACTGTTTGCCAAGTGCACGGGTCACTTCGGGATACTGGTACGCCAGCAGGCTTAGCGGAACCACCCGGCGTGGCCCAATTTCGAGACCGGCAGAACCGCTGAAACGAACTTCGCTGTCACCACCGAGGCCAATCGAGATGACGCGTACGGCTTCAACCATGGGCTTCCATTCGCCGATTCTTACACCATCAAAACCGAGTTCCGGTTGGCCGTCGGATATCACCGCAATATCGGTGGTTGTTCCACCCATATCGGCAATGATGGCGTTGACGGCACCACTCAGCGCCGAGGCACCGACGACGCTGGCTGCCGGTCCGGACAGCACCGTGCCCACCGGTTGTTCCATGGCGGTGCGGGTATTGATCAGGGAGCCATTACCCTTGACCATCATCAGCGGTGCCTGTATTTCCCTGTCCTGCATGATCTTTTGCACGGCCATGATCAACTCGTGGATGATGGGTACCATGCGGGCGTTGAGTGCAACGGTCAGGGCCCGGCGTGGTGCATCCAGATTGGTGGCCAGTTCGTGACCACAGGTTACCGGTTTGGAACACAGGTCGTTGACCAGGTCCCGTATGCATATCTCGTGTGCAGGGTTGCGTACCCCAAACATGGACGAGACCGCAAATGCAGATACTTTCATTGCCAGTTTCCTGATGGCCCGTGCTGCACCTGCGGTGTCCAGTGGGGTAGTTTCCGCCCCTATCGCATCGTGACCACCATCAAGAGTAACCACCATGTCGGGGTCAAAAATGTCCAGCAGACCGCTCTTCTCCACCTGTTGCTGGTGATAACCTGGTAGTAACACGCCAACGGGTGCACCACGGCCCTCGACCACCGAGTTGGTAGACAAGGTGGTGGACAATGCGACCAGAACAACATCAAGCAGCTTCTTTGACGGTAGTTCGGCCAATGCATCGCTGATGCCCAAGGTCAGGTCATGACGGGTGGTAAGGCATTTGCTCGCCGCGATGATATTTTGCTCGGCGTCTACCAATACTGCATCGGTATAGGTACCACCGGTGTCAATGCCAAGTTTCAACCCCATGACGGGCTTACCTGGCACGCCGGCGACGGCGCTTTCCCCCGGCTGTGGCAGGGAGGATCGGGGGGTCGGGCAATTTGACCACCTGGGATAACATCGGGTATGAATGCACGGCGTGGGGTATGCCCATGGCGTCAACAAAATGTTGTTGGAAACCAGGGTCCACGGCCGTCTCAACTTTTTCTACCCGGCGAACCTGTTGCTCAATTTCGGTTCGTGATGTACGGCTTAACAATGCGATCCGTGCACCCGTGCCGGCCGCATTGGCGGCTGATGATACCTTGTCCAGCTCACAGTCAGGAAGCATACCCAGCACCATCGCATACTTGACGTCAATGTGGCTGCCAAATGCTCCCGCAAGCCTGATCCGATCGACCTTGTCGACACCCATGCGATCCATCAGCAGACGCGCCCCGGCATAAAGTGCTGCCTTGGCCAACTGGATGGCGCGTACATCGACCTGTTGTATGCGGATATCCGGCTCACCTTCATGCAACAAATAGGAGAATGTCCGGCCACTTGGTTCAACACGCGCGCTTTGGTTTGCCAGTTCGCCGTCTATCACGCCATCCGGTCGGATGATACCCGCCAGGTACATACCCGCGATCGCTTCAATAATGCCCGAACCGCAGATGCCGGTGACACCCTGTTGACCCAATTCGTCCTCAAAACCGGGCTCATCGGACCACAATGTGCCGCCTATTACCCGCACCTTTGGCTCCAGGGTATCGGGATCAATTCTGACCCGCTCGATGGCACCCGGAGCGGCCCGTTGGCCACCCGAGATTTGCGCGCCCTCGAAAGCCGGTCCGGTCGGACTGGAGGCGGCCAGCAATTTCTGCCGGTTGCCGAGTATAATTTCGGCATTGGTTCCCACGTCGATAATCAGTGATACTTCGTCATATTCCCAGGGAGTTTCCGCCAGCAGAACCGCAGCCGTGTCGGCGCCGACGTGTCCGGCAATGCAGGGCAACAGGTAGGTACGGACATAGTCCGGCACAGCGATATCCAGGGAGGTAGCCGGCAATTCCACCGCGTGATCCGTTGCCAGGGAAAAGGGAGCTGAGCCCAAAGGCGTTGGATCAAGCCCCAGTAACAGGTGGTGCATGACCGGGTTGCCCACCAACGTGATTTCAAGAATCTCAGCTGTGTCAATCTCTGCCTGGCTGGCGACCCTGAAGATGAGGTCGTTTACAGCTGAGCGCACCACCTTTGTCATCTGCTTCGCACCATCGACATTGAGCATCGCATAGGAGACACGGCTCATCAGGTCTTCGCCATAGCGAATTTGTGGATTCATGACACCTGCGCTGGACAACACCTCACCACTGGACAGATCACAAAGGTGGGCAGCGATGGTGGTCGATCCGACATCAATGGCAACGCCACAGATACGCTCGCGGTACCCCGGCCATATCGCCACCACCCGGTGTTCGTCGCGTATCGCTACCGTGACCTGCCAACTGCCGTCTCGCAGGGCAGATTGCACGGACTGCAAGACATGGTTGTTATAACTCAAACCGGACATTGAGTAATCATTTTCGAGGGCCTGCATCAGGCGCTGCAAATCACCTTCGGGTTTCTCAAGTTCAGGTTCCGCAACCTCGGTGTAATACAGATGTACCGCCGGATCCAATTCGAAATCGTAGGCTTCATAATCCTTGCGTACCACCTGGTGGTGTACCTGGCTGCTGGCCGGTACATCAATGCGCACGTCAGCAAGAATTTTTGCCTGGCAACTGAGTCGGTTACCCATCTGCAAGCGACCACGTTGCCGGCAATATTTTTCATCTTCCCCCATATCACTGAGATGATCCGGGCTTGAGATGATACCTTCCTTGGCAAAACTGCCCTCAATGGCCTCCACCTGGCAGCGGCCACAACGGGCCCGGTTGCCGCAAATGGAATCGATGTCAACACCCAGTTCACGTGCTGCCTGAAGCACGGTAGTGCCTATGGGAAACCGGCCGCGTTTGCCGGATGGGCTGAATACGATCAGTGCATGGCCGACATCAGCCATATTGATCAGTTTTTTGCGCGTCTGCGGCGTCGACCGCCGCGTCGGCCCCCGCTTTCACCGGCGGCCAAAGGCTCGCGGTAGGAGGCTATCCAGTTCTTGCACTGAGGATCATGGTCCATCAATACGTCGGCCCCACGCACCGCCTGCATTAACGTGGCTTCCATCGGATTGGTGATCGCTGAAGTCATGCCCGCACCGATCGCCATCGCGATGAACGCCGGGTTCAGGCCGTGCCGCTTGGGCAGGCCAAAACTGATATTGGACGCACCGCAGGTGGTGTTGACCTTCAATTCGGTACGCAATCTGCGAATCAGTTCCATCACCTGGACGCCTGCGTCAGACATGGCACCAACGGGCATCACCAGTGGATCGACCACCACGTCACAGGCAGGAATGCCGTGGTCGGCGGCGCGGTTGACTATTTTCCTGGCGACCTCGTAGCGAACGTTGATGTCGGTGGAAATACCGGTATCGTCGTTACAAATCGCAACCACAGCGGCACCGTGTTTTTTGACCAGCGGCAGCACCATTTCAAGTCGGTCTTCTTCACCGGTTACGGAGTTCAGCAAGGGCTTGCCAACGTAGGCTTCAAGACCAGACTGAAGTGCTTCGAATACCGAGGAGTCTATTGAAAGGGGTACATCGGTCAATGATTGCACCAGGCGAATGGCCTCGGCCAGCATTGCAGGTTCGTCGGCTAGTGGAATACCGGCATTGATGTCCAGCACATGGGCGCCGGCGGCCACCTGGGCCAATGCATCGGCCTCGACACGACTGAAATCGCCCGCCCTCATTTCCGCGGCCAACAGTTTTCGGCCAGTCGGATTAATTCTCTCGCCAATGATGACAAAAGGCCGGTCAAAACCCAGGACAACTTCCTTGCTGGCGGAACTGATGATGGTATCGGTCATTTGGAAATTACCTTTATGTACTGTTTTCCTGGGGAGCAGGGTTCCGTAAACCGCCGGCCTTGACGACTTTTTCCAGAACATCTTCTGGAAATTGTTCTTCCAGTTCACTCAGCGCTTCATTGACCAGGGTTTCAAGGTCACCTTCGACCTTTCGATTCTCACGTCGCCAGTCTTCCAGGTAGGCGTGGCTGGACCCACGTCCGGCACGCATGGCGGCGCGGTCGATGGCTTTGGCAAAACGTCGCGACAGCTCCTTTTTGTGGCGTTTGCGTCCTTTTTGTCCAATGACCTGCGCTGGTATATCACGCCAGTATATGGTGGTTAACTTTGGCACCCGGTCTATTGCTCCAATTCAGTTTTCAACACCAGGGATAGTGGCCGGTCACCGGTATAACGATACTCATATGACAATCCCAGGAACTCTGCCTGCTGTTCTGCCATGGCCTGTAGTTCCTTTGAATCCGTTTGTGCAAGATAAACGACCCTTTTGTAATTGGTGAAATACACTGGCATCAATTGTGGCAAACGGTCCAGACCGAGGCCTTTGACCACCAGGCGGTCAAAATGCCGCACCAGAAAGTCGGTTAAGTAGAAACAACCCAGTTCGGATTGGGTTAATTGCTCGAATGCATCACTTCCGGCATAAAACTCGTAGCAGTGTGCGCCCGGTATACGCTCGATCCCGTACTCTTTCAGTAGCTTGTCCAGCATTCCGCCGGTACCACAGTCGGCATAACCGACAAAGATCTGTTTATATTGCCCGGCTCGTGATTCGATCATGGCCTTGACCGCCGCTGGAATCTTATCCGGTGAATTATGCAATTCGGCCGGCAGACACTGAAATTCAATGTGATCCCAGTGGTTCAGGTCCCTGATGCGTACCAGTTCCCGCGCAATGGCGCCACAAGCTATGACCAGCGTACCGGATTGCTTGGTTCTATGCTTCACAGGACGCGACCTTGCCATAGACGAGCAGGACTCCGTTCAGGAAGCCGCAGCCACCAGTTCCTTGGCCACTTCCACCGCGGTGGCCGCATCACGACAATACGCATCGGCACCAACGGCCTCGCCAAACTCCTCGTTCAGCGGCGCACCTCCAACCAGCACGATATAGTCTTCGCGAATGCCCCGTTCTTTCATCGTGTCTATCACAACTTTCATATACGGCATGGTGGTGGTCAGCAGGGCTGACATCCCCAGGATGTTTGCTTCGTGTTCTTCGAGTGCTGTGATATAGGTTTCTGCCTCGACATTGATGCCCAGGTCGACGATTTCAAAACCGGCGCCCTCCATCATCATACCGACCAGGTTCTTGCCGATGTCATGGATGTCGCCCTTGACGGTCCCCACGACCATTTTGCCAATGGGCTTGGCACCGGTTTTGGACAAAATGGGTTTCAGCAGCGCCATGCCGGCTTTCATGGAATTGGCGGACATCAACACCTCGGGTACAAACAGGATTCCGTCACGAAAATCGATACCGACTATGGTCATCCCAGCGACCAGGGCTTCTTCCAGCACCTTGGTGGCACTCCAGCCCCTGTCCAGCAGAATCTGTGTACCCTCGGCGATTTCCTCGGCCAAGCCGTCATACATATCGTCGTGCATTTGCTCAACGAGTTCGTCGTCAGGTAACTCAGACAGGATGATATCTTCGTCGTCGTATTCGTCAGTCATCAGGTTTCCAGCCTCATATGTGTAAGGTCATTCAATATCTGGTCCAGCGGTCATTACCGGCCCGCAGGTCTTCGAGTGGATCGGGATCCTGTCCCTTGTTCTCGCGTCCGCCGGCGGGTCAATGTACACCGGATAATGGCTGGAGAGAACTTTTTTATTTTGCTGTTGACCAATTCGTAACTGATTTCCCTGCTATGCACACTTGCCGCACGCAAATCCAGAGGGGTCTGACGTCCGCCGCTGGAGCGCAACTGGCTGGTGTTTTGCCTGGTTTTTTCAGCTGACCTGCTCAAGACTCACCATCTTCCGCTGCCGGATGTCATCGCTTTCGTGGGCAGCAGGATTGGGAACTGCCCGCGTATTTTCGCATCGTTGGCCGGGTCTATGTATTGGGGGTAATGCGTTGATAAAATCGATCTGACCCGTTCTCCCGCTTTCTCCCGAATATCTGGGGAACCGGCGGCCTCCCATTCGCCGGGTGTGCTGCGGTCTGCCAGTTCCGGGTATTCGTATTCGGTGCGCATCAGACCCAATGTCTGCTCGGTGCGCAGGAAATGCCCTTCACCGTGTACCACCTGTTGCATAACGTCAAATGAGAGTGTTTCTTCGTTGACCTCGATACCACGTACGGTGCGTAACACCGCACCCAGCAAATCGTTGTCAATCACCAGGGATTCAAATGACAGTGCCATCAGGCTGCCCATCATCCCGGCTGATTCCGACACGTTGTTACAGCCGGTCTGTGCGGCCAGAACGATGGCCAGTGCCTTCTCATAGCCCGCCTGGTAATCCGGCATCTTCGAATCCGTCATACCGGCACCCACTGAACTGGGCAGGCCATAGAAATTTACCATCTGGGCCGCTGCGGCTGTCACCACGGCCTCTTCACCGCTGCCACCTGAAAAAGCACCGGTGCGCAGATCGGAAACAAACGGCCAGGGTCCGACGATGACCGGGTAACCGGGCTTCACCATGTCGATCATCAACAAACCTGCCAATGCCTCTGCCACGCACTGGACCACCGTGCCGGCCAATGCTGCCGGGGCCGTTGCACCGGCCTGCGGTGCGACCACTACCCATACCGGTGAACCAAACTTTATCGACTCGACACAGACCTCGCTGTTGTCCTGCCCGTAACGCAGAGGTGAAATCACCGGGCACCCACCACCATGGCAAAATGGTCTTTGATGAAATTTCTCCTTGCCGCCCGCAGCCAGGTACAACATTTCCAGCGTGGGCTGTACATGGGACGCATCATTGAAGGTCAGGGCCGAGTGCTTTTGTGTGCCCGCTATACTGACGTAGGCGGTGTTGATGTCACAACTGAGTTGATCGACTATTTCCGTGGCAACCACAAGACGGGAAAACGCGTGGATATTATCCATTTTGTCGACCAGGCGGGCCGCATCATAGATATCGACCAGTGTAGACGGCCGGTAATTAGATGAGCCGACATCCAGCATACTGACCGCCTCACCACCACCGTAGGTGTGGACACGATTTCCACCGATTTCAAGGTCGTGTTTCGGATCCTGGCCAACAAACTGGAGATTTTTTGGTGTGCAGGCAATGACGTCTTCAACCAGCCCCCTGGGAAAGCACAGGCGGTCATGCTCATTCATAAAACAACCCCGATTTAGTGCATGCTCCCTGACGATGGGTATCGGGTCACCCAGACCAATTTTCTCAAGAACGTCCAGGATGGTGTTATGTATCTGTTTCTCGTTCGATTTTGTCAGTGGCCGGTAATGGCCTCCGGGCAAACCTGCCTTGACTGCGGATGCAACTGGTGGATCCTTCTGGCGGGCTGTCCTACCCCTGCGCATGCCGCCCGCCGTTGAGTTTTCGATAGGTCTCGAGGCGCCAGGTCTCGGTCCGCTCGATATCGTTAAAACTGAACAGGTGAAAACCGGGTATGTTGATTTCAGGATCACCGAGATGGGGTATCAGTCCTTCCAGCAAGTCATCCGGTTGGTAAGGCTTGGCGCTGATCATTTTTCTCAAAAGACCCTTTTGTTTCCTCAATACTCTTACAGACTGCCCCACACCAATCCTGAGTGAAAGAGAAATCAACTTGGTCAACTCGGCAACACCGGGTAAACCGATCCAGGCCGGCAATGTGACCCCGGCACTTCGAATTCCCCTGAGCCAACTGATCAATGCTTGTGGGTCGAAACACATCTGTGTGACAAGGTAGGTTGAAACTTTTTGTTTTTCCAATAGAAGTCTCAATAGCTCCTGCTTGTTAACCAACGGGTGACCCTCCGGATGGGAGGCTATCCCTACATCCTCAATGTTGTGTCCGATTTCAGCAATGTCGCGAAGCAACTCCAGGGCACTGGTGTAATTTCCTGCTGGTTCCGGCGCGTCGCCACCGGGGACAAAAACACTTTCAACCTTGGATTCCTCAAGTCTTGCCAGTATTTCACGCAGGTGACCCCGGTCACGGACCATCCTGGCTGCGACATGGGGAATCAGTTTAAGTCGTCGCTCCTCTGGAAGTGCACGGAGTTCCTCTACGATTTTCAAGGTTGGCTCCAGACCATGTACAGGTGAGCAGGTGATCGCAACATAGGAATGACGTGGAATGTGTATCAAGCGATCGACGATGGTACTGGTCGGGATGACTTCAAGGTAGGCCTGGTCCAGCAGGTTGGCCAATACTTTTTGATTGTTATTTGTGTCCAACATTGATTCCTCGCTGGTATACGCAACTTGTTTTGTTGCACTGGTAAACATTTCATGGCACCCGTGTGCCAGGAAACAAATTTCAACTCATGGGATTTAATCCTCGAATATAGAGTCAGTAATATATGGTCATTAATGGTGCAGTCTACACCCTGATGGCTGGCCAAGTCTCGCAATTTAAGCCAGGACGATTACCGAAATTGATGTGCCTGTGCAGGGGCGTGATATCCGGTTTATTGTATTTGTTAAACTCTCCTCATAGAATTAGTAGCGGTAAACTATGACAAGGCGTGCTATTTTTCACAACTGGAAAAGTGAGCAATATCTTCGGAGATCATCATGCTTGATTATTTTGCACTGGGAATCCTGTTTTTTGTCGCGATTACCCTTTTCTATGGAATCATCGCAATCCATGATATTCCCTACGAGATTGCCAAACACCGGAATCATCCGCATCAGGATGCCATCCATGTAACCGGCTGGATCAGCCTGTTCACTTTGCATGTGCTTTGGCCATTTTTGTGGATATGGGCCACCTTGTACAGGGAAGACAGGGGCTGGGGCTTTGCCGATGGAGTAAACCCTGAAGATCGTCTGGAAGGGATAGAACGGCATCTTGACGATCTGACGTCAAGAATGGCGATGCTGGAAGGAAGTGATGAACCGGCAACGGAAACGGTGACACCTGAAACACCGCAGGGAGGGGAAGAATAATGGATTTATTATTAGTCCTCACTTACACGGCCATCTGTGTTGTAATTTTCAAGGTCTTCAATATCCCGTTGAACAAGTGGACGGTGCCGACCGCGATACTGGGTGGCATATTCTTAATCGGTGCATTGATCTTCCTGATGAATTATAACCACCCATATTCCGAAATCAGCCGCGAATATTTTGTGACAACACCGATCGTCCCGGCGGTCACTGGAACTGCTATCGAGGTGCATGCGAACGGTCGAACCAAGCTGAAAGCGGGGGATGTGCTTTTCAAAATTGACCCGATTCCATTTCAAAACAGGGTTTCCTCACTGACCGCACAAATCGTCCTGGCTGAAGCCGATGTGGACAGGACCACCGAGCTGTCCAAGGGCAATTTGATCAGCCAGCGTGATGTCGATCTTTCCATCACAAGGTTCGAAAACCTCAAGGGACAGCTGCAAACTGCTCAGTTTGAACTGGATCAAACAGTTGTTCGCGCACCCACCGATGGTTATGTAACACAGGTAGCGCTAAGACCCGGTATGCGTGCGGCTTCCCTGCCTCTGCGCCCGGTCATGGTTTTTGTACACGATGAAAGCAAATATTTCATCGCCTGGTTCAGACAGAACAGCATGATGCGGTTACAGGTGGGTGATGACGCGGAGGTGGCGTTCGACGGCATTCCCGGTCAAGTCTTTGCCGGCAAGGTACAAATGGTAAGTCCGGCCATTGTTGAGGGCCAGGTACAGCCCAGTGGAAACCTGATCAGTCCGATGACGGCAACGTACCCGGGACGGCTTTCCGTGTTGATCGACATTACAGACCCTGAGTTTGAACCCTACCGTGCCAGGGTTCCGGGTGGCGCTTATGCACAGGCTGCGATTTATACAGAGCATTTCCACCACGTAGCCATCATCAGGAAAGTTTTGCTTCGTATGTCGGCGTGGATGAATTATATCTTTCCATTCCACTAGGAAATAACCAGCACCAATATTGAACACGTGCACCAAACTGGTGCACGTGTTCTTGTTCACTCCGCAGCTCCTGTATTTCAATTTCTTGCTAAAAAGCCCCTGCTTGCGGGGCTTGCTCCCTGATTGCACCGCGTGTTGACCGGTGGCTTGATTCCTGCATATAGAAGGTTGGCATAAGTGTCTGCCCGGAACCTGTGAGGAATCAGAAATGCAACTAGTTACCGCGATTATCAAGCCATTCAAACTCGAAGATGTCCGCGATGCCCTGGCCGCGGTCGGGGTGACCGGTATCACGGTGACCGAGGTGAGGGGGTTTGGCAGGCAAAAAGGCCATACCGAGTTGTACAGGGGTGCGGAGTACGTGGTTGATTTCCTGCCCAAGATCAAGCTGGAGACCGCGGTAACAGATGATCTTTGCGAACGCGTGGTAGAAGTCATCGTCCAGTCTGCCGCGACCGGAAAAATTGGCGATGGCAAGGTGTTTGTACAGAACCTCGAAGAGGTTGTACGCATCCGCACCGGTGAAACCGGCGCACAGGCCATCTGAAGATATCAACCGTAAGCCGCAGAAGAATACGACACAGCGACCAAAAGAGAGCACGATATGGAAAGCCAGATTTTTGAACTTCAATACGCCCTGGATACCTTTTACCTGTTGATCTGCGGTGCGCTGGTCATGTGGATGGCCGCGGGATTTGCCCTGCTGGAATCTGGACTGGTTCGGGCCAAAAACACCACCGAGATTTTGACCAAGAACGTGGCCTTGTATGCGGTTGCCTGCCTGATGTACCTGGTGAGTGGTTATGCCATCATGTATGACGGTGGGTGGTTTTTGCGTGGGCTCGAAGTGTTTAGCCTCGACCAGGTGCTGACGGATTCAGCCACCGCCGGGTTTGCCGGTGATGGTGTTTTTTCCGGTGCGGCGGATTTCTTCTTCCAGGTAGTTTTTGTCGCAACCGCAATGTCCATCGTGTCCGGATCGGTGGCGGAGCGAATGAAACTGTGGTCCTTTCTTCTGTTTGCGGTGTTCATGACCGGCTTTATCTACCCGTTGGAGGGTTCCTGGACCTGGGGCGGCCAGGATGTTTTCGGTCTGTATAGCCTGGGTGACCTGGGTTTCAGCGATTTTGCGGGCTCAGGCATTGTTCATCTGGCCGGTGGTGCTGCGGCACTCGCAGCGGTGCTGTTGTTGGGCCCGCGACGTGGTAAATACAGCAAGCAGGGTCATGCCAACGCATTACCAGGCGCCAACCTGCCATTGGCAACACTGGGTACCTTTATCCTGTGGATGGGCTGGTTCGGATTCAATGGTGGCTCGGTACTCAAACTTGCCGATGCGGCCAGCGCTCATACGGTGGCCGTTGTATTTCTCAATACCAACGCTGCAGCTGCAGCTGGCCTGGTTGCAGCCCTGCTCACGGCACGGGCACTGTTTGGCAAGGCGGATCTGACCATGTCCCTGAACGGCGCCCTTGCAGGGCTGGTTGCAATCACTGCTGAACCCTCAACACCGACCGCGTTGCAGGCGGTCGTATTCGGCGGAATTGCCGGTTGTATCGTGGTATTCAGCATCGTTGGGCTGGACCGGCTGAAAATTGATGACCCAGTGGGTGCAATATCGGTACATGGTGTGATCGGTCTGTTCGGTTTGTTGCTGGTCCCCATCAGCAACGGCGAGTCCAGTTTCACCGGTCAGTTGGTGGGTGCGGCCACCATTTTTGGATGGGTATTCGCTGCCAGTTGGCTGGTATGGTACGCACTGAAAATCACCCTGGGTATACGCGTGAGTGCCGAAGAGGAATATGAGGGACTGGATATAGGTGAATGTGGAATGGAAGCCTATCCTGAATTTACTTCAGCACAATAGTAAACACCACCGAGGGGGCGATTATTACGTATGCCGGAGTGAGCTTAGGATCAGGGGAACAACAAATATCGGTGCAGTTGATCCTTCCACACCCCCCGGTGCCCTGAAGACAGGGTCTGTCGGGCCGTATAACTCAAGGTAATATGTTGTTAAATCAATAACTTAAATGTGTATAAAATTTTCGTGTCATTCTGTAAAAATTCCGTTGTCAATGATTATGCACAAGCGATATGCTTATCGCTTAACGAAGTTTTCCGGATTAATAGCAAAATGGATTCATAACCCGTGTCTGGACCTCAGCCAAAACTGGAATTGACCCAGCCGGTGAGCCAAAACCAGGCCACAATTCTTACACCGCCTGCATTGGAATTCCTGGCGGAATTGGTGCGGCGATTTTCTCCGGAGCTGATGGAGTTGTTATCTGCACGTGGAAAGCGCCAGATGGCATTCGACCGGGGTGCGGTACCCGGTTTCGATCCGTCAACCCGGGACATCAGGGAAGATGAATGGAAGGTCGCAGCCATCCCTTCGCAGGTTCAGGACCGCCGCACCGAGATTACCGGTCCGGTCAGCAGAAAAATGGTCATCAATGCACTCAATTCGGGTGCCCAGGTCTACATGGCTGATTTCGAAGATTCCACCGCACCCACCTGGCACAATGTAATTGACGGGCAATTGAACCTGTATGATGCTGTGCGGCGGCAGATCGATTTTGAATCCCCACAGGGGAAAAGCTATTCACTGAATGACGAGACGGCGGTGCTGATGGTGCGCCCGCGAGGTCTGCATCTGCCGGAGCGACATGTGTGTCTGTCCGGCCAGGCCGTGCCCGGCGCACTGGTAGATTTTGGTTTATTCCTTTTCCACAATCATGAGCAACAGATCAAGCGGGGCGGTCGGCCCTATTTTTATCTGCCCAAGCTTCAGCACTACGACGAAGCGGTCTGGTGGGAAAAAGTGATCAACTGGGCGGAGGACCACCTGGGTCTTGAACACGGTACGGTACGCATCACCATATTAATTGAGACCCTTCCCGCTGTCTTCCAGATGCACGAGATCCTGCATGCGCTGCGAGACCGGATTCTGGGTTTGAACTGTGGTCGTTGGGATTACATTTTCAGCTATATCAAGACCTTCAAAAATCATGCCGACCGCATTCTTCCGGACCGCGATTCAGTGGGTATGACCGTACCTTTTCTCGCCACATACTCAAAACTGCTGATTCAGACCTGCCACCGGCGTGGTGCCTTTGCGATGGGTGGCATGGCTGCACAGATTCCCATCCGTGGGGATGACGTGGCCAATGCTGTTGCAATGGAAAAAGTTCGTATTGACAAGGAAAGGGAGGCCGGTAACGGTCACGATGGGACCTGGGTTGCTCACCCGGGCCTGGAACCCATGGCCCGCAAGGAGTTTGACAAGGTACTCGAAGGCCCAAACCAGATCAACCGAACACTTGCAGACTTCAGCGCAAGCGCCAGGGAGTTGATCGAGCCCAGCGACGGTGATATTACCGAAGCCGGGGTACGCAAGAATATCCGTGTCGCAATACAGTACCTGGCCGCCTGGCTGAACGGCAACGGCTGCGTTCCAATAGACCATTTGATGGAAGACGCTGCCACAGCCGAAATCGGTCGGTCCCAGTTATGGCAGTGGTTAAAACACGGTGCCTTGCTGGACGATGGTCGGCAGATAACCATTGATTGGCTGGACGGCCTGTTTACCAGGATTCAGTCAGATTTGATAGATTCTGCAGCAGCTGATCAGAGCACAGCAATCCAAAACGCCACGAAACTGTTACGAGATATGACCCATGATACTGAACTGGTGGAGTTTCTTACTTTACCCGCTTACGATCAGTTGAGTGACTGAACAAAGAGACCTGTTACAGGAGTAGAGTAATGAGCAAGCACAGTGACCTTCAAAATGATTGGGAAACCGATCCACGTTGGAGTGGCATTCGCCGAGATTACAGTCCCCAGGATGTGGAGCGATTACGGGGTAACGTGCGGGTGGAATATTCACTTGCAAGACAAGGGTCGGAAAAATTGTGGCGCATGATGGCAGAGCAGCCTTTTGTTAACGCCCTCGGCGCGATGTCAGGTAACCAGGCGATGCAGCAGGTAAAAGCGGGTTTGAAGGCCATCTACCTGTCCGGTTGGCAGGTGGCAGCCGATGCCAACCTGGCGGGTCAGATGTATCCGGATCAATCCCTGTACCCGGCCGATTCTGTACCCAGCGTGGTACGGCGGATCAACAATGCCCTGATGCGTGCTGACCAGTTGCGTCACGCCGAAGGTGATGACTCGATTGACTGGATGGCGCCCATCGTGGCGGACGCCGAGGCGGGGTTCGGTGGGGTGCTCAATGCCCACGAGCTAATGAAGGCCATGATCGAGGCCGGTGCGGCGGGTGTGCACTATGAAGATCAGCTGGCATCGGCCAAGAAATGTGGCCATATGGGTGGCAAGGTACTGGTTCCTACTTCAGAGGCGGTATCCAAGTTGTCTGCTGCCAGACTCGCGGCTGACATCATGGGTGTTCCGACCATATTGGTGGCACGCACCGATGCCATGGCAGCCGGTCTGCTGACCTCCGATATCGATGAATATGACCACCCGTTTATCACCGGAGAGCGTACGATCGAGGGGTTTTACGAGACCAGAGCGGGTATAGACCAGGCGATTGCACGTGGTTTGGCCTACGCGCCATATGCCGACCTGATCTGGTGTGAGACTGGCAAACCGGATCTTGATCAGGCGAAGAAATTTGCAGAAGGCATCCACGCCGAGTTTCCCGGCAAGATGCTGTCCTATAACTGCTCCCCTTCGTTCAACTGGAAGCAGAATCTTGATGATGTGACCATCGCAAACTTCCAGAATGAACTGGGTGCCATGGGCTACAAATTCCAGTTCATAACACTGGCGGGTTTCCACGCTCTTAATTACAGCATGTACCAGTTGGCGCGTGGTTATGGGGAAAGCCAGATGAGTGCCTATGTGAAGTTGCAGGAAGCCGAGTTTGCAGCAGAGAAAGACGGTTATTCAGGCACCAAACACCAGCGTGAGGTGGGTACCGGTTATTTCGATGCCATTACCCAGGTGCTCAGCCAGGGCAAGTCATCGCTGTCCGCACTTGCAGGGTCAACCGAAGAGGAGCAGTTCGACGAATAACCGCAGTTGTGTGTGATTTATTACGGTAATCAGTACACTGCAAAAGCAAAAGGGCGGTCATTGACCGCCCTTTTTAATTATTTGATTGATAATCTTGTTTTAATCTATGCAGCGCTGGCCAGGTGAATTGCGCCGTGATAGTGATCGTCATTGGCTGCCCGGATAGCCTGGCGGCGGCTTTGTGCGGCTACCGTACACTTCCAATTGAATTTTTCTTCCGTCAGTGCCCTGGCGTGCCAGCGATAACCTATGAAACCCGGTTTGATGCCAAAAACGATGACCAGAAGGGTCAACAAAAGAATTTCACCGACCGGACTGGACATCCAGCCTCCAGCCAGTTGCGCTATATCAAACATCAGCGTGGTGGTAACGACCAGTAAAAGTGTAGTGAGACCCAGTCCACGGCGTACCGCCCAGACCGAGGGCGCTAAAAACGCCAACCAGGAAAAGCCGCGTCGCACGGCCTGGTAACCATATTTTGGATGTTGATAAATATCAAATACGCGCATGTATTTTGTAGAAAACCTCCGTCATTGCATCATACATTAAGACGACTGAAACCAGCTGATGGTTCCCGTGTCTGCACGCCTGTCTTGAAATCTTCCCGGATCATGTGTTACCTGAAAATCAATTATCCCAAGCATGGAATCAATTCTAAAGTGCCTTTGGTCATGTTGCCATGATCCAGGTCAATCAGGCCGGGTCGGATGCCGCGCATTTGAAGGGAATATCCACGGCCGGTGGGCGCGTAATTCCTTCGCGTTCGAGGACTTCCATGATGGCAGGGAAAGGACTCGGGTCGAACTTGTGATACGTCAGCCAGTTGGCCAGTTGGTACGGCACACCGGACTCGGCATAGGGGCGTAGTACCTCGGTGGCTTCCTGCTCCCGCCCAAGGATCTTCAGAGCATGCCAGCGTGAAGAACGTGCATAATTATCATCCGGGTCAATGCCGGCAAGTAATTTTTCTGCATCCTTTGTTCTGCCTTCAATACGTGCTTGTCGGATAGGGACCAGCTGGTTGTTCTGGGGGGTTAAACGTTGGAATCGTTCAGCAAGTTGCCTGCCTTCCAATACACGACCGGACCACATCAGTGTTCTGTGGGTTTGATAAATCAAGGTTGAATTATCCGGCCAGCGTTTCAATGCCTCTAATCCAAAGTCCGCTGCAGCCGAGGCGTCCATATGTCGATAGGCAGAACTCATGTAGGTAGCAGCGCTGAATTCATCCGTCTCCCCGCGCTCGCGCAAGTATTGCAGTATTTTGACCGCCTGCTCATTATCATCCAGTATGGCGAGGACCCAGATCAGACTGCCCCTTGCCAACTCATCATTTGGTCTTTCCTTGAGGTATTGGGTTAGCAGACGGACGGATTCGCGTGGTCGCAAGCCAACTTCTGCTTTGTAGGCCCGGAATTTCTTTTGGTCGATTTCATTGGCTGCTGTTTCTATGGCGCGATCAATCCGTGTATTGAATTCCTGCAGCATCTGGCGGGGTTCAAGATCGGTCAGTCCGCTATCGGTCCTTGAGGGTGTCAGCTGTGTTTTCCAGAAATCAGCGGCCTGCAGATGCGCATCCGCAAATGACGGGTCTATGGAACGTGCCGCTGTTCATCAACAGGTGATTCCGGACCAGGGCCAGACGGGCATCGGTGAATCCGGGGTCACCGACCAATGCCTGTTTGAACTGGTCTTCTGCAATCTCCAGGCTGCCATAGGAATAAATGGCCTGCTGCTCCAGGCCTTTAAGGTAGCTGTCATAGGCGGTCAGGTTGTTGGTGGCAACACCTTTCAGGTCCGGCGCCGTGTTACCGAGCAATGAAGAGTCCAGAGCACTGGCCACATCACCGGCTTCAGTGGTTTGAACTACGGGTTGTTGAGAAGCGGAATCCGACCCCTTTTCCTCAAAGCGGGATTCCCAGACAAAATAGGCCAGTGCGAAAAGCAGGATCACGATGATGCTGCGATCCAGCCTGTGCGCTGTCTCCTTGCGGATGAAGCAGTCCTGTCAATTTCTGACTCGCGCTTTACACCCTCCGGTGTCAACTCAAATGCCCAGGCAAAAAACAACACCAACGGAAAGCCGATCATCAGAACGACGACAACAAACTGCATGGTCCAGTCGGGTGCCCTGAAGGTATCCAGCAACAGTTCGGCAATCTGCGCCAGCAACCATGAACCAATCAGATAGGCCACGCCCACGCGAAACACGTTGCGACGTTTTAGTTCGTTAAACAGGCTCATTGATCAGCCTCCGGCTGTACCTGTAACTTATGCCAATAATCAAGCAGACCGAACTTGAGCAGGAAGGGTTCCCAGCGAGGATCTTCATGAAGGGGCACGAGCAAACGCTCGTGCAGAATTTGTGTGATGTCGCCTTCCTCGTGGCGATTTGATGGGATTCAGAATCTGCGGACACGAATGCCCAACCAGCGGCAGGCAAGGGAGCCGCACCACGATGCGCTTTACCGGGCACAAAGAATCTCCCGGTTTTTTGATTTTCCGAATAAGGACACGTCGTAATTACCCCCGCGGTAAACGACAGGCCTGGTACCCGTTTACATTGACTTCGAAACGGGCAGCCGGCTTGTTGGTTTTAATTTTTTTCCTTAGTGATGCCTTTGACAAGAAATGATCCGTTCATGAATATTTATTTTTGCTTTGTATTTGCTCGTCTATTCTGCCATAAAATTTCGACAGCCTGTTGATTATTCCGGTAATTTCGTTGATTCAACCATGGAGCCGAGGTAAAGGGAGTTCACCCACAATCGTTCGGTTCCACGCCAGAATCCGCGGAACAACGGATCGTTGGCAAATCGAACCACCAGTCCCTGGTCGTGGCGTTGAGCAATCACAGCTGCCTGACCACTGATTTGCTCTAACCGCTCCTCACCGATGTATCCGCTGAGCAGGGGAGATTGCGTATAGCGCACCGGTGTGGTGAAGGGATTATCACTGGCAGCCAATAGGGTGGTCCCACGTCGGAACAAAGGCAGGGTGGATCCATAGCCATAGGCGATGGGGTGGCTGGGGTCTACAGTGGTCGAGACAATCGCACCACCGATGGTCTTTCTTGCCCTTTGGTCTTCGAAATTTCCGTAGGCCATGGGCCCGGTCTGATCGTTGTCGGGCGCTGTATCATTATCTTTGTCACCATTGTGCTCCTCGCTACAGTCGCCCGACGAAAAACATAGAGTTTCTGCCCAGGTCGCGGCACCTTGCGTGGCGATCAGGATACCGCCGTCTTTTATCCAGGTGGCGATGCGTTGTTTCAATTCGTCACCGATGGCCTTGTAGTTCCCATTCGCCATCAACAGGTGGCTGTAGTCATGCAGTCGAATCTGTTTGAGGCGGGTCATGCCCACCATCACGGGTGCCACACCAAGCCGTTGATCCATCTGGTGCCAAACCTCTCCAACGGCATAAGCGTTGGTTCCTTCACCGGAGACAAGAAGCGCTTTGACATCACGCAAGGTCTTGAATCGGGAGGTGCCGAGATTGGGCCCTGAACCGGTCAGGTGGCTGTTTGAGGAATACACATTGACACCACCATCATGTGCCTTACGCAGGATCACCAGGATGGCTTCATTTTTGTCCTGATCCTGGATTCCAGGCAGGATCACCAGGCTTCCTTCGCCAAAAGACCGGGAACCCATCGCGTTACCGGAACTGAATGAACGAGTCGCTGCACGAACCCTGGCACCGGTATGCAGAAGTTGCTGCAATATGGCGGGGGTCCCGAGTTGCTGCCACTCAATGATCCAGGCCACCGCATCGGCCTGCGGTGCGGCTGTTTTTTCCGGGGCAACGTGATTCCCGGTTGGGGGCAGACGAGACAACCTGGCATAGGGCAGGTTATAGGCCAGTGCCATGTTCCACGCAGAAACATCATAAAAGGTATTTTCGACAAAATCTGTACGTGTTTCGAGCAGGGCTTGTGCCATGCCAAATTGTTGTTGCTCTACCGGGACTACCCAGGCATGACCCGGTGAAAAGTGGTGTCCGTTGGCTGTGACTTCCTTTGCCAGGGCGCTAAATTCAACATGGTGACGACGAAATACGTCCAGCAGCGCCTGCGCCCTGGCCGGGTCGTTGTCATCACCGATCACCCAGGCCTGGAAATCAGACTTCTCGGCCTGGTTGCGCATGGTCGCGTAGAATCCGGCCTGGTAATCTTTCAGATCATTGCTGAGTTGCTGTGCACCTTCGAGTGTGGACAACGAAGTGCGCACATGGTTGTGGATGGCCTGAGCAAAGGTCAGCGGACCAGATTCCCGGTCTATGACGGAACCGCGTACGCTCGGTTGTTCAAACAAAATACCGATACTGCCGTTGATATCCGGGTAGGTCGAGCCTTTGCCGTAATAAAAATCATCATAGGCATCCTCGGTGAAAAACATCACCCCGGCCTGGTCCAGGCTGGCGGCGTGAAATTTCGCCAGCGCCCGGGTCATATCGAGGTTTTCGGTGGTCGTCAACGGGTGTTGGCGTGTCGGTACGCCGGGCTGAAAAAAGTAACCATCGTGACCGGTTTCATGATGGTCGGTGATGACATGTGGCAACCAGCGGTGAAATTCAGTGATGCGCGCGCGTGATTCGGGGTGGACCAGTGGCAACCAGTCACGGTTGAGGTCAAACAGGTAGTGATTGGTCCTGCCCCGTGGCCAGTCCTCGTTGTGAACACGTGAATTACGGTCGGATACACTATTCAGACTATGGTTGGCGTTGGACCAGCTTGAAAAACGGTTCAATCCGTCCGGGTTCAGGCTGGGATCCAGGATGATGATGGTGTTTTCAAGCAGGTCTTCAACATTATCTGATGTCGAAGCCGCCAGGTACCAGGCCACGACCATGGCCGCATTACTTCCGCTGGCTTCATTACCGTGAATGCTGTAACCCAGCCACACCACCAGCGGTGCACTGTGGTCACCGCTGGTTGCAGCCTGTAGATGGGACAACCGGAGTTCTTCCAGTCGGGACTGATTTTCAGGGGAACTGATGACCAGTTGCAGCAAAGGCCTTTGTTCATGTGTGCGGCCAATGACCTTGATACTGACCCGGTCAGACTGTTCAGACAGCGTGTTCATATATTGAACAAGCCCACCGTGATCCACACGCCAGTCACCCGGTTCCCAGCCCAGTACAGATTCGGGGGAGGGTATGGATGAATCCAGCATTGCATCTTCCGGCAGGTACTCGGCCGAACCCATCGCGAGGGTGGCAACGGAAAACAACATTCCACAGATCAACAAAAGCAGACGCACGGTCATATTTTCAGCCTGAAAAAAGTGAATGGTTATTCTATGCGAAGTCACTTTGGTGTGCTCATTTATTCCCGTCTCACGACGCTTTCCAGCCGCAATCAGATCAGGGCATTGTGCTGAGAGTGCCGCACGACCGATCTGCTGTTAACATGATCCTTATGAAAAACATCAATGTGTTTACTTTGTTCATTGGGATTTGCCTGGTCCAATGCACCCAGGCAGAAACACGGGTTGACCTGTTGGAGCTACCACCGGGTTTCCATATCGAAATCTATGCCGATGGGGTGGAAAATGCACGCCAGATGGTGCGTGGTGATGAAGGTACGATTTTTGTCGGAACCCGCAGGGCCGGGAAACTCTGGGCCGTATCGGATGAGGACGGGGACCAGTTCGCTGAGCAGGTCCGCATGATTGACAGTGATCTGACCATGCCATCCGGTGTCGAGTTTCTCGGTGGTGATTTATACGTGGGGGCAGTGGATCGCATACTCCGTTACGAAGGAATCGAATCGCGACTGGATCAACCACCCGAACCGGTGGTTATCACCGATGTTTTTCCTGAAAAAACACACCATGGATGGAAGTACCTGCGTTTCGGTCCGGATGGCATGCTGTACATTCCCATCGGTGTGCCCTGCAATATCTGTGATGAAGAGGGATTTGGTGAAATCCGTCGCATCAACCCGGATGGCAGCGGTATGGAAGTGTTCGCCCACGGGGTGCGCAACAGTGTCGGACTGGCGTTTCACCCCGACAATGGACAGCTCTGGTTTACGGACAACGGTCGGGACATGCTCGGCGACGACCTTCCGGCAGATGAGTTGAACCATGCACCGGACCAAGGCATGCATTTCGGATTTCCCTACTGTCACCAGAGTGACCTGCCTGATGAGGAATTCGGCAAGGATCAGGATTGTGGTGACTACACCGCACCGGTCAGCGATCTGGACCCGCACGCGGCGGCACTGGGTCTCGTGTTTTACACCGGACAAATGTATCCCTCCGAATACAGCAACCGTTTGTTCATTACCCAGCACGGTTCCTGGAACCGCAGCGAGAAGTCCGGCTACCGAATCCTGGTGCTTGATGTGCAGGCCAATGGCAAGGTATTGGACACACAGGTTTTTGTCTCCGGATGGTTGCAGAACGAGGAAGACTGGGGGCGGCCCAACGATGTGCTGGTAATGCCCGACGGGGCATTGCTGGTTTCGGATGACAAGGCGGGAGTTATTTATCGCATCAGCTACGTCGCTGAGTAGATCAGCCAGGTCATGACCTTTATCCAGATCGTGGTGCTTGCCCTCATCCAGGGGCTGACCGAGTTTTTGCCGGTGTCCAGTTCCGCTCACCTGATACTCGGCAGCAAGGTATTCGGTTGGCCTGACCAGGGTCTGGTATTCGATGTTGCAACCCACCTGGGAACCCTGTTGGCGGTACTGGTGTATTTTCGCAAGGATCTGTTCAACATGGTGAGGCCGTGGATTGACACTGGCATTGATGATGAGCCGGCACGGAGACTGGGAAAAATTCTGATCATTTCCAGTGTGCCCGCCATAGTGGCAGGTGGTTTTTTACACGGTTGGGTGGAAGCCAGTCTCCGGGATGTTCAAATCATCGCGCTGACGACCATAGGTTTCGGTTTGCTGCTGTGGTGGGCGGATGTCCGTTTTCCGCGTGCCAGGGTGCTCTCAGGAATGGATATGCGCTCCGGTGTGCTGATTGGTCTGGCGCAGATCCTGGCATTGGTGCCGGGTACTTCACGTTCGGGAATCACCATCACCATGGGCCGTCTGCTGGGTTTTGATGCGGACAGCGCGGCCCGGTTTTCCTTTCTGCTTTCCATCCCCATTATTGCCTCGGCAGGTGGTTATGGTGTGATGCGGATGTTATTGAATGATGCATCCATCGACTGGCAGCAGTTCGGACTTGCGGTCGTATTGTCTGGTGTTGCAGGCTGGTTCTGTATAGCCGCATTTCTTGCCCTGCTCAAGCGTGTCGGTCTGATGCCCTTTGTGCTTTATCGCCTGGCACTGGGAATTGCCCTGCTTTGGGTAGCCTATTAGACTGACTCTACAAAGCACCAAATTGGTGCATGAATTTTCTCAACGTGCCATAATGGTGCCGTTATGACACGGGCAGCCAATCTCCATATTACCTGTGTTTTCTAAATAAGCCATTAAAATGTATCTAAAAGTCGTGAAAATATAGTTAAAATTCATGTACACCATTTTTTTTTATAATTTCAAGAAGTGATTAAGCTGGCATGCTATCTGCATGTATATTCTGACCCATTTTGGACTTTATCCCAATAACACGACAGGAAAACAACATGAGCGTAGAAAAAATTCAGAACATGATCCGTGAGGAAGAGATCGAATTCGTAGACCTGAGGTTTTGTGATACGGCAGGCAAGGAGCAGCATGTCAGTATGCCCGTCAGCATGATGGACGAAGATTTTTTTGAAGAGGGAAAAATGTTTGACGGCTCTTCTATCAAAGGTTGGAAAGGCATCAATGAATCAGACATGGTGCTGATGCCCGATCTGGACAGTGCCGTCAAAGACCCGTTCATGCAGCACAACACGATGATATTGCGTTGCGATGTTCTGGAACCCGATACCATGGAAGGTTACAACCGTTGCCCGAGATCCCTGGCCAAGCGCGCTGAAGCTTACCTGCAGTCCAGCGGTGTGGCCGATGCGGCGTATTTTGGTCCCGAGCCCGAATTTTTTGTTTTTGACAGCGTCAGTTTCGGTAACGATATGCACTCCACTTTCTACAATATCGACTCGGAGGAGGGTGCCTGGAATACCGGGGCTGATTACGAGGAAGGCAACCACGGCCATCGTCCCCGTGTAAAAGGCGGTTATTTCCCGGTTCCACCGGTGGATGGCCTGCACGACCTGCGTGCCACCATATGCGAGATACTCCAACACATGGATGTTCCGGTTGAAGTGCATCACCACGAGGTCGGTACTGCCGGTCAGTGCGAAATTGGAACCAAGTTCAATACGCTGACCCGCAAGGCGGATGAGTTGCTGTTACTCAAGTACGCAACCCACAATGCTGCCCATGTCAGTGGCAGGACGGCGACTTTTATGCCCAAGCCACTGGTGGGTGACAATGGATCCGGCATGCATGTCCACCAGTCGCTATTCAAAGACGGCGAGAACCTGTTTTCAGGTGAGGAGTATGGGGGGCTTTCAACGACTGCCCTGCATTATATTGGCGGAATTTTCAAACACGCCCGGGCGATCAATGCTTTTGCCAATGCCAGCACCAACAGCTACAAACGGCTGGTACCTGGCTTTGAAGCCCCGGTGATGCTGGCTTATTCAGCCCGTAATCGTTCAGCATCGTGTCGAATTCCGCATGTCGGCAGTCCCAAGGCCCGCAGGATCGAAGTCCGTTTTGGTGATCCGGCTGGTAATGGTTACCTGATGTTTGCAGCCATGTTGATGGCTGGTATCGATGGAATCATCAACAAGATCGATCCGGGTCCCGCCATGGATAAGGATCTGTATGATCTGCCTTCAGAAGAGGTAAAAGATATTCCCACGGTTTGCGCCAGCCTTGCCCAGGCTCTGGAAGAACTGGATTCCGACCGGGATTTTCTTAAAGCCGGCGGTGTTTTCGATGATGACCTGATCGATGCCTATATCGAACTGAAGATGGAAGAAGTGACACGTTTTCGTATGTCCACCCATCCGGTGGAGTTCGATATGTACTATTCTATATAAAGGAGCTGTCATCCGGCAGCCCCATGGAAACCGTTGCACCCCACTATCGATGGGATGCGAAAACGGCTAAAACACGGAGTCTGGCGATGAAAATTGCAATGCAAAAATCAACTCATACCCTGCTGACTACTTTCATACTGTTGATGGTATCTGCATCCCTGTTTGCGCAGGTTTACAAATCTGTGGATGAGGATGGCAATGTGGTTTATTCGGATCAGGCGCCGCATGAAGGTGCCACACCCATCAAGCTGCGAGAAATCAGCATTATAGAAGCCCCTTATTATCCAAAGGCTGCCAAGGACGTGGACGAGCTCACCGATGAGGATGCCGAGAAGGAATTATCCATCAGGCAATTGCGCAGGAGTTTCAGGGATTTCACCATAACCTCTCCGACCCAGGAGGAATCAATCTGGGGCACAGGCACCGATGTCAATGTGTCATGGAATACCAAGAACCAGTTGCTGCCCGGTATGGAGGTATCGATTTTTGTTGATGGAAAATTGGCAGGAAAGACCCGTGATGGTGTGATTCCGCTGGACCGTCTGGACCGGGGTGAGCACAAGGTTACTGCTGAGATTATCGATAGCCGGGACCGTAAAATCGCGACAGCCGGGCCGACTACATTTTTTATCAAGCGTACGGTTGCCAATCTTCGTCCCCGCCCCTCGCCCAGCGGCGGTGGTGGCTGAGTAATACACATGTCACGGGCTCCCTATGCTTGAAGCGCTGTCTACGGCAATCGTGGAGCTGGATGATCAGGGTTGTGTTCTGAACATGAACACGGCCGCAGAGCATTGCCTGGCCACGGGCAGGGAACGTGCCAGGGGAAGCCATTTCAAATCCCTTGATGGTGTACCCGGTGCATTGCTCGGTGCCATTTCTGAAACCACCAATGACCAGCGCAGCCGGCATTTGCACGAGTGCAGACTGGTCGGCGGTTGGTATGACTGTAATGTCCAATCCATGCCCGGTCAGCGCATGCTGCTGGAATTTTACGATCTGAAATGGCAACAACAACAGGACAAGTTACAACAACGCGAAGTACAGACCGGCATGATGGACCTGCTGCGCCGCAACCTGGGGCACGAGATCCGTAATCCACTGGGTGGGATTCGGGGGGCGGCACAGATGATGGCCGCAGAGCTGGAGGGCAGGGAGCTGGGCACACTGGCACAACTGATCATGCGTGAAGTGGATCGTATTGATGAGTTGCTGGCCCGTTTTGGCCAACCCGAACTGGACCGCAAGCCGGTCGACGTTCATTTTGTATTGCGCGAGGCGGCTGAGCTTCTGCATCTGGAGTCTGCCGAGTTCCTGAGAATCATTCAGGATTATGACCCCAGTATTCCACCATTGCTGGCAGATGCATCCGCACTACGCCAACTGTTGTTGAACCTGTTGCGCAATGCGTTCCAGGCGCAGGCGACTCAAATCACCATCAGGAGCCGGGTTGAGCATGACAGTGCCTTATTGAAGCCGGGTATCAGTTCACTCGTCAGGCTGGATGTCGATGACAACGGCATGGGTGTACCTGAATCTCTGCGCAGCATGTTATTCCTGCCACTGGTCACAGGCCGCAGGGATGGGACCGGTCTGGGTTTGGCACTGGCACAACAGATAGCCGCGGCCCACCAGGGTCTCCTGACCTATGAGCCGCTAACGCCTGGTAGTCGTTTCACACTCAAATTGCCACTGGAGCGTTTGGATGACTAAGTTGGCAACCGTGTGGATCGTTGATGATGATGAAGCCATCCGCTTTGTGCTTGAACGTGCTCTGGGCCGCGCCGGTTACCTCACCGAGAGTTTCACCACCGTTGCGGCGGTGACCGCCGCACTGGACAGTGGTCAGCCCGATGTCATTCTCACTGACATTCGTTTGCCGGATGCCGATGGGCTCAGCGTTTTGCAGGCGCTGGAGAACCGTGCAATCGAGGTTCCGGTCATCGCCATGACGGCATTTTCCGATCTGGACCAGGCCGTTTCCGCGTTCAAGTCGGGTGTTTTTGATTACCTGTCAAAACCATTTGATCTAGACCAGGTCTTGTCCGTGGTCGACCGGGCATCGGCAATACCGGGTGATGGACCGGTGGTGGAAGAAACAGCGGAACCACGCAAACTGATCGGTGAATCGGTTGCCATGCAGGAGGTTTTCCGCACCATCGGCCGTTTGTCCCGTTCCAGCATCAGTGTATTGATCACCGGTGAAACCGGTACCGGCAAGGAACTTTTTGCCCGTGCACTGCACGAACACAGCCCCAGGGCCGACGGTCCGTTCGTCGCGATCAACACTGCAGCGGTTCCCACCGAGTTACTCGAATCGGAGTTGTTCGGCCATGAGCGTGGTTCCTTCACCGGTGCCCACGCGCGGCGTGCTGGCCGGTTTGAAGAAGCTACCGGAGGTACCCTTTTCCTGGATGAAATTGGCGACATGCCACTTCCATTGCAGACCCGTCTGTTGCGGGTACTGGCGGAAGGCGACTACTACCGCGTGGGTGGACGTGACCTGCTGCGTGCTGATGTACGCGTGGTCACTGCAACCCACCAGGACCTGCTGGGTAAGATCGCCGATGGGAGTTTTCGTGAAGACCTGTATCACCGTCTCAACGTGATCACCATCAAATTACCACCATTGCGTGAACGCAGCGATGACATTCCTCTGTTGGCCCGACATTTCCTTCATCAGGCTGCCATGGACATGGGGTTGGAGGAAAAGCGGTTGCTGCCAGAGACGATCGACGTGCTGCAAAGCAAATCCTGGCCGGGAAACGTACGTCAGCTACAAAATTTGTGTCAGCAGTTGTGCGTGATGGCACCCGGCGAGCAGATACTGCCAGAAGACCTGCCGAGGGGGCTACAAACCACCAACCCCTCTGCCCAGACAGGAGACCCCTGGTCGGACGCATTGCGTAGCTGGACCCGCAGGGCGCTGTCAAACGGACAGTCAGATCTTATGGCCGAGGCGCGTGGCAGGCTGGAAAGAACCATCCTCGACTGTGCACTGGACCACACCGGTGGCAAACGGGTGGAAGCCGCCCGCTTGTTGGGTCTGGGACGTAACACACTGACCCGCAAGCTGAAAGAGTTTGAGGCGAGTTAGTTGTTGTCTGTTAAATAGTCCTTTTTCGGAACAGTTCCT
This sequence comes from Lysobacterales bacterium, assembly GCA_014238945.1. GTDB lineage: Bacteria > Pseudomonadota > Gammaproteobacteria > Xanthomonadales > SZUA-36 > SZUA-36. The sequence continues at coordinate 54,272 of JABAAB010000093.1, forward strand.
GTCCAAATTTGGGGTCTGTTCAATGAACAAAACAACAATACTTAACTGGAGTGAACTTGAGGACCGCAAACCGACCTATGCGCTGGTTGGGGACGTGGACCTGGTGGTGGTGCGATTTGACGATTCGGTGAGTGTTTTGTATGGGCGTTGCGCACATCGCGGCGCGCTGATGTCCGATGGGGTGGTCAGTGGCAAGAACCTGATTTGCGGTTTACACGGCTGGGACTATCGTCTCGACAGCGGCATCTCCGAATACAATAACAACGAGATTCTGCCCAAATTCAATGCCTGGGTGGAGGATGGCAAGGTCCTGGTTGACGCCGATGAGATCGCAGACTGGGCCGCCAGTCACCCACAACCTTACAACCGTGATGCATACCAGGGAATCTACCAGGACTCGCATGGCACGGCCGATGAACCACACGTCAAGTGGATACGAAAGCTCTCGAACGAAGGTCTCCGCAAGGTCGGACACCATGGGCGTGCCGGGGCCATGGGTGTGCCGCGCGACCAACTGCCGAGGTGGGAGACCTGCAATTCGTCGTGGCCCAGTTGCACAGGTTGCCACTGCTCGATGATGAGATGGTAGGAACGGATCTTGTGATCGGGCCGAATGCAGAAAAACCGCTCAGGCTGGACATTCCCTTATTCGTCTCCGACATGAGTTTTAGAGCGCTCTCAGAAGAGGCCAAGGTCTCCCTTGCAAAAGGTGCCGAACTCGCCGGTACCGGAATTTGCTCGGGTGAAGGCGGTATGCTGCCGGAAGAACAACAAGCCAATTCCCGCCATTTCTACGAACTGGCCTCGGCACGCTTCGGGTTTTCCTGGGACAAGGTCCTCAAAACCCAGGCCTTTCATTTCAAAGGCGGACAGGGTGCAAAAACGGGCACAGGCGGGCATTTGCCCGGGTCCAAGGTCACCGGCAAGATCGCGCAAGTTCGCGAATTGCCGGTTGGCCAGCCAGCCATTTCACCTGCGCGTTCTCCGGAGCAGCACAGAGATTGGCAACATTTTTCGGGGCATCAGTCGAGTTGATGAAGGTCATGGCACGCGCGGCCGGTCACGGGCATCTGAGTGGATTCAACATGGAAGACCTCACCACGTTTAATAAGGACATGGCACAGCTCACTGGAGTTGCCTACGGTGGTGTTCTTTAAATTATATAAGCCGGTTTAGAAGGCTTAAATTCAGGTAACGGAGTCAATGTGTTGACTACAGGTTGTCGGTTGATTACATGGCGACCGCCGTTAACTCCGACAATGACTGAATCTGTAACCCTTCGACGTCAAAATTATCGGGATTCAGCCAGGCTTCAAAAGCCGCCTTCAGCGCAGGCCACTGTTGGTCGATGACCGAGTACCAGGCGGTATCCCGATTTCGGTTCTTGTAATGCAGGGCCTGTCTGAAAGTGCCTTCGTAAGTGAATCCGAGCCGTTTGGCCGCATCATTTGAGGGGGTATTCAATGCATCGCACTTCCACTCATAACGGCGATAGCCAAGTTCAAAAGCACGCTGCATTAACAAATACATCGATTCCGTCGAGGCCCGCGTTCGTTGTAGCAACGGCGAAAAATTGATGTTTCCCACTTCAATCGAGGCACAGCCCGGGTTGATTCGCATGTAGCTGGCAACACCGATTGCCTGCTCGGTGATCTTGTCGATAACCGCATGGAACAAAGGATCCCCATGGAAACAGTCTTATTGCATCCAGTGGATGTATTCATCCAGCGTCGCGAACGGACCATACGCCAGATAGGTCCAGTTGCGATCTTCACTCTCGTGGCTGTTTGCCGAAAATAAATCCGCCGCATGACGATCGATGTCCAGGCTCTCCAGGCAACGATAACGCCCATCATCACAGTGAAAAGACTGATCACTGCTGCCACGTGAAAGGGCCCGAAATGGCCCCAGAGCTGATAAATGGAGAGCGCACTGATATTGAGCACCAGCATGGTGGCCAGGTAGACGCGACCGCAGTAACGATGAAATACCGTTCCCTTGCGATTGAACACCACCACTGCGCCAGTGGCCATGGCCAGAATAGCGGTATAGAAATGAGTTTGCCCTAACCAGTTCACGGCGTTAATTTGCCACGCAGGAATCTGTCTGACCAGTGTAAATAGTCAGCGTGACAATTAAATTGAAATTACGGACCTGTCAGGTCGGGCAGGCCGGCTGTCAAAGTCATTCTTGAACAGTTTACTTCCAGGCTGGTTCGACTCACTTGCTGGTCAGATAAGTTATCCGTTTTTTGATCAGCTCCTTTCTTCGTTTCCTGGACACGATTCTGCTAAAAGTCGGTTGTTCCCAATGTTGATAGGTAAGGTTCAACATCGAGGGCCAGCTGACTCAATGACAATTGCCAATGCTTACGGTACAGTTTGCGTAATTCTCAAAGACTGACAAATGAACACCATTGCATGAACATTGACACACCGTTACGCGAACTCGGCGCAGTTGATATTGCCCCGCTTCGTGATTTGATACTCAGCCAGGAGGAAGTGGCCTGGCATGAGGACGATTTTCGACAGCAGGTTTACGATGTCCATAGGGAAACCGAATCTATCGTGATGGTGTTTACCCATGGTGATGACTGGCCCAATTGTGAGGTTCGCAAGGAACCTGGCTGGGACCGGCTTGCCGATGCAGCCATTCCGGTCATGCATAACATCATCAAGAATCACTATCCGCCGGGTGGTACGATTATTCGGGCCATGGCGGCAAAACTGCTGGTTGGTGGGAAAATTGTACCGCATCGTGACACGCATCCTTCATTCCGCGCGGGTCATCGCATACACCTACCGATAACAACCAATCCCCGCGTTCGATTTTTCATCGATGGACGGCCATACCTGTTCAAGGTCGGTGAAGCCTATGAGCTCAATAATCAGAAAAAGCACAGTGTTTCCAACAAGGGTACCGAAGACCGGATCACATTTATCTTCGATTATGTGCCGGCATCTGAATTTCAGAGGAAATCCTGATTAACAGCAGGCAAAAAAAAGCCCCGACCAGCGGGGCTTCTTTCTTGTGCATTTCCCTTAATCCGAGAAGTGTTTCTTGACACGGACTCCAAACTCCCTGGGACGATTGGTATAGATTCGCCCAACACCATCCCGGCCGTCTTCGACACTGGAGAACGGCAGCTCGAAATAGCCCGCGGCCCGTGTGTACTCCGCCCGCTCGTCTGTGAGGTTACTGATAAAAAAGTCCACCTCCCACTCACCGGATTGAAAACCGACGCGGAAGTCCATGATGTCGTACGAGGGCGACTCGAACTGCGGGTTTGCCCCGGTTGCTGACGGTCTGATCTGGTTGACCGAATCACCAGTGTGTGACCATTGCAGTCGTGCAAACCACTCAGCGTCCATTGCCTGGGTATTCCAGTTGTAGTCCAGCCAGGCAGCTGCTTTGAATTCCGGTGCCAGGGGTAGTCTGGTTCCAGCTGGAATCTCGATTGTGTCAGGATTCGTATCAATGCTGACATCCGTATCGGTCTCGGAATTGATGCTTGTGAGATTCATCCCGAATTTCAGTTGTTCGGTCACCACCGCGTCGAATTCAATTTGAAATCCATCAACGACGGCGTCACCGACATTGGCGATAACCTGTTGCCAGGGCTCTCCATCGGCGTAACTCGGGTCAAGCACGCGCAACTGATAGTCCTTCCAGGTCATGTCATAGTAGGTGAAGTTGAGCTGGTATCGGCCATTCGCCCAGCGTGTCTTGGCGCCTATCTCAAAGTTCTCCAGTTTGTCAGCGTCGAATACGACCGGCAACACCGGGTTACCACGGGCACGGTTGGTGCCCCCGGGTCTGAATCCTTCGCTGTACAGCGCGTAAAGCAGCTTATCATCTGCAGGTGAGTAGGATACGCTCAGCTTCGGCACGAAATCCGAGCTGCCACCGGTCGATATGGAGGGCCCTCCCTGGGCTATGAAATCAGACGAAGATACGACAAAGTTCGGATTTTCGACGATGTAATTGCTCTCCATGTTCCGGTCGAAATAACGGCCGCCTGCGGTCACTGCCCACTGGTCAGCGACGCGCCAGGTCGCTTCGCCAAATATTGCCTTCTGTTCCCACTCAACCCTGGAAATCGATTCCCAGCCGTGGGTGGAGTTCAACCCGACAGACGGGTCGTCAAATACCCATTGCCAGTATTTTATTGCCACCGAATCCTGGTAACTGTAATTGGTCGGAATGCCCCAGGGTGAGTTCCAGTCGTCGTTGGTCTTCTCGTAAAAGAGCCCGACGATCCAGTCCAGATTATCGTTACCACCTGAGAAGCGCAGTTCCTGGGCAAACTTGCTGGAGTCAGTCAAAAAGCGCTGCGCCAGAATGACATCAGTCAGGCTGGTTGGGCCAAAACAGTATCGAGGATAGTACAACGCAGTGCCCAGGGTCGGATCGACGAAATATCCCGTATAAACCGCTGGATCCCACTGGTAGAGACAGGCCCAGGACTGGTAGTACTTCTGATAGACGGTCGCATCTTCGAACGTTTCTGTTTCCCTGGTGTAGTAACTTGTTGAAGACACAAGCTGCGCCCAGCCCAGGTCGCCCTGAATGTTCAGGTTGACCGTATCCCATTGATCATCGCGGAACCCGTCCTGGAATTTGACCACTTTGAGGTCGCCAACGAACGGGTCAAAGTGGTTGCCCGTACCTGAATCAGCCTCGGTTTTGTGATAGGTATAACCAGCCGTTGCCGTCCATTGATCGTTGAAGTCATAACGCACCAGGACTCTTCCGCCATTGAAGTCGACATCGTTCCAGTCATCTTCGACAGCGTCTGCGTTGTCCAGGGTATGAAAGTCTTCCGGGAGGGGTGAGCCGTAGTGGGTATCGGGTGTATGCCCGAACACATTGTCGATATAGCCAGCATCTTTTGCGGTAAACCCAACCAGGCGCACAGCACCCTTGCCATCACTGAACGGGAAGTTCAATACAGCGTTCACATCATGGCTGAAAGATGTGTCTCCGCCTTGTTTCAGTGTCGTCTCAATGGATGAGTAAAAGCCTGACGGGTCGGGTTGATTGGTGATGATCCGCAGTGTGCCTGCCTGGGCTGAACCGCCATACAGGGTACCTTGCGGCCCGGACAGGGCTTCGACCCGGGCGATATCGACCATTCGAACCTCGGGCTGATCGCCGGTAATTGTTAATGGTAACTCGTCCAGGTACAGGGATGAGGGAGACTGGCCGACACCGATGGTTCCGGTGTTGACACCGCGGAAAACGATGGTTGACGAACCTGGCTGATAGCTGACTGCATTAACTGCGGGAATGAACCGGGTGTAGTCCTCGATGCCGTTGGCACCCATTTTTTGGAGCATGATTTCCGGAATCGCCTGGATGCTGGCAGGCAGGTCCTGAAGATTTGCCTCGCGTTTTGTCGCTGTGACAATAATTTCCTCAATTGCCAGGGCGTCTTCTTCTTCGGACTGTGCCGCGGCTGTTGGTGAGAGAACCGCCGAGATTGCAGCAGCCAATGGGGTCAGTGTGATTGCGGTTTTGTTGAACATGGGTTTTTATCCCTAGTTTTAATGAGTCCGGATTTACTTAGATCAGTTACTGGTACACTGTTGTTTGTGCTCTTATTTCTAGTACGCCTATAGAATAGAGTAGCAGAGCTCAACGAAAATTTCAGGTGAGTGAGCGTCACATACGAATATTTTTTTTAAGCGATACAAATATTGCGATGAACTACGATTTAAATGAGTCGGGACGATCCGCTCCTGGCAAATCGCGCAAAATTGGCGTCAGAATGTCGATGGTCGGCTGCAGATGCTGTTCATAATTACGCCACAGATTCACAGATGAGCTATAGATCGGGCGCCGTACCTGCTCCGAACTCGCGGTCTGCACTGCCCGGTCAGTTTCATGAAAGCGAAGGCATTGTTCCTCGAAGGGCAACTCGCAGTGATCAAGAATCCGGCGAACCTGGGTATCCAGGTCGTCAACAACGTCCTCATACCGGACGTCCAGGACCTTGCCCGGAAGCACTTCGTTCCAGTGATCCATCAGGCGGTCATACTGGACATAATACTCGGCCAGGTCGGTCAGGTCGTAGCTGAAGGGCTGGCCCTTGGCAAACAATTGCTTGTAACTGCCCAGGCAACTGTCCAGTGGATGGCGTCGTGCGTTGATAATAACTGCCTCGGGCAGAATAAGGTGGACCAGTCCGACTTGGGCAAAATTATTTGGGTTCTTATCCGTGAAATAGCGCAACCCGGACCGGTATTTCCTGGTTCGTTCAAGATACTCTTGACCCAGTTGGTCAAATCCTGAGGCATCAACATTGGTCAGAATTCCCGGAAAGCGACCCTGTACTTTCAAGTTACCTGGTATCTTTTGGATAATCCGTCCGAGATCGCTCAACTCGTGCGTACCCTCCACCAGGCTGTGACTGGCAAGTATCTGTTCGAGCAATGTAGACCCCGAACGGGGTAAACCAACGATGAAAATGGGTCTTACACCCAGCTTACGGGTTTTGGATTTCTGGTTTACAAAGTCCCGGTCAAAAACCTCAATAGTCCGGTCGTGAAGGTCCTCGGTTGCGATCGGGTCATAATATTCCTCGGTTCTTTTTATCTCATTGCATTTTCTGAATGAATCAAAAGCTCTGTCAAAATCATCACGTTCTTCATATGCGAGACCCAGGGTATTGTAGATATGAACCTGAGAGTTCACAGGAATGTCTGGATGATTCAACAACTGCTCAATGGAGCTTAGTTCATTATCGGTAAACCGGAAGGTTTTAAGATTGGCAAGACTCCAGTATGTCTGGGTGAAAAACGGGTTGATACGGATACATATTCTATAGGTGGCGATGGCATCATCCTGGTGTCCCAGGGTCTTGAGGTTGTGGGCAAGACCGGACAATGCGCCGATATTTTCCGGTGCAAGTTTCAACGATTCCTTGTAGGCATCGATAGCACCGGCATAGTCCCCAGCGGCCGACCTCGCATTTCCAAGCAACAGATAAGAATCCGGATTGTCAGCAGCAATACGAACCATGCGATTTGCATAAGTCAGCGCTTCTACCGTCTTTTCCTGTTCGACCTGGTTGACCACGAGATCTGCCAATGCACGACCAAAATCGGGTGCAAGCTCCAGGGCTCGCTTCAACAGAATTTCAGCATCGGCATGCTGTTCTTGCGATGATGCGATCCAGGCCAGCAGCCGCAGCGCGTCGACATTCTCCGGGTCAGCTGCCAGGATATCGCGATAGATTTTTTCCGCTTCCTCGCCTTTGCCGGTCTGCTCCAGTTCAAATGCCTCGGCCAACTGTCTGCGGGCCGGATCAAGACGCATTGATTCTTCAACGGCCTGCCTGGCAGCGCCCCGATCTCCCAACAGCATAAGGACCTTGCCCAGTTTTGCCTGTGTGTTTGGGTCCGGGTCACCCAGGTCCACCGCGCGCTGCAGGTCCTGTGTTGCCCGTTCCAGCAAGCCCTGCTTGAGATGCATCTCGCCAAGGACCACATGTGGGCGCGGAAACTCTGGATATATTTCGATCGCATTATTCAATCGTTCTTCAGCGGTATCAAAACGACCAAGCATAAGAAGCGCCCGGCCGGAAAGGCACAGAAAATTGGCGTCATCGGGACGTTCTGCCAAGGCATTTGCACAAATTTCCTCGGTCATTTTTGCGTCACCGTTTTGCAGGAATGACATGGCGCGCTGGAAGGTGGCTTTCTGGGTCTGATCTGGATCCAAAAGTCTAACTCCTGATGGTTGCCGGCCAAACCGGAACGTGCCAAGTATTAACCCGGACTTTCATTACAACATGCTTCCGGAACAATGGGTGATACAAATGAGTCGATCGCTGCAGTTTGCCAGTCGACTTTCATTCTACCGGTTGCCACTGTTGTCACCAGAATGCTGGTCGAATGGCCCGATTTTGTCCGCGATGATGGTCATTTGCTCCAGTGGTTTATCCCCACCGTTACCCAGGCGAAAACCGATCAGACCATTGGGCATCAACTGGGTACTCTTTCCTGAGATCTGTTTCGGTTCGATCACCTGAGGTTCGGTCCGCATATTATGTTCTGGTATGTGGATGGCAGCGGAAAATCCATGCAGTGCCTTGTCCGCAGCTTCTTCCGGAATAAATAATTGATTCTCAACCAGGGCGCTGGCTGCAGCCTGGCCAGCCATCAACTCTTCAAAACCCAGTTGTGTTCGCTCTGCCGCTCTGGCACCGTTGACAAGCTGCATTGAAAACAGAGCAAACAGAATGATTGAAGCTTTCTTCCACATGTTGGTCACCGGCAAATCGTCATCATAATTTGAATATTACTTCCTTGCAGTCATGCTTTATATGGCAGGACAGGCAACTTACCCGCCATGCGGCCACAGTTCCAGGCCGTGTATCGCGTTGCGAATGTCCATGGAAAGGTTGACTGTTGCGACTGCCTGATTTGCCTCCAGGTCGTACAGTGTAATCGTCGATGGTGACGAGCCCCCGGCTACAAAGCGCTCATCGACCAGGCAAAGTCCGCGACCAAAACCCTGTCGTGCGATTTTGGAATCATCGATATTTGAAAACGTGATCTGCGATTGCGGGTAAGTCCCGATGCGAAAGGCCTGGCTTCTAAAATCACGACCCACGTAACGCAAGGCATCACTGGCTGTATCATTGAATAGAACGCCATCTCGGAACGGTCTGGCATTGTGGGTTACAAGTGGCAGTGAGCAGACTTCCGATACTTCGTTCCTGCTGTTGAGGTGAAGCATCGCAGGTATATTGAGGCCACTGAAATAAATTCCGGTGTTGTCAACATGGACATTGTTGATATGAAACTGGTTGATCGGCCTTGGCCCTGCATCTGTGCGCGGGTCAAAGGTGTGGCCACTCCAGCCGTCGCGGAGTTTCATCAGATGAAACCCCCACACAAATGCTTTCTTTTCGAGATCGAAGGCCAGCAGACTGTCGAAGCCAGTCGAGCTTAAGAAAATCACCCGATCCTGGCGACAAATCTCATGACAATGTTTGAGGTAGCGATTGCGGCAGGAAGCCTGGATATTGAACTCCCGGTCATAGCAGTAGAGTTCGTCACTCGCGGCGACAAGAATATCTTCGGTGTCAATGGCAATACCGCGCAAACCACGGTCGGCACCACGACCCCGGAAATCTATCTCGCTTGTGTTCCAGTCGACATGCTGCTCACCCGTTCTGTTTTCGAAATCGACCGTAAAAATACCACCATGGCTCTCGCCCTGCTGGCTGCCACGCACCACAGAAGTCGCGATGAACGTCGGGAGAGTTAAGCTCATACGAACCACTTGCGATTGAAATCAGCAGCAGATGGTAGCTCATCGGACAATAATGAGCTACCTATGGGATGGTCTACGACCGAGGTTTGTATTAGCGCCGGGAGCACTATAGGCTAAGACCGTCCAGGTAAAATTGGTGTCCGCAGCGACCAGCAGGAGTTCGTCCATGACCTTAATGAATTTCAATATTCGACAGTTTGTAATGACCCTGTTGACGGGGGCTGCACTCGCCAACGGCGTGCTGGCAGCAGAAATACCCGCTGATCATCGATCCGAACAGGTCGACTCCCTGTTTGCCTTTCTCGACGAGGGTGTGCGCCCGGGTGCGGCTGTCATGGTCATTGACCATGGCAAGGTCGTGTACAGCAAGGGCTTTGGTTATGCAGACCTCGACAAGAAAGTTCGTATAACACCTGAATCGACTTTCCGGCTCGGGTCGGTCTCCAAACAATTCACCACCATGGCCATCATGGTATTGCAGGAACGTGGCAAACTGGACTACGACGACCCCATCGCTAAATACCTCCCGGAACAGAAAGTATACCCGGGGATCACCATTCGCCATCTCCTCACGCATACCTCCGGGTTACCGGACTATTACGACCTGGTCGAAGAGACAGACCAGTTGCTGACCAATGCCGAAGCCAGCCAGTTCCTTGCTCAAATGGGCAAGGTCGAGTTCGCACCCGGCGAAAGGTACCAGTACAGCAACTCGGCCTATGAATTACTGGCATTGATTGTTGAGGAAGCCTCGGGCCAGCGTTTTGCAGATTTCATGCAGGAAAGCGTATTTGCGCCGGCCGGCATGACCGGTTCGCTGATCTTCGATCACACGCAGCCTTCAATGGCCCGGCGTGTGTTGGGTTACGACAAGACTTCGAATGGCTACACGCTGAATGACGCACATTATCTGAACGGTATCGTCGGCTCTGGTGGCACCTATGCGACCCTGAATGATTTTTATCACTGGGACCAGGCCTTGTATGGCGAAGATGTGGTATCAGGGGAGACGCTGAAAAGAGCCTTCACCCGTGCAACCCTGAACAATGGTGATGAGATCGATTATGGCTTTGGTTGGCGACTCGATGGCTATCGCGATCACCCACGAATTGCCCACGGTGGAAGCTGGGTCGGTTTTCGGACCCATATCGCGCGTTTTGTGGATGAACAACTGTCCATCGTCGTGTTGAGCAACCTGAGCGACTTCGAACCGGGACTCTACCTGGACCGGGTTGCTGATATTTACCTGCCAGAGAAGACCGGTGAATTTCGCGCTGCATCCTCGCTCGAACAGATCCAGTGGCAGATGCGCAGACTGCCGTCAGACATGATCTGGTGGGACGTCTATGGCACCGATCAGGCCTGGAACTTCAAAAACCTGCACCAGATATTCCCGACGGTAAATGTTTATCGCAATGGACCGGTCAAAGAACTGGCCCATAAACCGATGGCCGAGATCGGTGCCTTCGAATTAGATACGCCCCGGGGCAAAATGAGTTTTGATGACTTTATCAATACCGATCTCTCAACCCTGATGGGTATCGTTGTGGTCCACCAGGGAAAAATCGTCTACGAACGTTACCCACGTATGCAGGAATACGAGATGCCGGTGTACTGGTCGGTGGCCAAGTCGTTTGTCGGCACCGTGATTCGAATCCTCGAAGAACGCGGTGAGGTCGATGTGAGTCGTCCGATGGACTACTACATACCGGAGATATCCGGGTCCGATTTCGCGGACATATCGGTGCGGGACGTGCTGGATATGGCCACCGGTCTGGATTGTTCAGACGATTACAGCAATTATCAAACCTGCTACTACCGTTACTCCGCAACCATCGGTGATGGATTTCGCCTGGCCGAGTCGGGGGATAATCCGTACGATTTTCTGATGAATCTGAAAGGGACCAAACGGCACGCAGAACCCGGGCACCAGTTTTCCTATTCGGGCCTCAATACATTTGCCCTGGCATGGCTGGTCGAGAAAGTGACCGGTGTCCCATTCCAGGACGTATTCAGTCGTGAGATCTGGTACCACATCGGTGCCGAGTCCAATGCATCCTACATCGCGCCACGTTATGGAATCGCAGTCACACATGGTGGCTTTATGGCGCGTGTACGTGATGTGGCACGGCTCGGTCTGTTATTTACGCCGAGCTACCAGGTGGTTTCAGACGAAAAGATCATCTCCGATCAACACCTGGATTTCATCCTGAACGACGGCAGACCTGAGTTGTTGACAAACGCCGGTGCACCCGATTCCAGTGTGAGCGGCATCAAGCACAATATTTATCAATGGGACCGTATCTTTGCCAACGGCGATATTTTCAAGGGTGGCTGGGCCGGTCAGGGATTGTTGATCAATCCGAAGCGCGATACGGTGGTCGTTTTCACTGGTTACATGAAGGACGCCGAAGGCAGCGAGGTCAATTCATTTCCAAAGATCATGCAGATGATGAATGGAGTTTTCGGTCAGGACCAGGCAAAAGACTGATGGTCAGCAGGTTCTGACAAAGATGTCGACAATTGTGCTGTCCTTATCGAGATCGGTACAGGCGATACCAATCAGGTCGTGCAAGCGGGCTGTCATAGCCACTCTTGAACAGTTTAATTCCAGGCTGGTTCGAATTATTTGCTGGTCAGAAACCTTATTCGTTTTCTGATCAACTCCTTTCTTCGTTTCCTGGATACGATTCTGTTAAAAGTCGGTTGTTCCCAAAGCTGATAGGTTAGGCACAAGTTCCCATTCCGCATTCAGCAGATTAGAACCGATCGTGGTCACGAGTTTCAGGTACAGTTCCATTGGTATGTGGAAGACCTGGGTATTCGACATGTCTACATTAAGCCCAGAACGCCTCAGCTCAACGGCAAAGTCGAGCGATCCCATCGGTCGGACCAGGAGGAGTTCTATCAGTTATTGAACTACAAGAGTGATGTGGACCTGAAAAAGAAGTTGAATGAATGGGAGCAATTCTACAACCTCGCCAGACCCCATGGTGCACATCGAGGCAAAACGCCTTACGAATCACTCAGAGAAAAGTTAACATGACGTGCAAGTGTCCATGCGGTGCGCACCTATTACACTCTATACATACGGTTTGCTTAATATCGATTACTGACCGGTTGCCGCTTTTCCCGTCAGTTAGCTGTGAAGAAATCCGGTTTAACCCATCTATCCAAAGGAAGCCGAGACCACCACGATGGGTGATCAATGGGTCGCTTCACTCTGGAGCGAGGGTGAAATCAAGCGTAACACTGCCACCTGCATTGACGTTCACAGTTTGCTGCTGGCTAAGGTATCCGGACCTAGATGCCATTACGGTCTGCAATCCTTCCGGTACATTCTGAATGCTGTACTTGCCACCCTTGTTGGTGCTGGCCGATGAACTGCCAAGAACCTGAACCAGCACAGCGGCCAGTTTACCGCCGGAGCCTGAATACACCGTACCCTTGATCGCCCCGGCGCCGCCGGTGGCGGATTCGTTCAGGGCAAAATCAACCGTCGTTGTGGTGGCTTCGGTGACGGTTGCAGATGTATTCTGACCGTCAAAACCACCTGCCGTGACCGCCACGTTACGATTACCAACCGGTACATCGGTGATGGAATAGTCACCGAACGAATCGCTGGTGCCGGACTGACCGCTGTCGGTGGAGACCGCAGCATTGGGTATGCCCGCACCGGTAGCGGCATTGGTTACCTGTCCGGCCACGCTGCCAAAAACGCTGCCACCACCCGTGTTGTCACCACACAATGTGCTGTTGGCAATATCCAGCGACCAACCGGCCAGGGTCGCCAGGTCTACACAAAATTGTAGTACAGCCAGGTTTTTAACCCTCGGTGTGTTGAAAACGGCCTCACCGGCAGCGTCGGTGGTGGCATTGCGGGTACCGCTCCAGTCACCGGAGAAACTGCCTTCCACTGCCACATTCCCGAGAGGATCGCCTGAATCGTCCGATACCACCACGGTGGCATAGCCGGTATTGCGGTTGCCCTTGCCCACGGTGATGCTGACATTGATCGAATCGACGGTGAACTCAGGCATTCCATTGGCGACCGTGACATTGCTGGCATCACCGCCTTCGCGCAGATCACTGTCCACCGCGCGTGCATTGATTACATGTGCACCGTCCAGAACGGTACCGGTATCCCAGTTGGCGGTGTAGTCGGGAGCAGCATAGGTCGCCGGTTGCCAGGTGCCCCCGTCCACGTTCCACTCGACCAGTAACCCGCCAACCGGGTCCTCGGTGTCGGTGGCGTTGATGCGGATCTGGGTCACACCGGACAGGGGTGACGGATCATTGTCCACCGGGTTGAGGATGGATACTACCGGTGGGTCACCCGGCACGGTCAGGTTTGGACGCAGGATATACAGACCCTGTTCAATACCGCTGACGATGACATTGCCGCTGGCAAAGAAGGGGTAAACACTCCAGGCACCACTGAAATTTGCCGAATCGCTGTCTGGGTAAATGTCGAAAAATCCCGCCTCAGACAGGTTGCCGTTGGCAATATCGCTGATATCAACAATCCGCAGACCGGAGCGGTAATTGGCCTGGTAGCTGTGCTCACCGACGATGTACTGGTTGTGGTCGATCGAGGTGCTGGGGCCGATGTAGTCGCCCATATAGACCGGGTTGTCCAGGTCCCGTACATCCCAGATCAGGGTGCGGGTGTTGGTCACGGTGGCTACATTGCGCTCATCGAGTTCATCATCCATCAACAGGTAGGAATGGTCCTCGGTAACCCAGCCCTGGTGGGTATAACCAAGATCTGCGTAGGGGGTGCTGGAAAGCTGCACCGGTGCCGCCTTGACACTGACATCGACGATGGTCAGCGTGTCCTCGTTATATGCGAAGCAGATTTCTGTGCCCTGGTGGTCGCTGTCCGGGCCGTTGTAACTCACGCACTGGGCATCGTGGGTGTAGCCATCGGTATCGAAACATCCGGCAGCCAACGGACTGGTCGGGTTGAGGATGTCCACGAAATGCAGGCCACGGCCACAGTTGCCACTGTTCAGGCCAACACCGTAGGCATAGGCACTGTCTTCGTTGACAACAATATTGTGCGAGGTGCTGAAACCCAGGTAAAACGCGGTCTCTACAAAGGTGACAGGAGGTGAAGGCACATTACGTAATTGTGCGAGGTCCATCACCTGCATACCACTGTTGAGGGCTTCACTGCCGATAAAAGCATGGTCATCGTGGGTCTTGATATCACGCCAGCTTGAGTTTAAAACCCCGGTATGCGGGGGCAGGTGGCCGAGGTAAATGGGGTTGAGTGGGTCGGTAATGTCCACAAAGGCAGTGCCATTGGTCAGACCCATGATGGCGTATTCACTGCCGGTGGTGGAGTCTGTCCAGCCCCAGATGTCGTTGCCGTTACCACCGCCGATCTGGCTCAGTGGCAGAAAGGCCATCAGGTCAACATTGTTGCAGGGGTAGGAACCTGCGAAACCACCGCTGCAGGTGGTGATGCTTTGCGCAGCCAGTTGCTGGTTGTGGTGGTGTTCCGCAGCAAATGCCCGCATGGTGTCACGGACATGAGCGGGTACGCGGCCCTGGCCGGGCATACTGTCATCGTGGGCCAGCGGCACACTGGTGGTAGCCAGGATTAAGAATCCGGTAACGACTGCCATCAGCCTGGTTTTAGAAAGATGTATGAGTTTTAGCAGATCCAATTGTAGAACTCCTGTCCGGGGTATGTCCGGCGTTGTACCTATCTACCAGTATAGCTGTTCATCACAGCAACGGTGTCTGACCGTTTTTGTAGCAGCAACTGAATTGACACGTTAATTCGGGTTGGGGCTGGTATTCTTCCATCCGGCAGGCAATTTAAACCGTTGTTCCGGAATACTGTCAACATCGACCATCAACAATTCGGTACTTATCCTTAACAAAATGACGGATTCAGTAGCCGCATTGACGGAAACATCGGTCGTTGCTGCTGGCTCCGCTTCCGGCTCTTTTTTCTTCTTGCCAAATCCCTTGAACAGACCTCCGAGAATTTCACCACTCGCTGCACCCACGGCCGAACCGGCCATTGAACCACCCACACTGTAACCCATGGTTTCCGCCGTTTCACTTGCTATGGCCTGGCCCGCTTCCTGGCTGGCGGTCTGGGCCGCAGCTTCCATACCTGCGTCTACCGCATTACTCCACATCTCATCCATGGCGATCGGTTGCCCACTGGCCGTGGTGCAGTTTTCACCCCCCATCTCCATTTGCATGACGGTCTTAACCGGGTAACCCTTCAAATCTGCAGCCTCGTCCAGCGCGGTGTCCCAGCCATCCCTGAACATTCCGAACATCGCTGATGAGCCCTGCGTACCCGACATCAACTCATCGGTACCCAGCTTTTCTGCCAGTGACTGTTGAAACGCTCTTAGTTCGCTTTCTCCGGGCATTCTCCTGGCCATCCAGTTCTCCACTGTCCAGGTCATCACACACACCTGGTCGCTGTCCGGAATCTTGCAGGTTTCCTGCATGGTGATGATGTGCTGTTCAGCCTTGACGTTGGCGAAACGCTGTTTTTCGTTGGTGTCCTGGATGTCCAGACTTGCGTCGGACCAGGTGCAGTCATCTTCATTTATAGGCAGGTCATTGGACTCACCGGATTGCTTCATTTCCTCCAGGCCTGCCATGCTTTCTTCAATCTGCGCCCGAATCTGTTCGAAGCTTACCTCGGTGTATTGTTCTTCATCGGGGACCAGTTGCGGATGACTTGCTTGTCCAGTCGCATGATGCTGGCGGTATCGAGGTTGCCGGCAACCTCCCTCATCAGCTTGGACTTTGACTCCATTTTGGATTCTGTGCGTAATTTATCATGAATATCTCCCAGGATCAGCAATAATGTGTGTTGGTAAACGCATAGTATAGATTACCGGGCCTTGAGAACTGTGAATGATCACGCAAACCCCTGCCCGGTATCCGAACGGGCTGATATGGGTCAGATGGCCGGGGGTACCCTTAGTCGGAAAGTTACCGGACCGTCATTCACAAGCTTGACTTTCATATGGGCACCAAAGCAACCACTCGGTACTTCGCCAAGCGCACTGCGGGCGCTTGCCAGCAGGTAGTCGAACAGACGCCGACCTTCCCCGGGCTCGGCTGCAGGTGTAAAGCTGGGTCTGTTTCCGCAGTTGGTGTCAGCGGCCAGTGTAAACTGGGATACGAGCAGTAATTCACCCCCGGACTGGAGTACACTCAGATTCATACGCCCATCATCGTCATCGAACATCCGGTAGGCCAGAATGCGTTGCAAGAGCCGGTCCGCCTGGGCTCTGGTGTCGCCCTTCTCAATGGCCACCAGTGCCAGGATACCGGGTCCAATCTTGCCGCTCAGCGCAGCGGATGAAGATTTTTCGTTAACAAGTACGCTGGCTTCCGATACCCTTTGCAGCAATGCAATCATTTCAACATCAAATCCTGGTTCACACCCATGGCCTATGGTATCAGCCTGTCATGCGCCATGTGCTCTCCCCGCAACAATGTGAACCCTGGTCACCACATGCAAAACAGTAAAGTGGTGGAGAAACGCTTGTGAGAGTGGTGTTGATCAACACGGTCATGCGGATATTCAGCTGGTTTTCACCAAGGGTGGCCGAAGTCGTGGCACCGGCTCTGGCAACGGTGTTGTGGTACGCCTCACCCCGTAAGCGTCGGGTCACGCGTTTGAATCTGCGCGCCGTGTTTCCGGATCTGACCGAGCAGGCCAGGCAGGAAATTGCACGCGGTAGCATGGTGAATTACATTCGCGGGGTTTTTGAAGCGGGGATGCTGTGGCACTGGCCAATTGAGCAGATACTGGCGTGTTTTGATCCAACTCAGGGCCGGGATTGTTTCAAAGAGGCAAAAGCAGCCGGGCGCGGCGTAATCGTGGCCGCCCCACATTGTGGCGCGTGGGAATTGACCAATATTTTTTTACAACAGGAGATGAAAGGGACAATCCTTTACAAACCCGGTAAACATGACGTGTTTGAAGCGATGTTGTCAAATAAGCGCGGACGCGGAGGCGGCAACCCGGTACCTGCAACGTCCAGGGGCTTAAGGGAGATGTACAAAAACCTGAAGTCGGGGCAGGTTGTCGGTTTATTGCCGGACCAGGAGCCGACTCTTGGTGATGGACGTTTCGCACCATTTTATGGTTTTGAGACACTCACCGGTGTGTTGTTGCCACGGTTGGCAAAACGTACCGGTGCAGCGGTGGTATTTGCCAGCTGCGAAAGACGAAAAAATGGCCGCTATTGCGTGCATTTGTTCAGGGCACCCGAAGATCTGCTCAGCGATGACATGAGAACTGCACTAAGCGCGGTTAACAAGGGTGTGGAGCAGTGCATCGAAGTGGACCGTAAACAGTACTTGTGGGCCTACAAGCGGTTCAGACATCGTCCGGAAGGGCAAAAATCCCTGTACAAACGTGGATGAGGCTCAGTCACGCCAGAACGCAGGGGAGAACAGCACCAGCAGGGTAAAAATTTCCAGGCGGCCTATCAGCATGGCAAAGCTCAGTATGATCTTGGCCATTGAGTTCAGACTGGCGTAATTCGAACTGACATCCCCCAGACCCGGTCCGAGGTTGGTGATACACGCTGCCGCAGCTGAATAAGCCGTAACCGGATCGACACCCACACCGTTGAGTACGATGGTGATCATCACGAAGCAGGCGACATACAGAAAGAAAAACCCCCACACAGCATCCATCACGGTAGCCGATGTTTTCCTGCCACCGATTTTCACCGGTATCACAGCGTGCGGGTGAATCAGACGGCGAATCTCACGTATCGCCTGGCGATAAAGCAGCATAATCCGGATCACTTTCATACCGCCGCAGGTACTGCCGGCGCAGCCACCTATGAAAGCAATGCATATCAGGAATATGGGAATAAAACCCGGCCAGACGGAAAAATTCGTAGTTGAATAACCGGTGGTGGTCATGACAGAGACGACCTGGAAGCTGGCGTAACGTGCGGATTCCGCGAGCGAATCAAAGGTGTTGTTAAGATAAAGGGCAAAGGTGATCAATATGGAAAAACCCAACAGCAGCGAAGCATATACCTTGAGTTCGGGATCCTGGAAATAAGGCTGTGAACTGGCGCGTTTCCAGGAGGTAAAGTGGATGGCAAAATTGATACCGGCAATGACCATAAAAAATGTCGCAATGATCTCGAGTGTCGGGTTGTCAAACCAGGCAAAACCAGCATCGTGTGTAGACATACCACCGATGGCGACGGTACTGAACGCGTGGCCGATGGCATCAAACATGGTCATGCCGCCCAGCCAGTACGCCAGCATACACAGGACGGTAATACCCAGGTAAATCATCCACAAGGCTTTGGCTGTTTCGGTGATGCGTGGCGTCAGTTTACTGTCTTTAAGTGGACCGGGTGTCTCTGCCCGGTACAACTGCATGCCACCGATACGAAGCATGGGTAATATGGCAACTGCCAGTACCACGATCCCGAGGCCGCCGAGCCATTGTAATTGCTGGCGGTAGTACAACACGCCGCGGGGCAATTCATCGATGTTGGTCAGAATCGTTGCACCGGTCGTGGTCAGACCGGACATTGACTCGAAAACTGCATCCACGTAGGAAATTTCCGGCTGGATCAGCAGCAGAAAGGGTAAAGCGCCGGCCAGTGCGAGCGCCAGCCAGCAGGCTGCAACAATCAAAAAGCCATCACGCAGACGCAATTCCTCACGTACATGACGTACCGGAAGAAAAATTGCCATACCGACGATAAACAGAATCACGGCGCTGAGCAAAAACAGGTTTGCGGTGCCATCGTCATATGCCCACGACACCACCGCCGGCGGGAACATCATCAGGCTGGCACCCGCAATAAGGAACCCCACAATCCGTTGAACTGTTGCGGTTCTTCGATGTTTCATATGAAGGTGGCGCTGACCTGGAATAGGCGTTCCACTGCGTGAATCTGTTTCTTGTCCGGTACAAATAATAGTACGTGGTCGTGTTCTTCGATTACCGTGTCGTGGTGGGCGATGATGACGTCTTTACCACGGACTATGGCACCGATGGTGGTGCTTTCAGGTAAATCCAGTTCCTCGAGCGAGCGGCCAACCACCTTCGAGCTTCGTCGGTCCCCCAGCGCAACCGCCTCAATGGCTTCGGCTGCACCGCGTCTGAGTGAATGTACCCGCACCATGGAACCCCGGCGGATGTGGGTCAGTAAAGAACCGATGGTCACCTGTTGTGGAGAGACGGCGATGTCGATGGTGCCGGATTCCATCAGATCTACATAGGATGGCCGGTTGATGATGGCGATGACCTTTTTCGCCCCCATGCGTTTGGCCTGCAAGGCCGACAGGATATTGGCTTCGTCGTCATTGGTCAGTACACAATAAACGTCAGCGTTTTCAACAGCCTCCTCACGTAACAGGTTTTCGTCTGCACAATCTCCGACCAGTACAATGGTCTTGGCAAGGTCCTCCGCAATGGCCTCGGCCCTGACCGGGTCGCGTTCAATAATTTTCACGTGGTGGTCTCGTTCCAGACCACGTGCCAGATTTTTCCCAATGTTACCGCCACCGGCCAGGATGACACGTCGTATGGGGCTGTCCATGGGTCTGAGTTCTTTCATTACTGCCGGGATGTGTCGCCGCGCAGCGAGGAAAAATACCAGGTCGTTTTCTTCGATAACGGTATTGCCATCGGGCAGGATTAACTGCCCCTGTCGGTAAATGGCCGCGACGCGCGCATCTGTATTGGCCGGCATATGGTGACGCAGTGTGTACAGTTTCTGGCCGACCAGCAGACCACCTGCTTCCGCCTCCGTAGCGACCATTTGCGCTCTGCCATCGGCAAAGTCCAGAACCTGCAGGGCACCGGGATACTCAATCAACCGGGTGATATAACGGGTGAGCAGTAATTCCGGGCTGATCAGCACATCCACCGGAGAGTGTTCCCGATGGAACAGTTCGGGCCGTTCGGTATATTCTGCTGCGCGGACGCGTGCCACGCGGGTAGGGACGTTGTACAGGGTGTAGGATATCTGGCAGGCGACCATGTTGACCTCATCCGAATTGGTCAATGCGATCACCAGGTCGGCATCTTCGATACCGGCGCGTTCCAGTACCTTTGGGTACGAAGCATGGCCCAGTACACAACGTATATCCATTTGGTCCTGAAGCTCTTTCAGACGAACCTGGTCAATATCAACCACGGTTATGTCATTGTCTTCATGAACCAGGGCGCTGGCCACCGTTGAACCAACCTGCCCTGCACCGAGTATGACAATTTTCAATTTTTACTCCTTCTGCGCAGACCCGACTTTGGGTCTATGCCGAGAGAACGGAGCTTGCGATACAGGTGTGTTCTCTCCATCCCAACCGACTCGGAAAGCTTACCGACACTGCCTCCGGCCTTTTTTAACTGGTAAACCAGGTAATCCCGTTCAAAATTCTCACGGGCTTCACGCAATGGCAGATCAAACTGCACTTCATGCCCTGTAACCATGTTTGATGTGTCTTGACCCAGTGCTTCATCTACCTCCTTCAACGAGACTTCGCCTTCAGCACCGAATACCAGCAATTGTCTCACAAGGTTCCGTAACTCACGCACGTTTCCTGGCCAGCCATGGTTTCGCAGACGGTTTTGAACGCTGACCGAGAATTGCCGGTAGGCCAGGCCCTCCTGGTTCGGAAACCAATCAGAATAGTAGCGAATCAGTTCTGGTATATCTTCGGGCCGTTCAAGCAGAGAGGGAACTTTCAGGGGCAAAACATTGACGCGGAAATACAGGCCACGGGGTACCTTACCGTCGTTCACCAGGCGCTCAAGATTCTCACCGGCACTGCAGATAACACGGCACTCAATGGATTTGGCTTGTTTGCCACCCGTTGGAAAATACCTGCCGGATTCCAGCAGGGTATCCAGCAAGGTCAGCGTGGCTTTTGTTAATCGCTGTAATTCCGGGATAAACAGGCATCCGCCGGCGGCCTCTTCCAACAATCCACGTCCAACCCGGTCATCTCCTGCATCGCCAAAAAGGTAGCTACGGGCATCGTCGTCGACCCGGTTGTGATCGAACATGACCATGTTACCGGTTGATGGAGAGAGTTGATGTATATATCGTGCCAGTTCCTCGCGACCACTTCCTGGCTGGCCGCTGATCAGAACTGGTGATGTATGGGTTGCTGCCTTGCGGGCATTGCCGCGCAGGGTCTGCATCACGGGGCTGTTTCCCAGTGGTGCGGCAGTGGGTTTGTCACTCTCGGAGGTTACTGTACTCCCGCTCTTTGGTTTCGATTCCAGGGCCTGTGAGACCGTGGCCAGCAATTTGGCCAGAGACAGGGGTTTTTGTACAAAATCAAACGCACCGTGACGAGTGGCTTCCACGGCTGTTTCAAGCGTACCGTGACCGGACATGATGACCACCGGGCATTCGGGACTGCCGCCGGCCGACCACTCTTTCAAAAGGGTAATACCGTCAATATCAGGCATCCAGATATCAAGTAAAACCAGGTCGGGCTTTAAATTTTTGAAAGCGACCCGCGCACTCTCGCCGTCAGGTACGGCCTGGACGGAATAACCCTCGTCCTCAAGGATTTCCTTTACGAGTTCACGTATATCTCGCTCGTCGTCGACGACCAGTATTTGTGCTTGAGACATAAACCGATTTACCGGTGTGGTAAGTAAACAACAGAATAACGGAATAGACTGCAATTTGCACCAGTGCGATATCGGTAATGGTCAAAATTTGATATCCCGACTATTGGCTGACGGAAATAATTCGTCAGACTGTCCCTGTTCAGCCTTCCCCTTCCACGACTTCGCTTTCAGCCGCCGCCACCACCGTTTCCTTGGCCACCAGGAAATTCACCACATCAAGCATCATGTTGAAATCAGTGATTGCATTGCTGATGCTGACCCGATATTTGCGGTTAACGATCATGGTGGGTGTGCCATTCACGCCATATAGCTGTACATCGCGCTGACTTCTGCGCATCTGGCTGTCGGCGGCAAATGATTTGAAATGGGCGATGTAGGCGTCGCGATCAACGCCAAACCCGGAATAAAACTCTGCCAGGTTTTCAACACTGCGAAACTGCTGACGTTTGTTCCAGATGGCGTCCATCATGGCAACATGGCTTTGATCCGCTACCCCCATCATCTCGGCGGCTATGTATCCACGGGCCAGTAATTCCCAGGCCCGGCGTCCAAAGCCAACCGGTATGCGATGCAAGTTGACGTTCTCAGCCTTGTTGCTGAGCCAGCTTTGCATGTAGGGTTCGAAGGTATTGCAATGGGAGCAGGCATAACTGAACGCCTCAATGACCTCGATGGTGCCGGATCCGGTGTCCGCCGTGGCCTGGTTCAATTTGACGTAATGCACGCCTTCCTGATACTTCTCCGTCTGTGCGAGCGCGGATTGACTGCCAACCAACAACGCTACTGCAAGAATAATTTTTTGAATCATTTTTAGCTCACTCCGTTAATGGATTCTGTCGGCTTAAAGACCCCAAATCAGGGCCAATGTTCCAGCATTAGGCATGACGATCCTAGTCGAGGGCATGTAAGCCCTGCAAATAACTTGAAACCGCTTTGATCTCATCATCCGTCATTCGCAGCGTTACCGTAGCCATGATCTCGCTGCTCTCATCTGATTCCCCCCAGGTGGTGCCTGAACGGAACCCGGTCAGCATTTTCTCGGTGTAGGTGGCATGCTGCCCGGCGATTGAGGGGTAACCGGACAGGGGGTTGCCTTCTCCGACCGGACCATGGCAACTCATACACGCCGGTATTTCTGTCTCAGAATTACCTGCTCTGTATAACTGTTCTCCATTGGTTTTCAGAGATTCATCGGTTAACCCGGGAATAATTTTTTGGGTAGAAAAATAAGCCGAAATGTCGGCCAGGTCCTGGTCACTCAAAGTAGCCACAATTCCTGCCATCTCAGGGACCGGGCGTTGACCATTTTTGATCAGGCCCAGTTGACGTTCCAGGTAGGCAGTGTGCTGACCTGCGATTTTTGGCCAGTTCGGAATGGCGCTGTTGCCGTCGGAACCGTGGCAGGCGGCACATATGGCTGATTTAGCCAACCCGGAATCCGCATCTCCCGATGCATGGGCAGACAGACAGGCAATCAGTGACAGACCAACAGCAAGCTGCATTAAATGCTTCATTTCGCACTCTCCAGGATTGTTTGCGTACAATGACCGAAATGGCCCGCTATTATCCCGTTTTAGCCGCACGCGTTCCAGTTATTAGAAGTATATTATGAAAATTATTAACCCGTTCCGTAATGCGCGCTATGTCCTCAGCGCCCACCACCTTCGTCAACTTCCACCCGATCAGGGAACGGAGGTCGCCATTGCTGGCCGTTCAAATGCCGGTAAATCCAGTGCAATCAACACATTGACTGACCAGAAGTCGCTGGCCCGAACCAGCAAGACACCTGGTCGAACACAACAGATTGTCATTTTTGAACTTGACCCGGACCGGCGCATCGCCGATTTACCGGGCTATGGCTATGCAAAAGTGCCCGCCAAGCTCAAGGCGCACTGGCGGAATGTCATGGGCCGGTACTTTGCTGACCGCAAGTGCCTGCGCGGTGTGGTGCTGGTGATGGACATAAGGCACCCCATGCGGGAGTTTGACCAGCAAATGCTGACCTGGTGTGATGCATCAGGTATCCCATGTCACATCTTGCTAACCAAGGCAGACAAACTGAAACGCGGTCCGGCACAGGCCACCCTGCACAAAGTACAACGTGAATTGCCCCCCACTGCCAGCGTGCAGGTATTCTCCTCCAGTAAGAAAACCGGTCTGGAAGACCTGGTTGAAAAACTGGCCACCTGGTATGAATATGACAAGGATCAGGGATGACCCGTAAATTCAGGTTAGAATTCCCATACCAAACACATCTTTCGCAACAGGATTAGAACTAATGAGTTTTTCTGCGACCAGAATGCGCCGTATGCGTGCTGATGATTTTTCCAGGAGAATGATGCGCGAAACCAGGCTCTGTGCCGATGATTTTATCTGGCCGGTATTTGTTATCGAAGGTCAGGACCGGTCTGAAGTCGTTGAGTCCATGCCGGGTGTTGAGCGCCTGACCATTGACAGGTTGCTGGGGATGGCCGGTGAGTGTGTCCGTCTGGGGGTTCCGGCAATTGCCTTGTTTCCCGTGACTGCAGATGAGGCCAAAACCGATGCTGCCGAGGAAGCCTGGAATCCGGATGGACTGGCCCAGCGTGCTGTGCGTGCCCTGAAACAGGCTTTTCCCGAGCTCGGTGTGGTTACCGATGTGGCACTGGATCCGTTCACCAGTCACGGACAGGATGGACTGATTGATGAAAGCGGATATGTTGTAAATGACGAGACCGTCACAGCGCTGGTGAAACAGGCCGTCTCACACGCTGAGGCTGGTGCAGACATCGTCGCACCATCAGACATGATGGATGGTCGTATTGGTGCCATACGTGAAGCCCTGGAAGAGGGTGGATACACCAACACCCGCATTCTGGCCTATTCTGCCAAGTACGCATCCGCCTTCTACGGCCCATTCCGTGACGCGGTAGGTTCCGCCGGCGCGTTGGGTGGTGGAAATAAATATACCTACCAGATGGACCCGGCCAACTCTGACGAGGCCCTGCGTGAGGTCGAACTGGACATTTCCGAGGGCGCGGACATGGTCATGGTGAAACCGGGTATGCCCTACCTTGACATCATCCGGCAGGTTAAGGACATCTTCGGCGTGCCAACTTTCGCCTACCAGGTTTCGGGTGAGTACGCGATGCTGAAAGCCGCCAGTATCAACGGTTGGCTGGATGAAAAAGCCGTGGTTATGGAGGCCCTGACAGCGATCAAACGTGCGGGTGCTGATGGAATTTTGACTTACTATGCATTGCAGGCCGCCGCGTGGATAAGGGCAGAGAACTGATCAGGCTGGCGGTGTTTGGGCAGCCGGTTAAAACGTCGTTGTCACCGCAGATCCATCGTATGTTCGCCGCCAGTTGCGGTCTGGAAATCGAATATCTGCGTAAGGAAAGCAGCCGCGAAGATTTTTCCGGCCAACTGGAGCAATTCCATCAGGGTGGGGGATTGGGCTGTAACATCACCATGCCATTAAAACGGGCTGCTTTTGAACTGGCAGCTGAGATCATGCCCGGGGTTGAGCAGGCCGGGGCTGCCAATACACTGGTCTACCATCCGCAGGTCGGTTGGGTGGCACACAATACCGATGGTGCGGGCCTGGTCACGGATTTGACCGTTAACCACGCCATCACTCTGGCCGGTCAACGTTTGGCAGTGCTGGGTGCAGGCGGTGCCGCTGCCGGTGTCATGGGGCCGTTGCTCGAGGAAAAACCTGCAGAAGTGGTACTGGTCAATCGTAACCTGGACAGAGCCACGTCACTGGCGCAGCGTTTTGAAGGGACGGGAAAAATCGTGGTGACAAGCTGGCTGGATCTGCCGCAGCACGGTTGTTTCGACCTGGTAATCAATGCAACTTCCCTGGGCCACCATGGAGCAGTGCCACCATTGACAAGTTCATCCTTTGCATCCTTGTTTGATCCGGGATCAATTTGTTATGACCTGAACTACCACAAAGCCAGTTTGCCTTTGAAGATGCTTTGTGGGGAAATCGGCCAGGATTACGTCGACGGCCTGGGCATGCTGGTGGAACAGGCGGCCTTGAGTTTTGATATCTGGACTGGCAGACAGCCCGACAGCCGGGTGGCCATCCAGAACATCCGGAACCTGGCTATCTGAAATCAACCAGGGACCCACGTATGCATTGCCTGGCTATGCTCTGGGCAATGGTTCCGCCAGTTCGCCATTGGCATCCAGCACCGGATAGTCAAGATCGTGACGTTGGCAGTAGTTGGCCAACACCGGGTGCAACCACTCGAATCTTTGCCGGCTCAGGGTTTTCTCATCCAGCCTGCATCGGTTATACAGCCCTGCAGCCATTCTTTGTCGTTGTGCTTCGTACAATACAACTGCACAGGCTACAGAAACGTTCAAGGACTGACTGACTCCCATCATCGGAATCAGGATCTGCTGGTCGACATGCGCGAGGGCTTGTTCGCTGACCCCGAACAACTCCGAACCCAGCACCAGCGCGGTTGCCCGGGTGTAATCCAATTCACGAAAATCAACGGCCTGGTCACTCAAGTGCGCTGCTATCAGGTTATATCCCTTTGTTTTCAGATGGGTACAGGCCGAATCAAGGCTCTCATGTGTGTGTATGCCAATCCACTTTTCTGCGCCCTGTGAGGTGTTCCAGTGGGTGCGGTGATCATCTTCTCCGGGCAGCACATGCATCTCGTTGATGCCTACAGCGTCACAGGTACGTACTAGCGCGGAAAAATTCCTGGGTTTGTGCAGGTTTTCCGCAAATACGGTCAGGTCGGGCTGACGTCTTGCCAGTACAGCATCCAGCCTGGCACAGCGCTGCGGATTCATCTATAGAATCGGATCTGCGGAGGTTTGCTGGCCGGGGTCTCGAAGGATCTTCCAGGCATCATTCACATTCAGGAATGCCTGACCCAGTAACAGCGCAGGCAGAACCATGATCATTGATTTGAGCAGAAATACCAGGGGCAGCCCCCCGGCTTCGTGTGATGCTTCGAGCAGACGCCAGGATCGGGCGACATACGGCCAGGAAATGATCAGCAGAAAAATGCAAAACGGAACCAGGAACAACAGGGTACCCAGCAGATCTACCAGCGCACGTCTTTGGGTGGACATTTCGGCGTAAAAAACATCCACTCGCACATGCCCGTCCTGTTGTAACGTCCATGCGGCGGCAATCATGAACACACTCACGTGCAGGTAAGTCAGCGATTCCTGCAGCCAGATCCAGCCCAGGTTAAAACCGTAGCGAAGGACGACGACGCCAAAGGTCAGCAATACAATCACGAGGCTCAGCCACGCTACTGATCTTCCACACCAGGAAATGATGCGACGAAGCCCGGAAAAAGATGTGGCTTGCTGGTCGGGGTCTACCACTCCTTCAGCTTCCAGTAGACGGGTTGGACCGGGTTCAGTTTTCTATCCCTTTCGCTCAGTTCAAGCTGGCCGTCGCCGTCCTCATCCAGATAATAATAGGCCGGCCCTTTCAGCGGTGTGATCTTGACCATGTACACGCGGCCATTCTGACTGTATTCCTCAATACGTTCACCCTCCCTCTCGGTAATGATGACACTGGGTTCAATCTGTTCGTTTGGCACTTTTGGTGGAATGGGCGGGGGCGCTGCGGGATCGCTGTTTTCCGTGGTGCCGGTCTGGGCCCACGCCATGTTGCCAGTTATGGCGAGAATGACCAGCAGGGGTCGGTATCCGTTTCTCATTTCTTTCACTTCCTTGTCGACGGGAAATTGCAGTCGGTTTGTCCCTCATTCAGCACCAGGGTGGTTCACCCGTGGTTTTTTCGCTACCCTCAGCATACCAGACCTGAATCACCAAGATTGGATTACACATGAGTGCAGAAAACACCCTCTACCTGGTCGACGGTTCTTCCTATCTCTACCGGGCGTTCCATGCGCTCCCCAACCTCAGCAATTCGGCGGGTGAGCCTACCGGTGCGTTGCTCGGTGTTGCCAATATGTTAAGACGTCTGCTGAATGATGCCGGGTCCACCAATATCGCCGTGGTGTTCGATGCAAGAGGTCCAACCTTTCGTCATGAAATGTATGACCAATACAAGGCCAACCGTCCTCCGATGCCACAGGAATTACGACAGCAGGTCGAGCGAATTCACCAGGTCGTAGCGTTGCTGGGACTGCCTTTAATCCAGGTGAGTGGTGTTGAGGCGGATGACGTGATCGGTACCCTCGCGATGCAGGCCTCAGCGTCAGGAATGAATTGTGTCATATCCACCGGTGACAAGGACATGGCTCAGTTGGTCAATAGACACGTCACCCTGATCAACACGATGACCGATACCTCCATGGATTCGGATGGTGTGGTCAAGAAATTTGGTGTCCGGCCCGGGCAAATCGCAGATTTCCTCGCACTCACGGGAGACACGGCCGATAACATTCCAGGGGTGCACAAGTGTGGTCCGAAAACGGCGGCCAAGTGGTTGAATCAATGGCCGGACCTGGAGGCCGTGATGGCAAATTCCGATTCGGTAAAAGGGAAAATTGGTGAGCACCTCAGGATGGCACTCGATACCCTGCCATTGTCAAAAGATCTGACCACCATTCGCAGCAACCTGGAATTGCCGACCAAAGTCGAGGATTTGAAACTGGGGCCCGTGGACGAGACCGCCTTGCGGAATTTTTTGCAACGAAACGAATTCAATAGCTGGCTACGGGAATTGGGTGCGGATGAGGGTGAACCGGAGCCTGATGTTGATTTGCACTACACAACCATTATGGATATGGAAGACCTGGACCGGTGGCGCAACAGATTACTCAAAGCGGAACTGCTGGCCTTTGATACGGAAACCACCAGCCTGGACCCGATGCGGGCCGAACTGGTGGGCTTGAGTTTCTCAATCGCGCCATACGAGGCGATTTACATCCCGGTGGGCCATGATTACCCCGGGGCGCCTGAGCAACTTGATCGAAATACCGTGTTGGGGGCACTCAAACCGCTACTGGAAAGCAAAACACACAAAAAGGTGGGTCAGCATATCAAATATGATATGAACGTCCTGTCGCGCTATGACATTGCTGTACAGGGTGTTGCCTTTGATACGATGCTGGAATCCTATGTGTTCAATTCGACCGGCGGTCGTCATGACATGGATTCACTGGCCCTGAGATACCTGGGTCATCAGACCACCCACTACGAGGATATCGCGGGGAAGGGTGCCAAACAGATACTGTTCAGCCAGGTTGCAATCGAGGACGCCGGACACTATGCAGCTGAGGATGCTGATATTACCTTTCGTCTGCATCAGCATCTGTGGCCGAAAATACGGGATGAGCCCATCCTGGACGGTGTCCTGTCCAAACTGGAAATACCATTGATTCCGGTGCTGGCCAGGATGGAGCAAACCGGGGTGCTGGTGGATGGTCGCCTGCTACAGCAGCAGAGTACCGAACTCGCAAAACGCATGCTCGAACTGGTAGACCAGGCCCACGAGGAAGCCGGTCAGCCATTCAACCTGGGTTCTCCCAAGCAGTTGCAACAGATCATGTTTGAGAAATTGGGCTTGCCAATAATCCGTAAAACACCCAAGGGACAGCCCTCAACGGCTGAGGATGTGCTGCAGGAACTGGCCGGCAACTACAAATTGCCAAAACTGATTTTGGAGCACCGCTCAGTCTCCAAGCTGAAGTCAACCTACACCGACAAATTACCCCTGCAGATCAATCCGCATACCGGCAGGGTTCATACTTCCTACCACCAGGCAGTCGCGGCAACCGGTCGTCTGTCATCCTCCAATCCCAACCTGCAAAACATCCCCATACGCACAGCCCAGGGCCGCAAGATACGTCAGGCTTTCACTGCACCACCCGGAAACCTGGTGCTGGCGGCCGACTATTCCCAGATCGAGCTGCGTATCATGGCCCATCTCTCCGGGGATGAGGGGCTGAGCAAGGCCTTCCATGATGGTATCGATGTACACAGTGCCACCGCGGGTGAGGTTTTCGGAGTTCAGTATGGCCAGGTTTCCACCGACCAGCGCCGGGCAGCCAAGGCCATCAATTTTGGCCTGATGTACGGTATGTCCGCGTTCGGGCTTGCCCGGCAGCTGGACATTGGCCGGGGCGAGGCACAGGAGTACATGGATACCTATTTTTCACGCTATCCGGGGGTACAGTCCTTTATGCAGGAAACCCGGGAATTGGCCAGGGAGCAGGGTTATGTCGAGACCCTGTTTGGTCGCAGGTTGTATTTGCCGGAAATCAACACCTCGAACATGATGCGTCGCCAGGGTGCGGAACGGGCGGCGATCAACGCGCCCATGCAGGGAACAGCCGCGGACATCATCAAGATTGCGATGATCAAAGTGGATCACTGGCTACAAAGCAGCCAGGTGGGCGCCCGGATGATCATGCAGGTTCATGATGAGTTGGTGCTGGAGGTTGAGGAAGGACAAATTGAGTTAGTCCGGGAGGCCATCATCGAGCATATGTCACAGGCTGCACAACTCAGTGTACCGTTGGTGGTCGACGCCGGTTACGGTCCGGATTGGGACACTGCGCACTGAACCTTTGCCGGATAATTCTGTCCCAGTCAATGACTGTTCAACACAGTTGGGTCTGCATCCCAAACGCAGACCACGGGTTCGGTAAACTCCCCCAAAACCGGCACCCCTTTTCAATCCCTGCCGGGCTAACTGGCAGGGTTTTTTTTGTCCTTTTTTACCGGTGCCTGCGGTTTAGCAAAACCAATGCGAAACTGGCGGTCACCCGACCGCGGCCGCCATCGAGAATATCAAGGCTTGGCCCTGTGAGTGCTCGCTGCCCGATTTGCGTGTTGCGCTGTTCAGGCTGCTGGATCTGGTAGTTACAGGTGTCTGTGAATCAAAGACACCTCAAACCGTTACCAGTTGCCGGTCACTGCCAGGAGCGGACCACTGTAGCGCATATCGGCCCCGCCTTCCCAATTGGAATTATCGACCGTGGCTTTCAGATTGAAATACTGATAACCCAGCGAAACACCTACATGTCTTGAGAATTGGTAAGCGACACCTACGGTAGTGTTCCACAGGGTCCCGTCGATTTTCCCCACCTTTGCGCTGATCCAATCAATCCGGGCATTAATCAACCAGTCCCTGGAGGGTGAATACTGATACCAGGCGCTCAGGTTGGGCAGAATCTGGCTACCGCCGACCTCTATCCGCTGAACACCGCTGGCGCCTCCATCGAGAATCGCCTCGCCTTCAATAAAAGCACTCAAATCCAGGTTATGAAGACCCAGTCCGGCACCAAAATCATGCTGTGGACTGGAAGAAAAACTGCGGCCGAAAAATAGACGGGCCACATCCATACCAATTCCCCCGCCGACAAATGTGCCTTCACCAAAGGTATAGTCCTGCCAATCGACATCCTCCGTCAGTACGGCTTCGCCGCTATTGTCAGAACTGAAATATTGTGCCGCTATGGACCCTTTTTTTTGTTAGCCAATATCCCAGCGCACCAGGCCGTCGAACAGGTTGGAACTTTGACCTACACCAACCGATTTGCCAAAATCGATGTCATCGCCAACCTCGCCGTCTGATCCGTTGGCTGAGAATTTGTACGAATCATTGGAAAAGAACAAGCCCAGCGACAGGGTGAATTTGTCGGTAAGTGCAGGATGAAAATCGTAGTCGTCCTGTGCCATGGCCGGGAAAGCCAGGAGGACCCATGCAAATGAAAGCAATCGGGTAGCGAATCTTATGTTCATGATTTCCCCTTTCTCAGGATTTAAATTTGTCGAAGTTGTGTCAAGCTATAAAGCAATCTGTTGATCTTTCCGGTTTTGAGTTCTCAATTTCCACTATGCTGCCATTTTCCACTGACATAAACAACAGGTCTTATCTTCGGGTAGATTCAGTGAGCATGCATGGTCCAGATTGGATAGCAAAACCAACTTAATCTGGCATCGCTAACCAGTCACGAGGTTTGAGGTATTCAGCCAGTTCATCCTCTTCAGAACCGGGTTCAGGTTGCCAGTTGTAGCGCCAGTTGACCACCGGAGGTAATGACATCAGGATGGATTCCGTGCGTCCACCGGATTGCAGACCAAACAGGGTGCCGCGGTCCCAGACCAGGTTGAACTCAACATAACGGCCACGCCGGTAGAGTTGAAATTTTCGCTGGCGTTCGTTGTATGCCGTTTGTTTGCGACGTCTTACTATGGGCAGATAGGCATCGAGATAACTGTCTCCAATGGCCTGGATGAAGTCGAAACAGGGTTCAAACCCCCATTCACTCAGGTCATCAAAGAACAAGCCGCCAACACCCCGGGCTTCATTGCGGTGTTTTAAATAAAAATACTCATCGCACCAGGTCTTGAACTGCGGATAAACATCATCTCCGAATGGTTGGCAGGTGTCCCGGGCGATCTGGTGCCAATGAATGATATCTTCCGATACCGGGTAGTAGGGGGTCAGATCATAACCGCCGCCAAACCACCACACAGGCTCTTCGCCTTCCTTGTCTGCAATGAAAAACCTCACATTGGCATGGCTGGTGGGCACATGGGGGTTACGCGGATGGATCACCAGGGATATCCCCAGTGCCTGAAAGTCCCGACCGGCCAGTTGCGGTCTGGCAGCCGTTGCCGATGGTGGAAGCCGGTCACCGGAGACATGTGAGAAATTGACCCCGGCCTGCTCGAATACATCGCCTTGTTCCAGCACCCGTGTACGTCCACCGCCACCGCTTTCACGATTCCACAGGTCCTCCTTGAAACGGCCACCACCGTCCTCGGACTGCAGACCGTTGCAGATGTGATCCTGCAGTTCAAGCAAATAGGACTTCACCAGTTCAACGGGCATAGTTCATCCTCGCCGGATAATTGTTCCGGTTACAAGATCTCGTATTTCACAGGGGCGGTTGGCGCCACCCAGAGCACCGGTCAGTATACCGGCAAGATAGTGACCGAAATAATCTTCCACTTCACCAGCGCTGCGGGCAGGCCTGGCTGCCGTGTGGTTGGCACTTGAGGAAATCAGTGCAGAGCCGAATGCCTCGCATAGTGAACGGCTGGCCTCATGAGCGGTGATACGAACCGCTACCGTGTCGTGGTCTCCACAAACGTAATCCGGCACATTGTCAGCACGTGGAAACAGCCAGGTGACCGGTCCCGGCCATGTCTGCATGGCTTTATTCACGAGGGCTTCTTTGGTTTCCGCTATCCACGGAAGCAGTTGTGAAAAGCGACTGGCGATCAAAACGAACCCTGCAGATTCATGACGGCCCTTCAATGACAACAGTTTGCGCACTGCAGATTCGTTGTTCGGGTCACACCCCAGACCAAAGACCGCTTCGGTGGGATAGGCGATGACATGACCGGCGTGAAGATGCTCAACTGCAGCGTCAATATCCAGCAGTGTGTGATCGGTCATGATTCAGGGGGCGGGGTTACCGCCGGACTTTTTCTTTGTTGACTTCTTCTTCGATGTTTTCTTCCGGCCTGCAGTCTTTTTTCTGGCGGTTTTCTTCTTTGAAGCCTTTTTCCTGGATGCTTTTTTGCCGCGTTTGCGATCAGGAGCAGCAGCAATCAGTTGTTCGCACTCTTCCTGTGTCAATGACTCCGGTTCGCGGTTTTTAGGCATCCGGGCGTTTTTCTTACCATCGGTAATATAGGGACCATAACGGCCACGCAA
>JABAAB010000096.1 GCA_014238945.1 Lysobacterales bacterium
GATTTGCGCTGCAATGGTAAACAGCCTGAATACCGTTAAAGGATTTATCGTGCCCTTCATGGAACGGGTCTACAATGTGATCGGAGAACCGGCGGTGCAGGTGCCGTAGGAAATTGTTGAAAAAAGAGTGTTAAGTCACTACTTGAATAAGGAAACAATGTGGGCAGAAAACGAGCAGACATAGAACACCAGGAACAAAAGAGAAGTAACTCCGGCAAAGGTGCAGTTGCAAAGAAACCTTATGCCCCACCACGAATTTTGAGCGTGGAGGTGCTGGAAGCCTTTGCTGCAGGATGCGCGGATAACAATCCCTCAGGACCAGGTAAATCTTTTCCGGGCAATTGCGCAACACTGGGCTCTTGAGCGGGCCTGGACCGGACCCTGGAATTATCAGGTATCGCAGGAGACCTGTGGTTGAACATGGAAGATAAAGCATGGGGGGCCGGGGAGCGTGTTCTTGCCTTCCAATCCCTGGGCTTTCAAATTGAAGGCTTAAATGCCCCACAAGTTGATACCTTGTCACATCGTTTCAATGGTTTTGTCAGTGCAGTCAATGCTACGCCTGGCTTGGCGCAATGCCGTTGCCTTCAAGGCGAAATGGGAGATATCGAAGTGCCGCTGGCCAATGAGCATCAGGAATATCAGCCCGCCGTAGACTACCGGGGCGATGGCTTGTCCGTACAGGGTTACAATTTCTCGGCCAAAATCAATCTGGACGGCACACAGCAACGCACTTGCCTGTATACCGAAATTCCGGAGCACGTCATGCGACGTGATGTGATTGACAACTACCTGCGAGTTGCCGCAGCCTATGCAGCATTGACCCGCGGTGGTCTGCTGATGCACAGCTCGGGTATTGTAATCGATGGACGCGCCTACTTGTTGATCGGCCGCTCCGGGGCGGGTAAAACGACATGCGCCAGGATGGCACTGGCGGCTGGCGCCAGGGTGCTAAGCGACGACATTAATATTCTGTTACCCGTGAATCAACAGGGTTTCCAGGCTGGCCCTGTGCCATTGACTGGTGAGTTGGCATTGGCACCTGGTGAAGAGCAAACCCCGTATAAGGTTGGTGGTATTTTTTGGCTGGAACAAGCCAATTGCACAGAGATCACGAGTATATCCCTGGCTACAAGGGCTTCCCGGCTGATGGTCTGTTGTCCGGTCGTCAATGTCGATTCATATCGCCAGGAACTCTTGCTTGCAATAATCGACAACTTGTTGTCGATTGTACCTATGCATGTTTTGAGATTTCGGCGCGACGAAAAGTTTTCCCGTATCGAGTCATTGATAGGTAATATGTTTATATGAGTATTGAACAGACTGGATTCGAGCCCGAACTGCACCATGACGTTGTCTTCCGACCAGTGGGTGAAGAGGGCGTGGTGATCGATCAACGCAAGCCTGAAGTTATCGTGGTTAATGCCCTGGGTTTGCGGGTACTCCAGTTACTGAAAGAAGACATCTCTCTGGCGGGATTACTGAAGTCATTGGAAGATGAGTACGAGGCGCCCGCCGAGGAGATAAGAGCAGATGTGGCGCGCTTTCTCGATGAATTGCGCGAACGTGGAATGTTGGCCTGAACGGGAAATAAACGTGTATCACACCGTATTAAAAGAACGAATCCGCCAGCAGCACTTACTGCACAGCGCCATGTTGGAACTCACCTATAGCTGTAATCTGGATTGCTTTTTTTGCTACAACGATGTCGAAGCGCAAGGCAGACCCTTGTCACCGCAGCAATACATCAATTTACTTGATGATCTTGCGGACATGGGTGTGTTATTCCTGACGCTGACCGGGGGCGAGCCACTTGCTCATCCACAGTTTTTCGAAATCGGCAAAGCGGCAAGTGAGCGCGGTTTCGCAATACGCGTCAAGTCCAATGGGCATGCGCTACGCGGGGCCATCGCGCGGCGCCTGCACCAGGAAGTCAATCCCCTGGATGTCGAGATAAGTCTGCATGGTGCGAGTGCGGCGGTGCATGACCAACAGACCCGGGTCCCGGGTAGTTTTGAACGCCTCGTGTCGAATATTCCGGAGATGCTGGAAATCGGTTTGCGGGTATCAGTCGTTAGTACACTGACATCATGGAATGAGCACGAAGTGTCCGACATGTTCGCCCTGTGCGATTTGCTTAAAATAAAGTTGCGCTGGCAAGGGCCGGTTAGTCCACGTGATAATGGCGACCAGGAACCGCTGAAAATTCAGCCGTCAGCCAGTTCTTGGGGGCAGTTGCAGCAAATTGCTGAGCATTGGCACGGTGACGGGGACGAAGGTGTTGTGCAGGAATGCGGCGCAGCTGAAGGACCTGGAACCGAGGGCGAATATCATCATTGCGAGGTTGGAACCGGTGACCTGCTCATTGACCCCTATGGAAATGTTCACCCCTGCCTGCACTTGCGCTGGGCAGCAGGAAATTTACACCAACAAGGGGTACGGGAAATATGGGAAGCCTCCTCTAGTTTTGGCAAGGCCCGGAAGTTATCCATTGCCACTGCAAAACGCTTCGAAAATACTACCCCAAATCAATTCGGTGCCCCCATTTTCTGCCCGGGCGTCGAACGCAAATTCCAAGGAGAAAAACCAGAAGTTGCGGTGATATCTCTCGAATCCCTCAAGGCTGAACTCAGGAATGTACGCCGTTCAAAAGCTTGTTTGATCACAGTTAAAGAGGCTGGCTGAACGATACAATCGCTATACTTGTCGGATGTTGCATCGTCTGCTTTACAACTCAAGCTTGGTACAGAACAAAAAGTGTACTTACCGGCTTTATGCGGAGTAGGGGCTTCAGGTTCGTACCATTTGACACAACAAGCCTGTACGGACTCGAGTGTCACTGGATTTTCCCAGCCGTGCTGGTGAACGCTGGTTTATTGACTTTGTGCGCGACCAGTCGCTTCAGCTTGTACCTGGCAGTAAACCCGTCACCCGGTCCATTCTTATATTCCCACGCATGTTTTATCAAATTAGAGGTAACACCGACGTACAAGACACCACCCGGACGGTTGGTCATGATGTAATCACAGGTTTTTTTGCATGTAGGTATATTGAAAGGGTTTGGGGCGAAAGGAGTTGGCTGTTTGCTTTTGTTTTTCTGGATTGGGGTGGTGTTGAGGGTGGGGATTCCGGCTTTCGCGGGTAGCGGAACCCGGGACCTCCCTGAAAGTCGTTAAAACCACTCCTCTCTTCAAATAGTGACCTTTCTCCCCCAAAACCGCATAATTACAATCATGAGCCATCAAGCAATAACAACAAAATGATCTCGCAACTATTCCGGAAATTTCGAAAAGCTGAACAAAAGGGCACTACTCCTTTTATACCGAGGGGACAGCGTGTCTACTGTATTGGTGATATTCATGGCCGGGCTGATCTTTTGGAAGAATTGCATACTTTGATATTGGCCGATGTGGTTGCTTTCAAGGGGACAAAAATCATTGTTTACCTGGGTGATTATGTTGATCGGGGTGAGCAGTCGAGCGGCGTAATCGAGACATTGGTTTCTAATCCCTTACCCGAGTTTGAGTCGATATTCTTACTGGGTAACCACGAACAGGCTTTGTTGGATTTTATTGAGTACCCGGTAGAGGCGGCAGCGTGGTTAACTTTTGGCGGTCGAGAGGCTTTATACAGCTATGGTATTGCGCTTGCGCATCTGCCCACCATCCACGAAGTACCCCAATTGGCGGAGCGGTTTGACAATGAATTACCGGATTCACACCGCGAATTTCTGCACAATTGCTTCGAGTCCTGGCGTTGCGGAACCTATTACTTCGTCCACGCCGGTATCCGGCCCGGAGTTGACCTCGATGCCCAGATGCCAGCAGACAAGTTATGGATTCGTGAAGAATTCCTGACCAGTGAGGCTGATCACGGTGCCATTATCGTTCACGGTCACAGCATATTCATGGAACCCCAGATTCGTCCCAACCGGATCAGCATTGATACCGGGGCTTTTGCTACCGGGGTGCTGACTTGTCTTGTCCTGGAGGGGAATATTCATCGTTTTCTGCAAACGGGCAAGTAGGTTGTTTGAATTTTGTTCGCTGGAAGGAGATCCCGGGCTCTGCTATTCGCAGCCCCGGGATGATGTGTGTAATGTCATTCCCGCACACCCCGTCCCTCCCGCGCGCCACGTCATTCCCGCGAAAGCGGGAATCTCTCCGGTTTCGCCAAAAAGAAAAATATTACTTCTGGCATTCCTAATACTCAGCAGCATCTCTCAAGCAGACTACCAGACGGGTCTGGACGCTTATAATGCGAATAGATTCAGGCAAGCCCTGTCGGAATGGCAAAAAGTCATATCCTCCCCACCCGGCGAAGTAAGTCCGGCCACCTATACTGAAACCCACTACGCCATCGCCATGCTCTATTGGATGGGGCAGGGTGTAACAAAGGACTATTTCGAGGCTTCTAATTGGATGCACAAGGCTGCAGAACTGGGTCACAGTGGTGCCCAGAGCAAGCTGGGTTTTATGTACTCGCAGGGGATTGCAGTTGAGCATAATTACCAACAGGCTTTTCTTTGGTTTAGTAAAGCGGCGCAGCAAGGTGATATTGATGGTCAGTACAACCTGGGGGTTTTCTACCTGAATGGCTGGGGTACGGAACAAGACAAAACCATGGCGGCCCAGTACCTGTCTGCCGCGTCCGCGCAGGGGGATGAACATGCTGAGCTGCTGTTGCAAACGCTGTTGCCTGGGAATGTTGTTTCTGGGGAAATGGGGGAGGTCCCGGGTTCTGCTACTCGCAGCCCCGGGATCACGAATAACAGTCATTCCCGCGAAAACGGGAGCCCCCCATCTTCAGCATCTCCTGGCACCCAAATCTTTCCCCACACCTGGATAATGGCGCAGAACCCAAACCACTACACCATCCAGGTCATTGGGCTGAGAAAACAATCCAGTCTGGGAAATCTCATTCGGGACCATGATGAACTGGCTCCCTTTGCATCCTACACACTGATCCGGAATAGCAAGCCACTTTACATGCTGGTGCAAGGAAACTACTCCAGTGTGAAAGAGGCACAACTGGCACGTGATAGTTTTCCAGCGACCCTCCAGATTCCCGATGATGTCTGGATTCGGAAGTTCGACAAGGTCCAGGATATGATTCGTACTGAAGTGAATTCCCACCCGGTTATGGATTGATACGGATCACGTCATTCCAGGACTGCGGATTGCAGGACCCTGAATCTGCTTTCAGGTTCGCCAGGCGTTTGAAGAGATTCCCGCCTTCGCGGAATGATGAGTCTTTGATGCAGCTCTATAACTGGTGTTTTTGACAGTACTCGCTTTACCTCAATGTTATTAATATATAACCCCTGTGGGAATCCAGGGGTAGTCCTTTATGCCAGTCATAGATGCAGGTGTTCTGCCACTAATAGCCGCCGGGCTGTCGTTGGCATTGTGCTTGTTTTTGACGCCACTGGCTAAATTTGTTGGTCTGATGGATCAGCCATCCCGGCGCAAACTACATGCGAACCCCGTGCCATTGGTGGGCGGTCCCGCGATATTCTTTACTCTCGCTGGGATGATGTTGATCATTGCACCGGATGTCAGCATGGTTCGGCCGTTGTTGTTGGCCTGTAGCTTGATGTTTGTCACCGGCCTGATAGATGACCGGCAAAGGCTCAGCCCCCGTTTGCGCTTAATTCTGCAGGCAATAGCCTGTTGCATCATGATATTTGGTGGTGGTGTAGTACTCACTGATTTTGGATCGATATTGTGGAATGGAGTATTTTCACTGGCCTGGTTTAGCGTACCTGTAACTATTTTTGCTGCGATAGGCTTGATCAATGCCTTCAACATGGTCGATGGTATGGACGGCTTATCCTCGGCGATATTCATGACTGCATGTGCTGCAATGGCCTGGTTGGCATTTCTGTCGGGTCATATAGTGAACTCTGCGTTACTGTTGGCCGCCTTCGGGGCGGTATTGGGGTATTTCCTTCTCAATGCACGGTTGCCCTGGAACCGACGTGCGCGGGTTTTCCTGGGTGACTCGGGATCAATTTTCCTGGGTTTGTTCCTGGCGTGGCAATTTGTTGAACTGAGTAGTGGTGAGCGCCGTTCCTTTCAGCCGATGACCGCGGTGTGGTTAATTGCCATCCCGTTACTGGATACCACCCGCTTGATGGGGCAACGCTGGAGAAGAGGGGGATCTGCCTTCAAAGCAGACCAGTTTCACTTGCATCACGCATTTCTGAAAGCGGGTTTCAGTGTTCAGCAAACCTGGATGGCGATCATTTGCATGGTGACATGCACCACCGCCATTGGCCTTGCCGGGCACATATTCGGCTGGTCGGAATACCTGATGTTTTATACCTTTATTGCTTTCAGCGTGGTGTATGTACGCTTGATGAACCACTGTTGGAGTGATGGTCGTTTTCTTGGCAGGAGTCTTGCTTCGGATACGATCGTTTAGATTGATTGTCTTCTGTATTTTTTTCTGATTTGTTTTCTGAATTGTTTTCTGAATTGTTTTCTTTGGTGCGATGTAGGTTCCCGCTTTCGCGGGAATGACGTCCCTTTCCGTTGTCCCGGGGCCGCGAGTAGCGGAACCCGGGATCTTATTGTCGGGTACAGGCCATGCCAGGTGAGATTCCCGCCTTCGCGGGAATGACGAGGTGCGCGCAGGAATGACGGGTGCTCAGGAATGACGGGTGAGCGCATGTTCTAGGAGTTTAAACGAGAAAAAACAATGCTTTTCAGGTATCATCTAAACAGGGAGATTAACTGAGGGTAATACCATCTTCATGGTTACTCATAAGACCCTGATAAGGGTAGGGCAAGCATGACAGTCGCATTGTGGAGCATCTTACTGGCCAGCGCTGTGTTGGCGTTTGGGCTGTGTCTGTTGCTGGCACCGTTGGCCAGGCGGTTTGGCCAGGTGGACCATCCATCTGCCCGTAAAGTGCATTCCAGTCCGGTTCCGTTGGTGGGTGGGGTAGCCATCTACGTTGCAATGACCATCATGATTATGAACCGGCCGCAAGAAACAAACATGGCGCCAATGCTGTTGGCCGGTGGACTGATGGTACTCACTGGCCTGGTGGATGACCGTAAAGAACTCAGTGCCGTTTTTCGCTTAATTGCTGGAATTTCTGCCTGCTGTGTGATGATATTCGCCAGTGGAATCGTATTAACCGATTTTGGCAACCTGATGTGGGATGGCTTGTTTTCCCTGGGTTGGTTGAGTGTGCCTTTGACCCTCTTCGCGGCCCTCGGGGTGATCAATGCCTTTAACATGATCGATGGTGTCGATGGTCTCTCTTCTACCATTTTTATTATCGCGGCCTCGGCCATGGCAGTCATGGCACTGGGAGCAGGACACGGCAATAACGTTCAACTGCTGATCATCGCCATCGGTGCGGTGTTTGGCTACTTCCTGCTCAATGCACGTCTGCCATGGAACCCCCGTGCACGGGTTTTTATGGGCGATGCAGGGTCCGGTTTTCTTGGCCTTTTCCTGGCCTGGCAGTTTATTGACCTGGGCGGTGGCGATAACCGCGCTTTCGCGCCAATGACCGCTGTGTGGCTGATCGGCATCCCGTTATTCGATACCACGCGCCTGATCGTTGCACGGATAAAGCAAGGCAATTCACCCTTTGACGCAGACCAGCATCACCTGCACCACTTGTTTTTAAAGGCCGGTTTCAGCGTCAAACAAACCTATCTCAGCATTACCGCACTGGTCCTATTGACAACGGCGACCGGTCTGGCCGGGCACTACCTGCAGTGGCCGGAATACCTGATGTTTTATGCTTACCTTGCCTACGGATTCAGCTACCTGTACGTAATGCGTCGCTGCTGGCGTGATGGGCGGTTTCTGGGGCGTGATGTCCCACTATAATAGGACTGACTTCTATCTCACTAATCGTGCTAACAGAATGTCTTCAACATTTTGTCGCGAATCGATCAGGGTCAAAACGTAAACACTGGTGGTCGTAATACGATAGATGATCCGCCAGGGTGGGGCAATAATTTCCCGGTATTGAAAAATGCCTTGCTGTTCGAGTTCGGGTACAACACGTCCGCGTTGGGGCAGGGTGTCTAGTGTTGAGACTCTCGAAAGGATTTTCTTTAACTGGCCCCTGGCTACGGTAGGGCTTTCGGACTTTATGTACCCAATGACTGACTTTAGATCCTGCTCGGCACCTTGGGCCCAGTAAACCACATATTTTTCATTCACTATCAGGAAGCCAGAATTTTATCCATGGTTAAAAAAACCTCGTCCTGAGTCTTTGATTTGCCACGTCGGATATCCTCTTCACCCAATGAAATCAACTTCAGAAGCCCGATCGCATTGCGCATGTTTTCATAACTTTCGGGGTCCTGTAGCACGGCTTTTGGCTCCCCATTCTGGGTTATGACAATCGGCCTGTGAGTTTCATTTACCTGATTCAATAAATCTTTGGCGCGCGATTTCAGATAAGTAACGGGTTTGATATCGGTAGAGATTTTCATTTGAAGCTCCTTCAGTCCGAATATAGTACGTTATTTAGTATGATCTTCATAGGCGCACTGTACTACCAGCACAGCAAGAGCGAGGATTGCAGTATTCAAAATACGCCTGGTCTTAATGTAGGGGATTTACTATTGTCCAGAAAATGAAGGCCAGGTGGGCCAGAATTCAGGACCAATGATCGCAAGCTACCGTTCCTCCCAAAAAACCAATAGACTATTGCCAACGACAGGGGAAAAACATGACAGCAAACAGAATTCTGATCACCGGTGGTGCCGGCTTTTTGGGCTCACACCTGTGTGAAAGACTGCTTGATGAGGGCAATGATGTACTGTGTGTGGACAACTTTTACACCAGCACCCGGCGCAACATAGTCCATCTGCTTGAAAATCCGAATTTTGAACTGATGCGACATGATGTTACCTGGCCGCTGTATGTCGAGGTGGATCAGATCTATAACATGGCATGCCCGGCATCCCCGATCCATTACCAGCGTGACCCGGTGCAAACCACAAAAACCAGCGTACATGGCGCGATAAATATGCTGGGCCTGGCCAAGCGTACCGGAGCGCGTATTTTGCAGGCATCAAC
Organism: Lysobacterales bacterium; assembly: GCA_014238945.1. Lineage (GTDB taxonomy): Bacteria > Pseudomonadota > Gammaproteobacteria > Xanthomonadales > SZUA-36 > SZUA-36. Next base: position 9,058 of record JABAAB010000096.1, read on the forward strand.
CAGCGAAGTATATGGAGACCCCGAGGTACATCCACAGACAGAAGACTACTGGGGCAACGTCAACCCCATCGGTGTGCGGTCCTGTTACGACGAGGGCAAGCGCTGCGCCGAAACCCTGTTCTTCGACTACCAACGACAACATGACACCGAGATAAAGGTGGCGCGTATATTCAATACCTATGGTCCGCGCATGCTGCCCAACGATGGGCGCGTGGTCTCCAATTTCATCGTCCAGGCATTAAAAGGGCAGGACATCACCATCTACGGTGATGGTAGCCAGAGCCGGTCTTTCTGCTATGTCGCCAACCTGGTGGATGGCCTGATCAGGCTAATGAACTCCCGGGATGGCCTGACCGGCCCGGTAAACCTGGGTAACCCGAACGAATTCACCATCAGGGAGCTGGCAGAAAAAGTACTGACCATGGTAGGCAACGGTTCCCGAATTGTTTACAAGCCATTACCACAGGACGATCCGACGCAAAGGCAACCGGATATTTCAACCGCCAGGGCAGAGTTGGGATGGGAACCGGATATCCCCCTGGATGAGGGGTTGGAGCCAACGATCGAGTATTTCAGGGGTATTGTCTAAAAAATTTTGGTCAACCCCGCCCATTCCGTTATTCGTGGAAGAATGGAGCGAATATCCGCAATGCGAAGTTCATTTGTTCAATCCATGAACATAAGCTATAATTTGCCTTCGGGGAAGCTACAAACAGGGGAGGATAATGGAGCCAGAAATCCCAAACTGGTTCGCGGTTGTGACCAAGCCGCGCCAGGAACAAATTGCATTGGAAAACCTGCAACGCCAGGATTACAAGTGCTTTCTGCCCCTGGCTGAAAACCCCTATCAACGCCGCAGTAAAAAGAAAAAAATTATAGAACCCCTTTTTCCAAGGTATCTGTTTTTAAACGCCGTGGCGGGCACCCAGAATCTGGCCCCGGTGCGTTCAACCCCGGGCGTCATCAGCATGGTTCGTTTCGGCACCGAACTTGCAATAGTCCCGGAGCACATCATCAAGGCCATCAAGAACCGAATTTGCTCCATCACCGGACTGATCAACATCAAGCCAGTGACAATAAAAAAGGGGGACAAGGTGCGTTTGTTTGACGGCCCCCTGGCGGGAGTGGACGGCATCGTGCAGGAAAGAAACAGCGAAAACCGCGCCTTGATATTGATGGAACTGCTTGGCCGCCCAACCAAGGTAGAAGTAGATGCACTACTGCTGCAAAAAACCGGTTGAGCGCCATTACCAGTTTCCTGTCATCCCCGGGTCACCTTCACCCTCGGTTCGGGGTCATCCAAGCGAACGCGGGGATCTGGTATACAGATTGCAATTTATTTCAAAGAGAACGAAGAATCCTGTACCAATTAACAGTACGTTCAGCACCTGAACATTGCTTACCCTAACGCAGGTCAGGACTAACAACCCTGCAGGGAAGAGCCAGGCGAACGACCTTATGCGAAGCCAGAATTGCTTTGTAGGGCGGTAGCGTGCTTGGAGGGGATAGATCCCCGCTTTCGCGGGGATGACGTTCCAGGGTAGGGGTGACATACCAGGGACGGGGATGCCTTCAGTTGGGCGGGCATGACATCCCACCGTCATCCCGGGGTCGCGAATCGCAGAACCCGGAATCTACACCCAACAAACCCAGTCAACTGAATATTAAAATATGAAAATCTCAATCATAGGATCCGGCTACGTGGGCCTCGTCAGCGGCGCAGGGCTGGCTGAGGCCGGCCACAACGTACTGTGCATGGATATCGACGAAGACCGTGTTAACAATCTTCTTCAGGGCAAACCGCCAATATATGAGCCGGGCCTGGAAGATATGCTGGTGAGTAACATGAGCCGCAACTCGCTGAGTTTTACCACTTCAATGGCAGAGGCCGTAGATCATGCCCAGGCATTGCTGATTGCGGTGGGGACCCCTCCTTCTGAAGACGGCTCGGCAGATTTGGGGCATGTGCTGGCAGTTGCTACCGGCATCGGTCAGCATTTATCTAAGAGCCTGTTGGTTATTGTGAAGTCAACGGTACCCGTTGGTACCTGTGACCTTGTTCGGGAGGAAATTCAAAATCAACTTGATGTCAGAGGGCAACAGATCAGCTTCAGTGTCGCATCAAACCCCGAGTTCCTCGCAGAAGGTGCCGCGATCAAGGACTTTATGAAACCGAGCAGAATCGTGTGCGGTGTTGCTGATGAGCAAAGTGAAGCACTACTACGGGAAATCTACGCACCCTTCAATCGCAATCACGAGAAAATGTTTTTCATGGATGTGCATTCATCTGAACTAACCAAGTACGCTGCAAATGCCATGCTTGCGACAAAAATCAGCCTGATGAATGAGTTTGCCAATATTGCTGAAAAGGTGGGTGCTGATATCGAACACATACGCCAGGGAATTGGATCTGATCCACGTATTGGCTATTCATTTATATACCCGGGTCCGGGTTACGGTGGCTCTTGCTTTCCGAAAGATGTGCGGGCATTAAGCCATACTGCAGCCAGTCATGGGTTTGAGACCAAGATACTCAATGCGGTCGAAAGCGTAAATGACCATCAAAAAACCCGCTTATTTGAAATGCTAAAAAATGCGTTCAGTGGCAATCTCCAGGGTAAGCGAATTGCAATTTGGGGGCTGGCTTTTAAGCCTAATACCGATGATATGCGGGAAGCACCTAGCCGTGTGCTAATTGAAGCGCTACTGGAATCAGGGGCAAATATCCACGCACACGACCCCGAGGCAATGGAAGAGGCACAGCATTTGTACCCTGGTCAGGGGAGGTTCGTCTTGCACGATGACCCATATGAAGCCGCCATAAACGCAGATGCGTTGGTACTGGTGACCGAATGGAAACTGTATTGGGTGCCGGATTTCAGGCGTCTGGCCGGGGAGATGGCGCAAAAAGTATTGGTGGACGGGCGTAATATCTGGTCAAGGGACAAGTCTGTTGAGCATGGCTTTACACTTCATGCGATTGGCAGGCCTACGGTAGGATGAGTTAGATACCTGCTTTCGCGGGGATGGCGGGTATGACGGGGATGGCGGGCTTACTACCAACAATTACGTATTTCTGATACTTGGAGCCCTAGGCGGCAATCCCTTCAAGTGTTACACGCTGAACATCAGTACGCTCACTAGCATGTTCAAAGGTGATAGCGCAAATATTGCCATTCAGATCAAGATCAAGCAACGTATTCTCATCAAGATCTTTCGTATCAGAAATATTTTGAGAACTAAATTCAATATACAACGTGTCGGTATCCTTAAAATACTTGACTTTCATGGTTTAAACCTGCGATCAAAAAATGCGTTATGCACGGTAACCCCGTCTGCTAAAAGAATCACCCTCAGGTACCGTCCGTCCATGTCATCCACTTTCGCCCAACGACGAATGCGACCGTCCTCCTGCACCGCTTCGGCCTCAGGAAATTGAATGACACGCTCGATCCATTCATCCCTGATTATTGCACGATCAGGGCGGTTCCTGAAGAGTTTGAAATAGTCGGTAACTTTCACCAGGCATTTATACCAATCAGACAATGCTCAGGGCATCGGTATTTGACCGAGAAAGTTGTAAGAAAAATGACCCCAATTTCTTCCGAAGGACAAAACCAAAACAACCCGCAGGAAGGACAAACATGATAGCTGTGCACCAAGCCAGGAAATAATGACCACCACTCAAGAAACAAACCTGAAAGTACTCCGCCACCTGGAGGACAACCCAGACGTAACCCAACGCCAACTGGCCGAAGCTCTGGGCATCAGCCTGGGCAAAACCAATTACTGCGTGAAGGCCCTGATCAACAGAGGTCTGATAATAGCCAAGAACTTCAAAAACAGCTCAAACAAAAGAGCCTACCTCTACATCCTCACCCCGAAAGGAATCGAGGCCAAGGCAAAAATTTCGGTGCGTTTCCTGCAAAGAAAACTGGAGGAGTACGAAGCATTAAAAGTAGAAATAGAACAACTAAAGACCGAACTCAACACAAACAATGCAGAAAAACGTTAATAAGTGGCACCTTCATCTTCGCGAAAGCGAGGATCTCCTGCGACTCACCAGAACACAAAACCAAAAGTGAAGACCCTAGTCACAGGTGCCGCCGGTTTCATAGGCAACGAACTGGCCCTTCGCCTCACTGAACGCGGCGACGAAGTCACTGGCATAGACAACCTAAACGACTACTACGATGTCTCACTAAAACAAGCCCGCCTGGCCAGACTAAAAGACCACCCCAACTTCAGTTTCAAGAAACTGGATATTGCAGACCGCCCAGCAATGCAGCAACTGTTTGCCGAACAGAAATTCGAGCGGGTAGTAAACATGGCAGCCCAGGCAGGTGTACGCTATTCAATAGAAAACCCGCAAGCCTACATAGACAGCAACCTCGTGGGCTTCGCCAATATCCTGGAGGGCTGCCGCCAATCAAAAGTAAACCACCTGGTCTTCGCCTCATCCAGTTCAGTCTACGGCGCCAACACCAGCTTACCGTTCTCAGAACAAGACAACGTAGACCACCCGGTATCCCTTTACGCAGCTACAAAAAAAGCTGGTGAGCTGATGGCTCACAGCTACGCAAGCCTATACAACTTGCCCTGCACCGGCCTAAGGTTCTTCACCGTCTACGGACCCTGGGGTCGCCCCGACATGGCGTATTTCAGCTTCACAAAAAAAATACTTGCAGGAGAGCCCATCCAGGTATTTAACGAAGGCAGGATGAAACGTGATTTCACCTATATCGATGACATCGTTGAGGGCGTAATCCGGATTGTTGATAAACAACCCAAAGTTGATACGCAATGGAGTGGAGAAGAAGCAAATCTATCTACCAGTTACGCTCCCTATCGGGTCTTTAACATAGGTAACAACAACACGGTAGAACTAATGGATTTCATCCACACCCTGGAAGATTGCCTGGCCAAAAAAGCCAAACTAAACATGTTGCCCATGCAAAAAGGAGACATGAAAGCAACCTACGCCAACGTGGATGCCTTAAACAATGCAGTGGGTTTTAAACCCAAAACAAACATAAAAAAGGGCCTAAAAAAGTTCACAAACTGGTACACGAAATACCACACCCCCCGTCATTCCGGGCTTGATACCTCATTCCGGGCTTGACCCGTCATTCCGGGCGCGACCCGTCAATCCGGACCTAACCTGTCATTCCGGGCTCGACCCGGAACCCATTTCACCCTTTCTCAAAAACCACAACCAACACAACAAATGACCCCAAAACAAACCCTAATAACCAAACTAAACAATAAAGCCGCCATCATAGGAGTAATCGGCCTGGGCTACGTAGGCCTCCCCCTAAGCCTCCGCTACGCCGAAGCGGGCTACAAAGTAATAGGTTTCGACATCGACCAATCCAAA